>CAYVVW010000011.1:0-17974 GCA_964455335.1 uncultured Marvinbryantia sp.
CGGTAAAAATCGAATATTATTTTGCGGTTGTTACCGGTTCGCTGGAAATTTACGTGTAAAGTATCCTAGTTCCGGAATATTCTCCACATAAAATACACCCTCTGATGGATACAAGCCTTTAGTATATTTTGAATAATTTTCCTTGAAATACAACGTGATCTTCTTTGGACATTTTGGAGCACCTGGTGGCACCCATGACCAATCCTCTGTTGATGATGCCCCTACTTGTATGTTTGCAACGAGCAAAAACATCATGCAAATCGTCACTGCCAATACATATCTGCCCAAATTGAGCACAATCTTCTTTTCTCCCATAGTTTTTCTCCTTCTTCAAAACCGTTTGTTCTATCCCATACTGTTCTTATCTACAAATTCAATACTGTGTTCGCCGCTAGGCACTCCATTCCCTAACTTTTGTTTCAAATCTACCCAAATATATTTTGGTGCCTTTACCGTACTACCACTTTTTAGCACCCTTTTTTTAAATTTCTTATTATAATAGTAGACCTTGTATTCTTCCTTGAGTTTATATGCAATTTTCGCCTTCTTGTTAACCTTCACCTTTACATTCCAGTATCTTTTGAAGGATGATGTATAGTCTTTTCCGTTTATCTTTAACGATTTAAACGGATTTGGTGCTTTTCTGATTATAATTTCACACGAAAGTGGATATCTTTTCCCTTTTTTTATAACAGTGAACGTCACTTTCGTTTTTCCTGTGACTAGCTCCTTTTTTTTGAATTTGGGCTTCACATAAATCGTAAGATTTCGCCAGTCCGCCACATTACTTAGATATTCCACCTCTGCAACTTTTGGGTTACTTTGCCGTATCTTTGAAACCTTATAATCCGAATTTCCATCTCCTATAAATGCAATATTCGGGAAATTATCACCAGAAATCATTTCCATTTCTGGACCGAATTTTTTATTATCTTTGCTGTATTCCTTAAAATATACTGTCACTTCCTTTGGGAATTTCGGTGCACCGGCCGGAACCCAATCTAAGTCCTCCCCCTCATATGCTCCCGCTTGTGTTCTTCCACCAACCACAAACATCATACAAAGCAGCACTGCCAACAGATACCTGCCCAGATTCATATACCTTCTCTTTTCACACATTGCATTTCACTCCTTTTTTCATTTTCTTGATTTTTCCACTTTTTCAGAAAAACAAGGCAGAGCTCCTAACGTCTTCTCGCAAATACCGATATTCCTGTGCCCTTGGAATCCTACCCCTTACTCCCTTTATCTATCAACTCAATACAGGGTGTGAACCCAATCATGTCATGTCCAAGTTCCTTTTCTCTGTTGAAATCTATCCAAAGTGTTTCTGGTACTTTTACTGTGCTACCACTTTTCAACTGCTTTTCTTTAAAATTCTTGTTATGATAATATACTTGATATTTTTTTGACTTCAGTTTGTACGTAATTTTTGCTTTCTTCGCAACGGGTATACTCACTTTCCAGTATTTACTCAAAGCTGACGTATAGTTTTTTCCGTTTATCTTTAATGATTTAAACGGATTTGGTAGTTTTTTGATTGTTATTTCACACGAAAGGGGATAATTCTTACCTTTTTTTGTTACCGTAAACGATACCTTTGTTTTACCAGTGACCAGTTTCTTGTTTTTGATAATCGGCTTCACAGAAATCGTAAGATTCTGCCAGTCTATTCCATCACTTAGATATTCCACTTTTGCAACTTTGCGATTGCTCTGTTTTATTTTTGAAACCTTATAATCCGAATTTTTTGACCCTGTAAATCCTGGTTTTCCATCCCAAAAAAATGCGATGTTCGGAAAATTTGTTCCAGATATGGTTTCCATATCTGGTACGATTTCTCCATCTTCTTTGCTATATTCTTTAAAATACAATGTTACTTTCTTTGGGAATTTCGGTGCACCGGCCGGAACCCAATTTAATTTCTCCCGTCCAGCATACGCTCCCGCTTGTAATCTTCCAATGAACACAAACATCACACAAAGTAGCACTGCCAGCAGATACCTGCCCCAACTTGCTCCCACTCTCGTTTCACGCATGACAGATTTCCCCTTCTTCCCTTGATACTCTTCTCGTGTCGTTTTCCCTTTGTTTTTCCTTACGATTGCTATTTAATTTTTGTTCTATGATAGTTCTACCCATTTTGGAACAAAGGGTGACGGCCTGGCATCGCCTTCCGCCGTCTCCCTCTGTTCTTTGCGTTCTGTTCGGCACTTCCGGCTCACTTCCATTCGCCGGAAGACAATACTGTCAACTTTTCTCCTTTTTAGTCAAGTCAATACAATATTTATCAACCATATTTTCCATTTCCCAGACTGATTCTCGTTGAGAAAATTTTTTTATGTTTACATACAAATTCTTCCCAACTTTTACAGTACTTCCACTTTTGAATTTAATTTTCTTGTAGCCATCGCTGTAATAAAACAATTTGTACTTTTTAGACTTTAGTTTATATGTAATTTTTGCTTTCTTCGAAAATGGTACGTTTATTGTCCAATACTTGTTAAAAGACGATGCATACTCTTTTCCATTTATTTTCAAAGACTTAAATGGATTTGGGGCTTTTCGAATGATTATATCGCATGACAACGGATATTTCTTCTTCCCTTTTGTTACGGTAAACGATAATGTCGTTTTTCCCGTTTGTATCTTCTTGTTTTTTACAACCGGAAACACCAAAATTGTTAAGTCTGTTGAATAGTAAGTACCCTTCATATAATCAACTTTCGCAATGTTCTTCTTACTCAGTTTTAGCTTTGAAGTTTTATAGCCATCATATCGATGATTGACATTATCTTCTTCTATCAGTATATGATTTGGAAAATTGGCAACAGTGATGTATTGCGGTTCTGGATGTATGACTTTGTACTCTTCACTATAGTTTTCTTTGAAATAAAACGTAAATGTTTTCTTTAATTTGGGCGCAACAGATGGGCCAAATTCGTCTTGCATCGATGCCCCTGCCTGCGCTTTTGCAGTAAAAACAAATAGCAGGCAAAAAACTACAGCTGATAAATATCTAGCCAGATTCACATACTTTCTCTTTTCACGCATGATATCCTACTCCTTTATGAGTATTTTCTATCTTTGTTTGCCAAACAGCCCACTCTCACCCCAGCGGCAATCTCACTTAACTTCTCCGAACTGAATATTCCATTCCACAGCTCCCGTAAAAAACTCTCGCAAATAATCATATCCTTTTGCCTTTGGGTAGATACAAATTCTAGTTGGATTTTTTATTTCGTCTCCGCTTTTTAATTTTATTTCTTTTTGTATCTTCACCGTTTCACCATAGTACGTCTTTACTTTTTTCATTTTGTTTTTACTATAGTAGCTTACCTGATAGTCCTTTGATTTTAGCTTATATTTCACCTTCACTTTTTTCGCACTTGGAATTTGAATTTCCCATTTTTTATTCAAAGAAGGTTTGTATTCCTTTCCATCTATTTTAAAAGTCGAAAATGGTGTTGTCGCCTTTTTGATTGTACATTCAATGGAAATGGGATACTTCTTCCCATTTAGTGTTACCGTAAAGGAAAACGTTGTTTTCCCAGTAGCAATGTTATTCCCTTTCACGTTTGGCAAAATACGAATATATAGAACACCCACTCCACCAATGCCCATATCGTATTCCGCTTTTGCGACCTTAGGATTGCTAGACTTTATGTTTGACCCCCTTTCTAGGCTATTTGATTCATCTGTTAAAATCGCAATATGTTTCTCACGGCCAGGCTTTTTGTAATCTTTAAATTTCTCACCATCTCTGCATCCGTAGTAGACAGTAATTTTTTTCGGGTATTTCGGCGCAGAAACTTTTGCTTCCGCAGGGAGTTTCATCGTTATCCCTATCATCAAGAGAAGTAGCACCATAAATAAACGCTTTTTATTGCCATTCTTTTTCATTGCATTGCTCATTCCAAATTCTCCTCATAATCCAAAAAATCAAGATTTTTTACTTTTGAACAAAGGGTGACGGCTGGCATCGCCTTCCGCCGTCTCCCTCTGTTCTTTGCGTGCTGCTCGTCACGTCCTTTGCCCATTCAGCCTTGCAGAATCCCACGCGCCCCTTGTTTTCTATCCGATCGTGCGGCTTGCCGTTTTCTGGGCATCTTCCTTATTCCGGCACACGCTGTGTTTCCTCCATCTGTGTTTCCGCTATTTGTATTTCCTTTATTTCCTCCATTTGCGTTTCCGCTATTTGTATTTCCTCTATTTCCTCCATTTCTGTTTCCGCCATCTGTGTCACGTTTGTCTCCAGTATGGCCTCTTGCTCCGCTGTCGCCTCACCCAGGGTCAATTCCGAATTGGCCATGTTCCCCAGATTCATGTTCCCTACATTCTCTGTGCCGTCCGACACATTCGTTTCTTCCTCAAAGAGGATGTTCGGCTCTGTCTGTGCGGATGCGTCTCCCGCGCCGCGTTCCGCGGTGAGGTCTATGAGGTATTCCATCTCCAGGGATGGGAGCTCCAGCAGTTGTTCTTCGTATGCCTGCATTTTCGCAAGGTAGGTCTGGCCTGTCGCCTCTGACCATGTTCCCGTTAGGAGTTCCCCCACGCGGTCGATGTCCTGCTCGATTTGCGTGCGCAGGGTATCATCCGCTTCCAGGCGGGAGTCCACAAGTTCTGTGACACTTTTTGTCACTTCGATCAGCCCTGCCATGGTCTCATTTTGCAATACAGTCATGGTATAGAGCGCTCCGCCGTCCACCCCCAATTCTTCTAGCGCAAAGGTATACGGCACGCCCGCGGTCAGTTCGTCGTAGTAGAATACGGTCTTTCCGCACTCGTAGTGGTAGAAATAGTAGCTTTCGTGGCCTTCGTATACCGTGGTGTATAAGTAAGCATCCTCCTCGTCTGTCTCTATCCTGACCACATACGATCCTTCCACGACCGGCACGAAGCTGTAGTAGGTCGCGTCCTCCACGATCTTTGCAATGTAAGGCACGCCAATCTGCAATGGCTGCGCGTTGTCAATGGCCTCATTCAGCTTCAGATCGTCCATGTAAAGCAGCTGCTCATAATAGGATTCCATATCTGCCAGCAGGCCTTGCGCAACGTCCTCTTTCCATTCGTCAAACTCGATGAGCATCCAGGCATCCGCGATTTTTTCCATGATTTCGGTGCGCAGGCTGTCATTTCTGGGCAGGCGCCGCGTGCACAGGGGTTCTACCTCGTCAATCCAGTTGTACAGATGCACGGCGGTGTCTCCTTCAAGGATCGCGAGCACATAGGGGCATTGTTCCAAGTTATATTCCTGTATCGACACCGTGTAGCGCACGCCCGCCTTTGCCGCGATCGTTTCCAGGTAGATGCCGCGCCCCCAGTAGGAGCGATCCCCATAATAGGAATCGTACCCCTCGTAAATCATGGTGTCCGCAGAGGAGCGTTTTTCCTGTGTGTAGGCCAGGAACGTATAGGTCGCGTCGCTTTGCGGCTGGAAGGAGAAATATTTGGTTTCATCCGTTGCCTCCACGCTGACGCGTGCGCCCACCTCGATGGGGGTCGCCCCATCGAGCTCTTCCTCCAGCCAGTTCGGCTGATCCTCCCATGCCTGCTCCCGATAGGCTTCCAGTTTCGGCGTAAGCTCCCGCGCTTTTTCCTCATCCCACGCGACGCCGTTTTCCAGCAAGGTAGACTCTGCTGCCTGGATCGCCTCCATGATTTCCTGGTAGAGGGCATCCCCCTCCGAAAGATACTCTTCGCAGGTGTACTTGACCCAAGCTGCCAAGTCGAGTATTTCCGCCGCGCCAAGCCCCTCTATCAGGGCAAGGCGGTAGGGCGCATCCTCCAGCATATATTCCGACAATGCCACCGTGTACTTCTGGCCAGCTTCCATGCGGCCGCCCATCAATATGAGGTTATCCGTAGATGTGATGGACTCGCTAAACGTCTGGTAGCCCTCGTAGACGTTCATCCACGGGTCTGCCTCTGCGTCGAGCCTGCGGATGGCAAATAGGTAGTCCCCGCTTGTTTCCGGGGTAAATCCGTAGGCGATCTCCTGCGACCCGAGGCGGACATCCACCATCTCGTTTGGCGAAATTGGCGTCGCGCCGTCTATGAGCCGCTTCGTTTTGAGATCCTGCTCCACGTTGAGTTGCTTCAGGTAAACCTCCAGCGCCTGTCTTTCCGCGCGCAGCTCGGACACATCGCTGCTTGTTTCGCACACTGTTTTTGCGTGCTGGATCGCCGCATCGATTTCTTCTTTGAGCGGCGCCCCCGGCTCCAGCTTTTCCTCGCAATACCATTCCAGCATGGAGATGCTCTCTTCGATCATCTCCCGAAGCCGTTCCGGGAGCGGCATGTAAAAGTCGTCGCTCGACACGGACGGCCAGTATTGCACCTGGTTGACGATGGTCAGCTGATCCGTCGCCGCGTCATAGTCGCACACGTGCCACAGATTTCCCGCAAACCCCTGCGGAACGGCCACTGTCGCCCGCGGGATGTACCCCGCCGCGTCGTAGATGCGCACCACCGCCTTGGATTTGTTGGAAAGGTTGGTGCTCTCCTCGTTGTACATGTCCTCATAGTCGTAGACAAAGAAGCTATATACGCCGGGCCTGAGCTCGCGGATGGTCGTGGTCTCCGGTCCTTCGTAAGAGGTGTCGTCCACGTCCAGCTCCGCCAAAAGCGTGCCGTTTGCGTCATATGCCGCCTGTGTTCCCTGGTATACGTGGTAGCGTTCCCCATATCCCGAAATGTCCGGGCCAAACAGGTGGGAGTCCAGATCCCCGGGGGCGTCAGATTTCTGATCCCCCCAGGTGAGGACAAACCGCATACCCGCGCCATCCATGGCCGCGGATACCGCAACGCTGCACACATTGTCTTTTCCGCCCGCCACGATCACCGTCTCCGACGTAGAGACGATCGTAACCTCGCTGGACGTTTTTGTGTAGGCCTGAATCGTGTAGGCGCCCGCCTCCAGCGTGCCAAACGCAAACGATCCCGTCACGTCCTCCAGGGTGGCTTTCGCGCGGCCGCTCACGTTGTTTCTCCCCTTGCGCAGTTTGAGCGATACTGGGAACGCGGCCTCCTTTCCTGTCATTGCGTCCACCACAGTTCCCGAGAGGGTGCCCGTGCCTTCCGCTTGTGTCAGCATCTCGATCGGCTCATTTTCAAACGTGCCTGTCGCGGTTCTTGCCACCGGCTGGATTTGCACGGATTGCATATACCCGTCCGCTTCCGCAACCAGGTAGTAGTTCCCGATCGGGATTTGCGCAAACTCATAGGATCCATCCGCTTCGGTCAGTGCCAGCCGCGCGTTGTCCAGGTCGTCCGCTGTGATGTTTTCGGCATCGATGGCACGCCTGTATTTGAGCATGTAGACGGACACGCCTTCCATCGCCGTGCCGTCCGAGCGGTGCAGCTGCCCCGTCACGCGCACTTTGGTCGGGTTGTCGATCGCATTTTCCGCAAGCACGATGTCGATCTCGCCCGTCAGGGTATTGCGCACCGTGACGCTGCCAAGGCCGCTCACATCCGGAATGTCCGCGCGATCCGTGATGGATGCCACCGTGCGATCCGCGCCTTCTCCGAGCACAAGGTCCAGCTTTGCGTTGGCCGTGATGTCGAGGTTGCGCTCTGTCGTGATCGCCGCGCCGCTTGCCTGTTCCGCCACCTCGATGGGGATCGTCTGCAGGCTGTCGCCCGCGATCAGCAGGGTCGCGCTTTCGTCATTGAGGGAAATGCCATTGACTTTCCCATGGTTTTGGATGGTAAAGTCGACGCTCGGCCCATTCACCAGGATCGTGACGTTTGCCTCTTCCTCGACGGTCAGCGTGCCATGGACTTCCTCCAGGACTTCAATAATATTTCCATCTGCATGTTCTATGAAACCATCTTTGTCCGGCGAGATATTCTCAATCTCGATGCGCTTGAACCTTGCCTGGTTTTCCAGCGCTCCGTTTGGAATGTCGACAATGAGGACCACGTCGGGGTAATTTCCCTCGGGAATCACAAATTTTTTCTTTTCGTAAGATTGCAGGATAATTTTTTTGATCCCCTGCTCCACAAGTTTTGGAATGTCCTCGCCCGATGCCGCGGAGCCTTCCGGTCCCTCAAACGGTTCTTCCGTCGGAGGTTCTGTCGGCGGTTCGGAGGGTTGCCCGGGATTTTCTGACGGATCAGACGGCTGCCCGGGATCTTCCGATGGGTCAGAGGGCTGCGCAGGATCTCCCGACGGGTCGGACGGCTGCCCAGGATCTTCCGATGGATCGGACGGCTGCCCGGGATCTCCCGACGGATCGGACGGCTGCCCGGGATCTTCCGATGGGTCGGATGGTTGCGCAGGATCTTCCGACGGGTCGGACGGCTGCGCTGGGTCTTCCAACGGGTCGGACGGCTGCCCGGGATCTTCCGGCTGCGGTACGGACGGGTCGTCCGTGGGCACCGCGTTCGGGTCTGACGGCGCGTCCGGTTTGGCAAGGCCCGGATCTGCCGTGGGTGTCGGGCTTGCGCCCCCTTCCATTTCCGGTGTCTGGCTTGGTGTCTGGCTTGGCGTCGGCGTCGCTTTTGCCTTCGCGAGTACCGTCACCTTGCATTTGTAGCTTTTCCCATTTTTCCCTTTTACGGTCAGGGTGCAGCGCCCTGCCTTTTTTGCCTGGATCTTGCCCTTTTTGTTGAAGGACGCGATCTTTGTGTTGCTGTTGGAAACCGACTGGATCTTCGTTCCGTAGAGCTTGATCGTCTTTGTCGCGCCTTCTTTGAGCGTCACGCTTTTGTGGCTCAGCTGGGGCGATTTGACTTTGACTTTGCAAGTCAGGGTTTTGCCGGCCACCTTCACTTTGATGGTCGCCTTGCCCGCCTTTAAAGCCGTGACTTTCCCCGACTTGTCCACTTTGGCCACTTTCTTGGAGGAGCTTTGAAAAGTTCCCTTGGATTTTGTCCCGGTGACTTTTAGTTTCAGTTTTTCGCCCACGTAGATCGTGGCGGTCTTTTTGTTCAATTTTGGTTTTGCCGCCACTGCCGTCGTCGCCAGGGCAAATGCCCACACTACCAGCAGCACGGCAAACAGCCATTTCTTTCCTTTCATCTGCACCCTCCTCGCGGCCTTTCGCCCCATCGTGCGACTGCCCCGAACCCCGCTGGCACATAGGTGTGCCGCACAGGGGTCGGGGTTCTTTTTGTTAGCGCTTTCTCGCGCGCAGTGCGGACACCATCGTGGCAAATGACGCCAGCAGCAATGCCAGCAGGATGGCCACCGGGGTGTGATCCCCTGTCTCCGGCATATCCTCTGAGACGCTTACTAGGGTCAGTTCCCCATTTTCCACCTGAACTTTCAAGATGAGATCCGCGCCCTGCGGCGCTGTCACAACGTCGCCGTCCAGGCGGATGGACGCGCCGGATTCCACCTGAAATGCTTTTGACGCGAGCGTTGTGCCGTCCTCGTTGTATACGGTTACCGTGTGCGCGCCAAATTCCACGTCGTAAAATTTGGCGATGCCATTTTCGTCCGCCAGCGCGCTCTGCGGCGTGGAGTGGATTTCCACCATGACATTTGCCACGGCCGCGTCATTTGCGTCCACCACTTGCACGCGCATATCCACAAATCCCGTCTCGGAAGCCGTCTCCGACTGCGCCTCTGTCGGCGTTTCTGTCGGAACAGGCGCCGGCGCTCCTGTCTCTTTTTCTGTCGCAGGCTCTGTCTGCGGCTCTGTCGATGGCTGGATGACATCCGGCGTGCGCTCCGGCTTTGGCGTCGCGGATGGCTTCGGCTTTGCGGACGGCTTCGGCGTTTCGCTCGGCTTTGCGGACGGCTTTGGCGTCTCGCTTGGCTTTGGCGTTTCGCTTGGCGACGCGCTCGGCGTCTCACTCGGTGTCTCGCTCGGTGTGGGCGATGGGCTTGGCTGGTCCGATTTCACGTCCAAGCGGAAGTTCTGCGCCGTCCTGCGAAGCGCCAGGTCTTTGTCGCCCGTCTCTGCCTGCCCCTCTTTGTCGCGGAACTCTATCGCCAGTGTGTTCGTGCCATTTAAGTTGGTCTTGTCGCGGTCGCGGAAGGTCTGGCTGCGGATGGTGATCTTGGTAGACCCGCTCTCCGCGACATAATCCACGTCCTCTTCCAGTTTCTGCCCGTTCAGCCACACGTCCACAAAGTTCCCAAAGACGCCCTCCGAGCGGAATACCTGATCTTGGGCGATTTCTGCCTCTGTCAGGACATAATCATGCCCGCCGACATCCGTTCCCACGGCGTCCAAAATCGGATATCCCTCATCCGAAGCCGCAAAAACATTGGCATTGGTGTTTTCCTCCACCTGGATCACATAGGATGCCGTGGCAGGGTCAAATGTCGTGCCGTCCGCCGTAAATTCCGCTTTGACCGTTACCGTAAACGTTCCTGTTTCCTGCGGCACGCCGTAGATTTCTCCTGTATTCGGGTTTAGCGTCACGCCCGCGGGCAGCGTTCCCTCTTGCAGGGAAAATGTGGTTTTTGCCCAGTCGTACATATTTGTGGTCGGCACCCAGAACGAATAGGGCACGTACTTGACGCCGCCGCCCGGCGTCGCGTCAATGAGTTTTGGCGACTGCGCGCTGCCGGACAAGGTGATCACGATCGGGTCAATGCCGTCCGCCGAAATGGTCAGCGTTCCCTCGATATCGCCCTCGCCGTCTGGGAGCAGGCGGATTTTCGCCATGTTCGGGAGCTCGCCATATTCCTTGTCCGTCGCCGTCGTGGAAAATGGCGCGAGCGTGTCGTTGCCATTCCCGCCGACGATCCAGTAATCGTCCAATTTCGTATGGGTAGCCGAAAGCTCCACTTTTATTCCTGTCAGCTGCGCATTTCCGAGGTTTGCGATCAAAATGTCATGTTTGTACTCAAAATATTGGTCGAGAAATACCTCGCGCGTCCGCGGCCCAGACACAAACAGCTGGGGCGCTTCCGTCTTTTTCGCAAAGGTCACCTGGTAGTTTTTCACATGGTTTTCGTCGCGGATCGCCACCATATATTGCACCGCGCCCTGGGAAAAGTCCGTCAGGGTTTCCCCGGAAACCGCGTCCGACTGCGTGCCGTCTTTTTGGAGCACGCGCACGCGGATCTGATCCGAGTTTTCCGGCTCAAATATGGGCTGCAATTTTGACAAATCCGCAGATGCGTCATTCACAAAAATCGTCTGGTAGTGATACCCATACATGGTGTCCAAATTGATCTCTTTGCCATTTTCCACCACATAGGTATCCAGGGTTTCCCCATTGTACTTTGCGCCCGTCACGCGGAACCATGGGTCTTTTTCTCCCACGATCGGCGCGTCTGTGTATTCCTTGACATAATCCGGGTCCAGCCGGCTGTCGTAGTCCAGTATGCGGACATTCACAGGATAGACGCTTCCGTCGTCAAAGAAAATGGTGAAGTTCTGCCCGCCGTTTTTGTAGTAATAATTCGCCTTGTAACCGCCCGTCTGGCTTTCTGGGATCAGCTGTTCTTTGATGTCCGGCTGCCCTTTTGCGGCCTGGTAGGAGTCATAATGCCCGGTCACGGCCTTGATCACGTGGGCATTCGCGTCGCCGCCAAAAAAGCTGCTGTCGTGGGCGCTGAGCAGGCAAAGCTGCTCCTGCGTCGGGTCATACCCGCTCTTGAGCATGTAGATCAGCGTGTAGACACCCGCGCCAGCCGCCTCCCCCGTTTCCAGGTCAAACTCCATGTTTTGGATGTCATAACTGTCCGTCTTTAAGATCGCGATGCTCTCGCCCGCGTCATTTCGGATGTCGCCCGTCATGTAGGCCAGGTCATTTTCCACGGTCAGCGCGACGATCTTTGTTCCCACAACCGCCTCTGCGTTGACGTTCACATATTCGATGGCAAAGATATTGTTTGCGGCATCTGCCGCGTCAAACTGCGCCTGGTAGCCTGCCCCGGTAACCCCCATGTCCTGGTGCAAAATCTGCTCTGTGATGGGAGCCACCGCATTGCCTTTTTGGTGTTCGGCATAATCCGCAAGCGTGTAGACATCCGCGCGGATATCCGGCCGCTCGTCCGCGTCAGAGTGCATCCCCAGATAGTAGGGATTGCCCTCCTTGTGGCCTGCGTATGCATATTCCGTGATGTCCACTTTGTACTCATCCAGCTCTATATCCTCGACGATCTTTGTCTTTCCCGGAATGACTTGCGTGCGCTCCCCATTTTCCGCTTCCTGGAACAGCACGTATGTGATCTTTTCCTGCTCCAGGAAATTGTCCGTCAGGTAGACGCGCACCAAGTAACGGACGTTGTCAGGGTCTAGCTGCTTTCCGCTGCCGATGATGAGCTCCATGCGGTAATTATCCACATCCGCCGCCAGGGAGAGATCCACTGTCTCATCGTCCGCGATCACATGGTATTCGTCGCGGAACAGGTTATTTTCCGCGTCTTTGAAATACGTCCACACCGTGGTGGCGTCTTCGGGGATCTCGACCTTGCTGCCATCCGCGTACTGCAAGCGGCCCAGCACCTCAGAGAGCTTTAGGGAGGTCTCGCCCTCGGAAAGGACAAGGCTGACTTTCTTTTCCTCCAATAGCAAAAGCGATGCGGGCGACGTGGACGCGCCTGCTTCGGACTCCGTGTCCGCTTCCGTCAGCCCCTCTGTCTCGCTGTTTTCCGCGCCCTGTGTTTCTTTCTCCCCCGATGCGCCTGCCGTGGCCTGCGTCTCGCTCTGGGATGCGCCATCCGATGCAGCTTGCCCTTGCGTGGCTGGCTCTGCCTGTCCGTCAGTGGGCGTGCCTTGCTCTGCTCCTGCTGCCAGCGCGCCTTCCACGCCCAATGCTTCTCCATCTGCCGGCACTTTCGGCGCATCCTGCGTTTCACTTTCCGTCAGCGCGCTTTCCGCATCCGATGCCTCTCCGCCCGTCTGTGCTTCCGATATATCCTGCCCTTGCGCGGCTGGCTCTGTCTGTCCGTCAGCGGGCGCGCCTGTCTCGCTCTCTGCGCCACCCTGGGTCGCGCCATCCGCCGTGCCCGATGTCGCTCCGTCCGTCGAATCTTCCGATGCGTCCTGCCCTTGCGTGGCTGGCTCTGTCTGTCCGTCAGCGGACGCGCCTGTCTCATTCTCTGCACCGCCCTGGGTCGCGCCGTCTGCCAGCGCGCTCTCCGCTCCCGACAGTTCCCCATCCGCGGACACTTTCGATGCGTCCTGCGCCTGTGCGGCGGCGTCCGTGGCTGGCTCTGTCATGCTTTCCGCAGACACCACGTTCCTGGCCTTTGCGCCGCCGTCTGCCGCGTCACCGATTGTTCCCGGGCTGCCTGTTCCCTGTGATGCCCAGGCTTGCATCCCCAGGCACGCCGCAAGGGCAAGTGCCAAAATCTTTGCCGCTCGTTTTTTCTTGTTTGCTCGCATGTTGTTCCCTCGCTTTCGCACCGATCGTTCGCTCGGCTTTTGTGTTATGTGAAAGATCCTTTGCCATTACAGCAATTTTTTGAGTTCTTCCAATTCGTACAGGTGTGTTTTTCGCATGTACCCTTTTGCGGGGTAGTCAAAATAAAATTCCCCATTTGCGACACCGCACAAGTTTGGCAAATCAGCCACGATTTCCCAGTTTTCGTCATAGAGCTGGCCATATTGCCCGCCGTCCGCTGTCTGGTACTGGGCGACAAAATAGCCGCCTTCCTGCGTCAGGTAAGTGAGGTAGGCGTCCTGCGCCATCTCGCGCAAAAGCTCCCCATCCTCTTTTCGGAAAATGGCAACCGTGCCGTGCAAATCGGACTCCACACGGTACGCCCCCACCTCAAATACGTCTTTGATCGCCTTGTCCGGCTCCTCGATTTCCCGTTCTTCCAGGAGAGTTCCGTCCGCCGCGCTATAGCAGTGCACCGTGCCGTCATAGTAAGTGACTTCCAGCCGGGAATCCGCCCCCTCGCTCACGAACTGCTGGTCATAGATTTGCTCCTTTTCGGGCAATTCCACTTCCGCGACCAACTCCCCTGAGAAGCGGTAAATGCGGAATCCCTCATAGCGAAACAGCATCACCGTCTGCCCGTCCGCGCTGACCCGCGCCTCGTCGTGTTCGTAATAAGGGCCGTAATCGAGCACTTGCGCTTCCGCGTGCTTTTCCATTTTTAGGACGCGCACCGTTGGGGAGTCCAGGCTTCCCACCAGCGCAACGGGCTCTCGAATGGCGAGGTAGTGCGTGGTATTTTGGTTTTTGTACTGCGCCATTTGGTTCGCAAGCCCGTCAAAAAACAAAATGGATTCCCTGGTCGTAATGACACTGTTTTCCCCCGTCGTGGCAAATGCCAGAATCGGGTCTGCCGTCGTCACGAGCGCCCGCTCCTCTCCGGTTTCCGGGTCTAATTGCTCGAAAATATTGTCGCTCTGGATATAAATGCCAGAGGCGTCCGCCAGCAAGTTGTAAGTGCTGTTTTCCGAGCGGAATCCCCCGGTCTGCTCCATCGTGCCCATGTCGATGACAGCCACGACCGACTCCGCGTCCGAAGTCGCCGAAAATGCAAAATACTGTTCATAAAATCCGCCGGAAAAACGGATATACCCGGCATCCGCTTCTGTCAGGGTGTACGAGTTTTCCGCATCCCGCACGTCAAAGAGCTGCAGGCTGCCATCCCGAAAGCTCGCCGCCAAAAACGTGCCGTCCCGGCTTAGTGCCAGCAGGTTCAGCCCAGGGTTTCCAAAGCTGTCATTGACCGCCACCCTTTGGAACTTGCCGCCAAAATCCACGGTCGCCAAAAGCTCCCCGCTGCGCGTGTCGTACACGCGCGCGCAGGTTTCGTCTTTATAGACGGCCGCCGCCGCGCTTGCGTCTGCCGACACGCACAGCTTGGTGGCCGGCTCGCCCGTCCACAGCACTTTGCGCTCCGCAATGTCGTAACACTGCAGGCCGTCTTTTCCCGCGAACAGCAAGGTCTGCTCGTCGAGGTACTTTGCCTCCGCAAGGCCCGACCCGTTTGTCTGCAAATGCTCCAGGATCTCCTTGCGCGCGGTGTCCACCAGCGCAAGGCCGCCGCTGTAGAGGCACGCCCCCGTCTTTCCCTCCGGAGAGAGTTCCACGCCGAGCAGCTCGGACGGCAATGTGAAAACCCCGTCCTGTTTGTACCCGTCCGAAAGGTCATATACCCCCAGGACATCCGCCATCACGCGCCGTGTTTCTGATCGGATGCGCGGTTCTAAAAGACCGCCGTTTGCCGCCGTGAGCGCCTGTTGGATGTCTTTTCGCGCCTGCCCAACATCGCCTGTTTCCAGGGCATTTTTCGCATATTCCGTATATTTTAGCCACGACTCCGCGACTTGCATCCGCTTTAGCCCGACAAAAGAAACCGCCACGCCCGCCGCCAGCAAAATGGGGTAGCACACGCTGGCCGCGCGCCTCTTTTTTTTCCATTTTTTCGTGCGCGGGTCATTTTGCCGAAGCTGCAAAAACGCCTCTTGCATTTCCTTCGCCGTCTGGTAGCGCAAGTCCGGGTTTGGATCCATCGCTTTTGCGATAATATCGACCAAAAGCGGGCTAAAGGCTTTCTTGGAAAGCGGTTCCACATCTGTCGCCTCCCGCGCGGGGCGCCGCCCGCTTAAGAGGTGGTACAGCGTCGCACCAACGCTATAAATATCCGATCGGACGTCGGGCACAATGACCTTTCTGCCGGAGGACTGGACGCGCAAGTCCGACATCGCCTCCGTTGGGCGCTCCTTTCCGTCATTGCCCATGGCCTCCGTGACATCCTGCCCGTCTGACACTTCCGTGGTTGTCACTGTGTCCGTGTCCTGCGAGGTACCGCTGCTGAAGGAAAAATCCCTGCCATAATGCTCCGGCGACGCATATCCCGCGCTGGCCCCGATCACGCGCGTTTCTCCCAGAGCAAGGGCGATGTTGAAGTCGATCAGCGCAATGTTGTTGTCCGGCATACGCATGAGGTTTGCCGGTTTTACGTCGCTGTGGACATATCCCTTTGGCGGGTCGCCATGGATCGGCCGGTGCAGGTAATCCAGCGCGTCCAGCAGCTGCACCGCCCACAAGATCACCTGCGGCTGGGGATATTTTTCCCCGCGCTTGAGCGGCTTGTCGAGGCTTTCCCCCTCAAGGTACTCCATCGCCGTGTAGACGATCCCGTCCTCCACAAAAAAGTCGTAAACCCGCGGGATGTGCGGGTGCTTCAACTCTTTTAAGATGTCGACTTCTTTTCGCAATAGTTCGGTGGATGTGCCGATCTTGCGCTTGTCCGCCTTTAATACGACTTTTTTCCCAAGCCTGACGTGGTATGCCAGGTAGACAACGCCACCTCCCCCGGAGCCAAGTTTTTCCAACAATTCATAGGTGGAGGCCACCATTTCCGCCATTGTTTTCTCTCCTTATGTTTCCAGCTGCTGGTTCAGCCTCTGCTGCTTCCCATATTCCTCGTCCAGTGTCTCGTCAAGGCGCAGTTTTTTGAACTTCAGGGAAACCGCCGAAATCACCGCCAAAACCGCCACAAGTGCCGTCGCCGCCAATCCGCCGTAAAACAGCCATTCATCTATGCCCATACGCGTGCTCCTTTCCAAATCCGCCCTCGTCCAGAGGCAAATCTTCCCCCTCCGCGTGTGTCAGCACTTCCATGTCCAGCAGCGCAAACGCGCGCGCCGTGGCGGACGCGCCTTTTGGCTCTGTCACCGCCTCATCGTCCACATCGCCCGTGCCTTTCAAAAGTGCGACCGAAATGTTATCCCTTTCCCCGCGCTGCTTCGCGGTTTCCACCGCCTCCGCCATCCGCGCGCGTATACCGTCCGTGTCCGAAAGCCGGCCGGGCGCAAACCACACGACCAGTTCTTCTGTGGAAATCTTGTGGAAAAATCCATCGCTGCAGAGCAAAAACGTCGTATTTTCCAAAAAATCCCCCATTCGAATCTGCGGTTCTGGAATGTTGGGCGACCCAATGCAGCGCGTCAGCATATGCCGATGTTTTGGGTGCACATGGTCGCTTGTCAACTGCGCGGCATGATCCGTGATCCGATAGATCCGGCTGTCGCCGACATGAACCAGCAGGTACTTTTGCCTCCACAGCAAAATCCCGGAAAACGTGCTTCCCATGCGGATGCCGTTGTCGTTCCCATACTGGTAAATGACCTGGTTGAGCCGCTCCAAATATCCGCACCACACCAGGGGGATGTCCTCCCAGCGAAGGGCGACGAGATCCGTCGGGAGCTGCGCAAACCATGCGGCAAAAAATTGGACAATCTGCGCGCTTGCCACTTCCCCTTTTTCATATCCGCCCATCCCGTCGCAGACAATGGCCATTGCGATTTCCTCGCCGTCCAGGATGCCGCGCGCCACGCAAATACTGTCCTGGTTTGTGGGCCTGGAAATGCCGATGTCCGTATATGCCGCAGCCGTGAATCCCATGTCACACCTCTATTTTCCGAAAAATCACCGTAAAAGTTTCCCCCGCCAGTTCAAACACGCAGCCGTTGAAAAGCGGGCACAGCTCGCCCTCGCCCAATCGCTCCCCCGACACATAAGTGCCATTTAAAGATCCCATGTCCTTTAGGAAATAAGAGCCATTTTCCAATACAATCGCCGCGTGCATATTGCTGATCCGCGAGTTGTTGATGCGAAAATGCACGCGATAATTGCTCCTGCCGATGTAAAAGGGCGTCTCTGCCACATAGGCATTTTCCCCTGTCAGCGTCCGCACCAAAATCGGCATCCACCGCTCCCTTGCCGTCTGCGCGAGGATATTTTCATCCGCAAAGCCAGTGGCCTCGTCCTCCAGTTTCGGCGGCGCGTCCTGGGGATGCGGCCGTGACATCGGACGCTGCGCTCCCGGTTGCATCTGGTGCTGCACTGCTGCCCCCTGTGGCATCGGGCGGTACGCCCCATGTACTCCCTGTGGCATCCGATGCTGTCCTGCTGCCCCCTGTGGCATCTGCCGATATGCGCCATGTGCCCCTGGGGGCTTCGGACGCCGCGCCCCCGGTGGCATTTGGCCAACTCCATTTTCCCCAAGGAAACCTGTTACGTTCTCGCTCTCGTCTTCTTCCGCGGCATATCCATAACCGCTCCCGCTCTCTCCCAAAAAGCCGGTTACGTT
>CAYVVW010000011.1:18074-26509 GCA_964455335.1 uncultured Marvinbryantia sp.
CCCGCTCTCTCCCAAAAAGCCGGTTTCAGTTTCGTCCTCATCGTCCGCAAAGAATCCCGTCACGCTTTCCGGTTCTTCCAGAAAGTCCGCCTGGTTTTTCCCCTTTTGTTCTTTTTTCTCTTTTTTCCCGCGCCAAAATGCTCCCTTTTTCATATGCCTCCCCATTTCAACCGATTATTGAAACTCCACGCGAAACTGAATGCCCGGCAAGTCGATGATCGACCCTTCTGCAAGTGGCGCGCTCTTTTTTCCCGGTGCGCAATGCACTCCGTCCACGACAGTGCCAAAGGAGCTTCTCTGGTCGATCACAAAGTATTCGTCCGCCTCTTTTACGATCATGCAATGTTCTCTGCTGACTTCCGGCATACCGCTTAGGATGGCGTCATTGGTCTTTCTTCTCCCGATGGTGAAGTTCTCTTTCGTCACCGTGATGGTTTTCGGGTAGGACGGGTTCATGCTCACCAAGGTCAAGACGCCCTTGCTTTTCCCTTTCGCGTTTTTCTTTTTGCCCCTGGCCTTCTTTTCCTCTTTTTTCTCCGCCTTTTTGTCCGCTTTCTTTTCTTCTTTGTCCGCTTTCTTGTCCGCGCCCTCTTTTGCAGATTTTTGGCTGCGGTATTTCTCCAGGTTTTCCCCGCTAAAGTTTCTCAAAAGCGAGAGAAAAGACATTTTTTCTTCCTCTGGCGCCCCTGTGGCGGGTGTCTTTTCTTTCTCCTTTGCGGCCTTTTTCTTTCTCCCTTCCTGAGGCGCAAATGGCACTCCGCCCGGCACCTCAAAGCTTAAGTCATCCCCCGGCATTTCAAAATCATAGGCTTTCTGCACCGGCTGCGGTTGTTTTTTCGGTTCGCCCTGGATGGGTGCTTCCCTGCGCTGCGGCTTTTTCTCCGGCGCAGCCGGCCGTTTTGCCTCTGCCTGGAGGGACGCTTGGTTTCTCATCGCGTCCGCGGGCGGCATCGGCCTTGGGCGCGGCGCGTCCGGATTTTGCCCCATTTTGGCATCCAGCTTCCGCTCGACTTGCCGTTCCATCCTCCTGCTCTCACTCGCCTCTTTTTCCGACAGCTTGAGTTCTTTTACCAGGCGCATAAAATCCAGCAGGGAGAAATTCTCCGTCCGATTCAGGTAGTTCAAAAGCGTGGTCACATACGACCCATCCTCATCGGGATTGGTGATGCACGACGTGATAATCTCCTTAAAAAATCCTGAGAAATCCGCGCTTTCCTCCACGCCGTTCACAGGCAAATACACCAGCTCCACGTCTCCGCTCGCGCGATCCACAAACAGATAGTCTTTGTCAAGCACAAACGCGTAGGCCTCCAAAAGGTAGTCTTCGCTTTTTCGGATGATCTCACAGGTATTCTCCAAAACGGACAGCACCCAATTGCGGTTGACCGTGTTGCCCATCGCATTTTTTAAGGTTTCCGAGAGCCGTCCGCTATACCGAAAGTACCGCTCCATGTCAATCTGCGTATAGGAGATTTGCCGGATGCCGGGAATCTTGTTTTGATTCACCATGCCCAGCGCCATCTCGTCCACCTTTTCATCCTCTTTGAGCCAATAAACGAGCATACGTTTGCTGCCCTGATTTTCATATGTAAATCCGTACATCGCCATCCCCCTCGCCGTGTCAATCTTTCCTTCTAAACAAGTTCCGTCAGGCACAATCGCCCCATGTTCCCTGCGATCGCCTTATTTTCCCTTTGCCATTTTTTCAATCAGTCATGGTTGTCTTTGTACAGGGATAACAGCCCCCAGGTCTCAGAGCCATCTACTTTTACAAAAGCCACCCCATGCGGGCCAAACGGCGCCGCGTCGTCAAATTTTGGTTCGAGCACCATCGTGCCATTTTGATCCAGATATCCCCATTTCCCATTTTGTTTCGCGGCGGCATATCCATTTGAATAACTGCGCAATTCCTCATAATCGCCCATTTCTTTTTCCGCGCCAGCCCCGTCCAAAAGGCGCCATTTCCCCTCGCGCTTGACCGCCGCGTAAGTGGAATCGTAAAAGGGATAGGCATCCTCGTAGGACACGTCATTTTGTCTCTGCCCCTGCCGGTTGAGCAGCAGGTAGGCGCCGCCCTGTTTTGCAAGAATGGTGTCCGTCCGGCAGCAAATCTCTTTTTGGTCTCTGAGTACATCGTCATAGGCAAATTCTGTGACCAGCGTGCCATCCTCCGCGAGGAGCGCCCATTTATGCTCCTCGTTTTGCACGGCCGCAATGCCATTTGCAAAATTTGTCACGTTTTGGTAACCGCCAAATAATTTTTGGTAGGTCTGCGCGTCATAGCAATTCCAAATCTTCCCATTGTAAGCCCACAGTTTGTTGGACTCTATGCCGAGGAACTGCCGCACTTCCCCAAATTCCGGGTCTTTTTCCAAAATGGACTGCGCCGTGATCCGCTTGTTTCCGGACGCGTCCACAAAATACGCTTCCCCGTCCTGATCCACCACCGCGGCCAAATCCCCAAAGATGCCCGCGGAAGCGTAGACATAGTCCAGCACGCGATCCCTGCGGATGTCGACATACCCCCAACCTCCCTCCACCTGGACTGCGGCAACCTGGGAGAGATTCCCATAGGGGCGCACATCCGCATAATCGCCCCAGATCTCATAGGCATATGCCACGGGCTGTATGATTTTCTGAATGGCGTCTGTCACGAGCTCGCGCTCCTTGCACTCGTCGTAGATCTGGAAGATTTCCTCGTAATCCTCTTCCAGGCGGGCCACCCGCATCCCATATTCATACGTCTCCGGCTCGTCCGGGAGCGCGGCGTGAAAGTCTCTTTCATACCAGTCTTTTGCGCCGGAAAAATCGCCATTTGTAAGAAAGACCTCCCCTGCCTCTGTGTACAGCGCGGGGCTTGACAGCAAGGCCAATGCCTTTCTGTAATGGTCGATCGCGTCTACCTGAACGCCATTTTCCACATACTTTCTCGCGGCGTCCACGTATTGCTGATATTCCACCTGGTTGTTTTTGCGGTTTTGAAACATAAAGTAGGCAGACCCCAAAAAAATCAAAACCAGCCACAGCGGCAACAGCGCTTTTATTTTTTCCATATCCCTCTCCCTCGCCTTGTCTTAAATGCCTGTCAAAACCGCGGCCGCCAATGCGCCCAAAAGCAAAAATGGCGCAAAGGGCAGCACAGACTTTCGGTTTGCTTTTCTGGTAGCCAAAAGGGCAGCTGACACCACAAACAAAATCAAAAACGCAAAAATGAGGATGCCCGCCGCCTGCGCGACATCGCTGTAAAACCCAAGTATCATGAGCAGCTTGATGTCGCCCATTCCGACCGATCCCGGGGATACCAGCCTGCAAAGAAAGGCGGATGCCGCAAGGATGCCGGCGGCAACCGCCCCTCCCACAAGCATCTGCCGCAGCCCTTCCCACCGGTATGCCACAAGGCAAATCACCGCCCACACGAAATAGGAAACGAGCGCAATCCACAACACGCGGTTCAGGATCAAATACCGCTTCCGATCTGTCCAAGCGCAGACCCACAAAAACACGCACAAAGAGAGATATTTGAGCAATGCATACGTGCCCGTGCCATACATCCTCCTGTCAAATACAGCGATTGCAAGGGTCGCCGCCGCCATGCAACAGACCCATTTCTTTGGAAATGGCGCTTCGATTTCCCGCGCGGCCGCCCAAAACACGCCGGCCCCAAAGGCGCATATCGCCAAAACGCCCGCCCACACCAAGAGTTCCCTCACGTTTGCCTACCCCCATGCCTCTGTGTAAGCACAGTTTACAAAATGGAATTTAAAATCCAGTTTCAGCAGTTGTATCACTTTGATGTCATAACTGATTTTCAAAAAAATCTCACGATCATTCGTGAGGATTTTTGACCCGACAGCACTGATATCCTCGATGCGGTTTCTCTTTTGGAATGCCTCCGCCGTGTCACTCGGGCCGTTCACCATGTTCTTTTTCATCATCTGCAAGGCGACAGTCTCGCCCGCCCCGTCCTTGAAAATGGTGGAAATACTATCCCCCGAAATCGCCTCCCCCGCGCCGCCGATAAAGGTGCCCAATTCCTCGTTGACCGTTCCAATCCCGTTGCCCATCATCGTCAGAAACTCCCCGACTTTATTGGCAATATTGGAACTTGCGCCGCCTTTTCCGCTAAAGCTTTCGTTCATCCCCGTGGCAAAATACACATGCGCATATTGCGCAATTTGCTTTGCCGCGGCATCCGCCGCGACGGACATCCTGGCCTGCACATAGGCAATCTGTATGATGGAATAGAGCGTAATCATCATAAACATAAAGATCGGCAGCGCGATGGATGCCTCGACGATAACCGCCCCGTCCTCCCCAGTCGTTGGTTTTTCCGCTACATTTTGTCCCATTACCACTCTCCACCCATTTGATGCTTATGCGAATCCCTATGCCGTACTTCGGAATGATGCCCAGCGCATGGCCGTCCGCTTACGAATTACGAATACCCGCGCGTGAACGCGACACTGTAGGTGCACCACCCCGTGCTTTCTTTTAGATCGGCCGTGTCGATGTCGGACGCATTGGTCACAATCGGCAGGTCAATCAAAAGCGGCTTTACCTTCAATTTTGCATTGAGCTGGAAGAAACTTTTCGCCTGGCTCAGCTGAAAATCTTCCCCCCTGTGTTGCATATTGGCCTCGACCAAATCGCCGATGCGCTTTAGGATGCTGTCATACGAATGGCCCGTGACGCCCATCACCAGAAAAAAATACAGGTAGTCGCTGTAAAACAACCCATTCTCATCTTTTGGCTCTGTGTCTCCTCCATTGAAAGAGGCAGTCGCGCCATCTCCCCCGCTCCCGATTTTATAGCACCAGTCCTCGTCGCTTCCCTTGTACAACTTGACCGGCACGCCAGACTTTAGCCGGATCACGTCATTTGCGGATTCGCAAGTCGCCAATACCGCGATCAGCACGCACTTTGTCACGGCCGTCGGCACGACCCCGGACGTGGCCGCCATCACGGCGGTTGCAATCGCATGGATGGCATTGGCTGTGGTATTGCTGCCGGAATAAAAGTTTTGAAATCCCGACACGAGATTTAATGTCTCCCGAATCGCAAAAATCCTTTCATAGGAGTCCTCCAGGTTGTCCTTCATGGTTCGATTTCCATAAAGGATATATTCCACCTCCGCCAGATTTAGGTAATTGTTTTTGCTGCAAATGCGCCAATTTGTCAGGGATTGGTTTTCCGGCGTTTGGGATTTGTTGTCGGAGTCGTGATCCGCTTCCATTCCCTGATTCCACTGCGACGCATAACTCCCAAAACTGAATCCATTTTTTTCAAAGTCCTTTGCCGTATAAGTTTTTCCATCCTTCCTGGCCAGGCGGTATTGCCCCTCGTTGTTGTAGCTGGAATAGCTAAACATATCCATGACATATTCCGCGACATACATCTGGTCCCGAATGCTGGAAAAGTCTCCCTTGACGAGTTTCCCCACCACGCTGATCAAGCTTGTGAAGGCGGAAAGCGCGCCCACGCCATTTCCGCTGTGAATCTTTGCTAAGGCGCTCTCCCCTTTTCCCTTCAAGTATTGCGTATCCATCTTTAGGGCGGATGTTTTCTTTTGCTCGGCCTCTTTTTGGTATTTGTCCTCTTTTTTGTCGTTCTCCTTTACGGCCTTGTCGATCTTGTCATGGTCGTCTTGAAATTGATTTTTCAAAAGCTGGTAGAGCGTACAATTGTTGTCCAGATTTGGGTCATTGCCCGCCTCGTCGCGCTTGAGCGCGGGGGCTTTGTACACTTCGCCCGCCGGAGGTTTTACGAGTCTTTCCGTATATGTTTTTGCATCCGCCTTGTTTTGGCTCACGCTGATGCTGATCTGATCGAGCGCATTCGGGATGACCGTCTTGCCAGCCCGAATCGCATCCTCGACATTCTTTAGGTTCTGGACCTTTTGGTCGCCATAGGTGAAATTTTGCACCGCATCCCGATAGTCTGTCATGTCCTTTCGGATGTTGGTCAGCCTGGTCTTTAGATCCGATACGGCCTTTCCGTTATTTTCTGCAATCTTTTTCGCGAGCTTTGCCCCCTTGTCCGAACCTTCGCCGTCATATTCTTGCTTTTCCTTTTTGGCGTAGTCCGATCCCGACCCGCTGCTATTGATGGCGCTGCCCCAGCTGTTGCGCTTTTGGGCATAAGTTTTCACATACTTGCTTAATTGGTCCAGGGAACTGCAGCTGTAATTTTTCCCCGCATAAGAAAATCCGCCCCCATTGATCACCGTGTCCAGGGCTTTGATTTGCGCGTCTATCTCCGTTCCCACGACCGAAAGAAATCCTTGCACTTCCCCCAAAAATTCTGTGATGGTCACCTCTCTTTGCAAATATGCGCTCTGAAACGTGTAACTGCGGTTTTTCACCCCATCGATCGTAAATGTCGCGATTCCCGAACGATCATAGTTGTACAGCAGCTGCATATAAGCGGATCTGCCCGACGCGTTTCCATACCCTTGGTCAAAGTAATTTTTATGCGCGTTCTCAATTTTTCGAATCGCATCGTTTAGCTGATTTTTCCAGTCATAAGGCAGGTCGTTCCCCTCCGGTTTTTCCTCGAGTTCCCTTGCCGCCCTCAGTTTTGCATATCTTTTCATCAAGGCATCGCCCTTGGTTCTCAAGGTATTTAAGCTGGCGCTTGTCGCGGCCTTTTGCACCTTCAAGCAATAGATCACGGGGTTGATGTCCGCGTTTTCACCCGGATTTCCCAGGTTGCCACAGGCATCTGTGATGCTTTTTGCGGCATTTGCCACACTTTGGATGTCCGTATCCAAGGTGCGCGTCAAGTCTTGGAGCAGGGCTTTGTCGATGCAGAGCTTGTCCTCCGTCTCAGGGGGCGTGCTTGGCGCAAGCGCCCCGTCCTCGCCCTGCACGATGATGATCGGGTCTTTTACCACCTGCTCTTTTTTTCCAATGTCTTCTTTTCGATATCCGCGCTGATTGACGTACTGATCCAATTTGTAATAGGGAAACCACACGCGCTCCAGCCTATCCGATGCCGCGTAGTAGATCGTAATGAGTTCCGTGACCTGTTGAAAATCTTTTGCGATTTTTTCGAGGTTCTTTGCGTAGTTCTCATATTCCGAGATATTTGGCACGCCCGTCTGCGCGTACCTGTCGGTATAAACCCGCAGCGCCAGGTAGGTGTGGTATGCCTTTTCCATCATTTCGCCCTCGGCCTTGGCATACTCTTTTCTGGCTTCTACGATCGGCTCGTCTTTTTTCGCCTCGGTCAGGGTATTTTCCAGGTTCATGCTCCGAAAGCGTTCCAAAAACTTCGTAAACATCTCATAGGGGGCGCGGTATTTCATAAATTCCACGACAGAGTCCTCGAAAAGGGCCGTGTTTTCCAGGGTATTGTTTCCCACGTTTGTCACAGTGGCCGGCTGCAAAAGCTCCACTTGCAGAAAATCGGACGCATCCTCGCTAAAAGCGTCCTTGAGGTAGGACGTGATCGTGCCATTGTTCGACCCTTCCACGCTTTTCGCATTCATCATTCCGTCAAAATAGCTGGCGGCCTTTTTCATCTGGTCGTCTATTTTCTGCGAGGACGCGACAAGGCCGTAGCTCTCTTTTAAGTCCTCGTCAAAATCAGAAAGCAGTGCGTACAGGGCGAGATCCGCGGCCCCCGCAGCCTGCGACTTGCTCAATTCCACCCGGCTGATGTCGCCAAAAATGCAAGCCACGACGATGCATGGAACAAGGATGATCGCCAAAAAAACAGAGACGGCACCCCTGCTCCCCTTTTTTCTGCGCTTTTGCGTCTTTCTTTGCATATGCCTCTCCCACATCCTGCTTCGCATACTCCCTCTAATTCGTAAACGTGCCGATCTTATCTAAGCCACCCTTTAGTTTTCCAAACATCTCTGTCGCGTTCTCGTTTCGATCCACGATGTCCTGTACAATGGCGACATTGCGCACAAACTCCGACGGGTCGCCCACCGACTCTGTCGCCGCCGTCGCATAATGGAGC
Organism: uncultured Marvinbryantia sp.; assembly: GCA_964455335.1. Taxonomy (GTDB): domain Bacteria; phylum Bacillota; class Clostridia; order Lachnospirales; family Lachnospiraceae; genus Marvinbryantia. The sequence goes on from CAYVVW010000011.1 coordinate 26,043, forward strand.
TTGATGCGATCTTTGGAAAAAATCATGCGGATGGGCAGCTGGATGTCATATTCACACGTCACCTGCACGGACGACACCAAAACATTCAGCTTTGGCGTCACCTTCACACTTGCGTTTGCGGGCGACATCGCGCGAAACGCGACCGGCTTCATCCCGCTTATCTTCCCTTTTAGCTCGCGCTCCACAGTTGCGGTAATCGCCTTTGCCTGGCCCGTAAAAATATATCGGTATGGATAGACACTCGTCGCATTCGGGCTGCTCGGCAGGGAATTTCCGTTGTTTTGCACATATTCCTGCATCGGGTTTTCACACCGCGCCGCGGCCGAAATGGCCGCGCGAACCACCTCATACTCCACCCGGGCATGCTGGTAGTATGCCTCTCCAACAATGATCATCATCAAAATAATAATAAACATAATCGGAAACACAAACGTGGCCTCCACAATCGTGACCGCGCCGCGCTGTGC
>CAYVVW010000012.1:0-19670 GCA_964455335.1 uncultured Marvinbryantia sp.
GGAATTGTTCAAACAATTTCAGGACAACCCATCATTTAAGAAATGGCTTTCTGATTTGGTGTTTCATCTGACTTATAATCCGGGAGGCAAAGAGTATGTTCTGCCTGGACAGGAACTCAGTGGAGTGAAATATGATTTCTCATCTCATGAACAGTTAATGGTAGCAGAAACTCCTGCACAATACAACAAACAGAAAGAGGAATAGGGGGCGTTTGCTTTGTTGATTTGTAATGGCCGCGTGGTCGATCCCGCATCCGGAACGGATCAGGTGATGGACATCGCAGTGGAAGGGGATCGTATCGTGTGGATGGGGCAGCGGTGCGGCCGCGCGCGCGTGGGCGAGGCGGATCGTGTGCTCGGCGAGCAAGCGCTCGGCGAGAGGAAACCCGGCGAGGAAGTGCCTGGTGGGAAAATGTCTGACGCGGAAACGCGCAACGAGAAAGTGCCTGGCAGAGAATCCCTCGGCGGGGAAGTGATTGACGCCGCGGGGCTTGTGGTCTGCCCGGGGCTGATTGACACGCACGCGCATTTTCGCGACCCGGGGTTTCTTTATAAGGAGGACATGCTCACGGGAGCGCGCGCGGCTGCGGCGGGCGGGTTTACGACCGTGATTTGCATGGCAAACACAGATCCGGTGGCGGACAATGCGGAGACGCTTTTTTATCAAATAAACAAGGCCAGGCAGGCCGCCGTGCGCGTTAAGTTTGTGGCCGCGGTGACAAAGGGCCTGCGGGGAAAGGAATTGGCGGATTATCCCGCGCTCCTTGCGGCGGGGGCGGCAGGCTTTTCGGATGACGGCATGCCCATCTGTGACGCCCGCCTGTTGGAGAAAGCCATGCGCCGGATCGCGCCCTATGGCGTGCCGATTAGCCTGCATGAGGAAGATCCCGCGCTGATCGCGCGGCAGGGGGTCAACGAGGGGGCATATGCTCGGGAAATTGGCTATGGAGGTGCCCCAAACGCCTCGGAGTATTCCCTTGCCAAGCGGGACTGCGCGCTTGCGCAAAAGACGCGCGCGCGGACGGTCATTCAGCACATCAGCGCAAAAGAGACGGTAGACATTGTGCGCGCGTTTTGGAGGCGGGGCGCCGACGTGCATGGGGAGGTGACGCCCCAGCATTTTTCCCTTACGGAGGACATCGTGCGAAAAAAGGGAAGTCTGGCAAAGGTCAACCCGCCCATCCGCACAGAGGAGGACCGGCAGGCCATCCTCGCGGGGCTGCGGGACGGCACCTTGGACATCATTGCCACGGATCACGCGCCCCACAGCCGCGCGGAAAAGCAGCGCGGTCTCAAGGACGCGCCGAGCGGGATGATCGGGCTTGAGACGGCGCTTGCGCTCGGCATCACGCACCTGGTGCGCCCGGGGCACTTGCGCCTGGCGGACTTGCTGGAAAAAATGACGGCCAACCCCGCCCGGCTCTACCGGCTTTCGGGCGGCCGCCTGCGCGTCGGAGGGCCGGCAGACCTGACCATTTTCGACGAAAAGCAGGCGTGGGTCGTGCCGGACACATTTGCGTCGAAGTCCTGCAACTCGCCCTTCATCGGGGAGACCTTGACGGGGCGCGTGCGCTACACCATCTGCAGGGGGAAGGTGGTTTATGCAAAAAAGGGATGACGCGGGGCAAGTTTTCTGAAAACACGGACGCGCATTTTGCAAGTGGAAGATGGCAGCAGGAATCTGCGACGAAAGGAGGCGCTATGGCAATCATTTTGGACAATCAACCGGTGGGGGAGGGCTTTTTTCTCCTCACCGCAAAACATCCGAACGCTGCCCGCATGGGGCAGTTTTACATGGTGCGCGCGTGGGAGCGGTATCCCGTGCTGAGCCGCCCTATCAGCGTGTATGACGCGGACGCGCAGACGGTCACGTTTTTGTACAAGGTGGTCGGGAAGGGCACGCAAATCCTCTCTGGGCGGCGCGCCGGGGAGGAGATTTCTCTGGAAGGGCCTTGCGGCAACGGATTTCCCGCCCTTGCGGGGAAAGGGCGGATTGCGCTCGTGGGCGGCGGCGTGGGGATCGCGCCCCTTTATTTGGCGGCAAAGACCTACCAAGAGGCCGGCGCGCGCGTGAGCCTGTTTCTCGGATTTTCCACAGAGCCGGTATTGGAGCGCGCGTTTGGGGAAGTGGCGGACCAGCTTGCGGTGCGCGTGGGCGGGTTTGTGACGGACGCGGTCGACACGTGCGCGTATGACGCCATGGTCGCCTGCGGGCCGACGGCGATGATGGAGGCGCTCTACAGAAAGTGCGAAGCCCAGGGCAGCAAGGTGCCGCTTTATGTTTCGTTGGAAAACCGCATGGCGTGCGGCATCGGGACTTGCCTTGTGTGTTCCTGCAAGACGGCGCATGGAAACAAAAGGGTTTGCAAGGACGGGCCTGTTTTTTTGGGAAGCGAGGTGTTTGGCATTGCATGAGGGGTTAAGGACAGAATTTGCGGGCATTCCTTTCAAGAATCCCGTGGTGCTGGCGAGCGGCACGTGCGGGTTTGGGCGGGAATTGGACGCGCGCTTCCCCATCGGCCGCCTGGGCGGCATTTGCTCTAAGGGGCTGCTGGCCGCGCAGCATGACGGCAACACGGGCATACGCGTCTGGGAGAGCGAAAGCGGCATTTTGAACAGCGTGGGGTTGGAAAATCCGGGGGTTGACGCGTACATTCGGGAGGAATTGGCATGGGTGCGCCAAAAAGGCCTGGTCCATATCGTCAACCTGGGCGGGCATTCTCTGGAAGGGTACCTGGAAGGGGCAGAGAAGCTCAATGCCGTGGATCTGGACATCCTGGAGCTGAACATTTCCTGCCCGAACGTGAAAACCGGCGGCATGAATTTTGGCACGGACACGGAAGTCGCAAGGGAAGTGGTGCGCCAGGTGCGCAAACGCTGCCGCCACAAACTGGTGGTGAAACTTTCGCCGAACGCGAAAGACCTCGTCTCGCTGGCGCGGATGTGCGAGGAGGAGGGGGCGGACGGGGTGTCTCTTGTAAATACGTTTCTGGCGATGGCCATCGACTGGAAGCGGAGGCGGCCGGTATTTGACAACACCTATGCAGGGCTGTCCGGCCCCGCCATCAAGCCCATCGCATTGCGGATGGTCCACCAGGTGGCAAAGGCCGTGCGCATCCCCGTGATGGGCATGGGAGGCATCGCCACGTGGGAGGACGCCCTGGAATTTCTCATGGCGGGCGCCACTGTGGTGCAGGTGGGCACGGCCACGTTCCAAAAGCCGGACATCAGCCTTGACATCGTCGCGGGGCTTGCCGGCTACCTGGAAACAGAGGGCATCAAAAATATCCGCGAGATCTGCGGCATCATCCCATGACGCCGCGGATCTCGCGGAAATTTGGCTGTTGGCTATTTTTTCCCGCCTTTTTTGGGGGCAGGGGATTTTGCGGCCTCCTCGGCGCGCCCGCGCAGCCGGGAGAGGAAGCCTTTTTTCTTCTTTTGGGGAACTGGCTCCAAGGGTCCCCGCACGCCCCGCACGTCTGTGATGTAGATGCCGCTCACGGTGGCGCGCACCTCTTTTTTGAGGGGAATCTGGGGGAATACCTTGCCATCGGCGACCAGGGTCATGATCCTTGGCCCGACCTTGGCCTTGACGATGGGGAGCTTGGAGCGGCGCATGAGCTTTGGCGTCTGGTCAATGACCGCCTGCGGCAGCCCCGCGTCTTTTAGCCGCATCATCTTTTTGTCGATGACCAGCATGGAGACGGTCTGCTTCATGGCTTCCATCTGTTGCTGCTGGGCGGCTTGCTTTTTCTGGAGTTTGCGCCCCACAAAGTACAGGACGATGAGGGCAACGAGCAGCACCAGCAAGATGATGAGCAATACTTTCAATACCATAATTTTCCTCCCGAAACATAAACTTGTAACATTCTACCATTCTTTTTTGGAAAGTGCAATCCATCTTTTTGAGATTGTTGCTTTTTTGGGAGAACTATGGTAAAGTGTCGGTGGAGTATCAATGTTCCTGCAGTTTCTGCAATTTGGCATGGCAGGTCCCGCAGGGCGGGCGATGGAGGGGTTATGGCAGTAGACAGTCGGGAGAGAAGGGTCTCCCAAAACGACGGGGAGGAAGGAAAGAAGCGGGGGCACGCAAGCGGCAGCGCGCCGGATGCCCCGCAAAAAAAGAAAAGCGGGAGGGGCGTCGGGGTGACCTTGCTGCTGGCGCTGCTGATCGTGGTGGCGCTCGGGAGTGTGGTTTTTTTGCTCAAGGACGAGCTGCCGATTCTGTGGGGGGAAAAGGATCGGCGCATCAAGACGGCCGAGGAGCAGGCTGCGCGCTACGATTTTGACAGCGCGCTTGCTACCTTGCAGACGAGCGACGCGTTTTCTTCGGATACGCAAATGCAGCAGATGGCTGCCGTTTATGAGGCGCAAAAACTGCTGATGGACCAGGACGTAAATGACTGCCTGGAGGCCGCGCGCCAAAAGATCATGGACTTTGATTACCAGGGGGCCATTGACCTGCTCGAGGCGAGCACATATTTTTCGCACAGCGTGCTTTTGCAAAACAGGGCTAGGGAGTGCCAGACGGCGCTGGACGCGGGGGGAGAGGCCGACCCGGAAAACGTGGCGCAGGCGGAGACGCTTGCGGCCATGTATGACTACGATGGCGCGATCGCGCTCTTAAAAGACATCCAGTTTGCGGAGGAAAATCCGGGCGTGCAGGCGCGCGTGGCAGACTATGAGGCGAAAAGGGCGGCTTGCGTGCCGATGGGGCCTGACGAGGTCACGCACGTGTTTTACCACTCCCTGGTAGTAGACCCCGCGCAGGCGTTCGACCCGGAAAAAGAGGGGTACGCGGGCTGGCAGCAGTGGATGACGACCATTTCCGAGTTCGACAAGATCACGCAGTCCATGTATGACCGCGGGTATGTGCTGGTGAGCATTCACGACCTGTTTCTGGAGGTCCCGCAAGAGGACGGGACGGTGAACATCGCGCCGCATGAGGTCTACCTGCCGGAGGGGAAAAAGCCCTATGTCCTCTCCCTGGACGACCTGAGTTACTACCATACCTACGACGGGCATGGGGTGGCGTCCAAGATCGTTTTGGACGAGGAGGGAAAGCCGACGTGCGAGTACGTTGCGGCGGACGGCAGTGTCTCCTATGGCGATTATGACGCGGTTCCGCGCCTGGATGCGTTTTTGGAGGAGCACCCGGACGGGTGCTACAGGGGCGCGCGCGGCATCGTTGCCCTGACAGGGTACAACGGCATTTTGGGCTACCGGACGGACGGGGCTTACAGCGAAGCGCACAACACCGACCCCGACAAATATTTTCCGGACGCCGACCAGCTGGAGTGGCTTGCCAACCACCCCGATTTTGACTGGGAGGCGGAATGTGCAAGCGCAAAAGCCGTGGCGGATGCCATGAAGGCCGAGGGCTGGGAGTTCGCGAGCCACACCTGGGGGCACAAGGGCGTGGGCGACACGGACTACGAAAAGCTGGTCGCCGACAACGAGCGGTGGATGCAATATGTCTCCCCCCTGATCGGGGAGACGGACACCATCATATTTGCCCACGGGCAGGATCTATCCCCCACAGGCGCCTATGACGAATCAAACGAGAAATACAACTACTTCAAGAGCCAGGGGTTTCGCGCGTTTTGCAACGTGGATTCCAGGGCATACACCGCCAGCGTGACGGCGTCGTACTTCCACCAGGGGAGGCGCAACCTGGACGGCTACCGCATCTACCAGGACGCGTACAACGACCAGGGCATGACGAGCGACTTGTTTGACGCGGCGGAAGTCATCGACCCGGAGCGCCCGCTCCCTGTGCCGGATCTGGGCATGGACGGCGGAGAGGGCGGAACAGGCGACTATGGCGAGGACGATGAGGATTCCGAGGAAACCTATGAGGAGGATTCCTACGGCGACGGGTACGCTGATGAGGAATCCTACGATGGATGAGCGGACGCTATGGGGAAAAAGTGGAGACAGAAATGGGCGATTGCGCGCAGTTCAGGCAGAAAGCGGGAGCAAAACGCTGCCAGGATAGAAAATCATAGAAATATAGAAAGGATAAGGATGAAGCATATGAGGAAGAGAATGCATATTTTGGCGGCCCTTGTGGCCGCAACAGCAGTGGGCGCGGCCACATTGGGCGCGCAGGCGACGGATGCCCAAACGGAGGCGGCCGCAAGCGAGGCCGCGACGGAAGGATTGGGAGACGGCGCGGTGGTTCTGGAGACGGAACTTGGCACAGAAGGGGCGTCCGAGCCGGAGGAAAAAGAAACTGAGGCCGCGACCGAAGAAGAGACCGGGGCGGGCGAAAAGGCGGATGGCGCAAAAGCGGATCAGGCCGAGGGGGAGACGGAAGACGAAGACCCCATGGAGGCCTACCGCGCGCTCGATTATGTGACGTTGGGCGAATACAAAGGGCTAGCGGTGGAACTCGGCGCATTGCAGGAAGTGACGGATGCGGAGATTGACGCCGTCATCAAGCAAAACCTGCTGGATGGCATCTCCAGCGGCCAGATTCCGGAGCTGACGGAAGGCACCGTGCAAATGGGCGATGTCGCCAACATCGACTATAAGGGGATGAAGGACGGCGAGGCGTTTGACGGCGGCACGGCGGAAGGGTACGACCTGGAGATCGGGTCCGGCACGTTCATCGAGGGCTTTGAGGATGGCATCGTCGGAATGCAGGTGGGCGAGGAAAAGGACTTGAACCTCACGTTTCCGGAGCAATACCACAGCGAGGAATTGGCGGGGCAGGACGTGGTGTTTCACGTCAAGGTCAATGCCATCAAGCGTCCGGAGCTGACGGACGAGACGGCCGCGGCACTCGAGGAGGGCATGACGGCGGACGAATATCGGGAAAGCGTGCGCAAAAGCCTGGAGGAAGAGGCCGAGGAGCAGCGAAAGGACGACGCGCAGGTGGAATTGCTCAACCAGGTCTTTGCCAATGCCCAGGTGGACGGCTACCCGACCAGCGCGTTTGACTATGAGTTTTCCCTCATGAAACAGTATTATGAGACGATGGCGACGTATTATGGCACGTCTCTGGAAGAGTTTTTGGAGCTGTATGGCACCGATCTCGAGACCTTAGAGGAAATGCAGCGGTCCTCCCTGACGCAGGAGATGATCTTGCTCGCCGTGGCGGAGCAGGAGGGCATGGAACTTGACGAGGCCGCATACGAGGAAGGGGCAACGGCCTATGCCGCGTCGGCTGGCGTGACCCTGGAGGAATTTGAAAAGCAATATAGCAAAAACTACATCCGCAACTTCCTGCTGATCGACATGGCGGTGGAATTTCTGACGGAAAATGCCAACTTCGTTGAGCCAGAGGAGCGCGCGGAGGGCGAAAGCGAAGCGGAAAGTGCCGCAGAGGCAGAGGACGGAAGTGAGGCAGGCGCATCCGAAGAAGCGGAAAGCGACAGTGAGGCAGACACCGCCGGAGAGGCGGAAAGCGCAAGCGAGACGTAGGTTGCCCGCTTATGATCAGATTGGGGAAGTATCTGCGCAATTACAAAAAAGAGGCCGTGATCGGGCCGCTGTTTAAGCTGCTGGAAGCCTGTTTTGAGCTGCTCATTCCCCTGGTGATGGCGGGGATCGTGGATCGCGGCATCCGCGCCCGCGACACCCGCTATATCTGGGAGATGGGGCTTGTGATGGCGGGACTTGGCGCGCTCGGGCTTGCCTGTTCGCTCACGGCGCAATATTTCGCAGCCAAGGCGGCCGCCGGCTTTGGAACTGAGCTGCGGGAGGACCTCTATGCGCATATCAACCGGTTTTCTTACGCGGATCTGGATGCCATGGGCACGGCCACGCTGGTCACCCGCCTGACGAATGACGTCAATCTGGCGCAGGCGGGGGTCAACCTGGTGCTGCGCCTGTTCCTGCGATCCCCCTTCCTCGTGGTGGGGGCGGTCGCCATGGCATTTTCCATCAATGTGCGGCTTGCGTGGATCTTTGTGGGGCTGGTTCCCCTGCTGTCCGCCATCCTTTATTGGGTGATGGCGCGCGGCATCCCCCTGTACCGCAAGGTGCAAAACCGGCTGGATCAGGTGGTGCTCGCCACGCGGGAAAACCTGGAGGGCGCGCGCGTGGTTCGCGCATTTTCCAGGCAAAAAGAGGCATGTGCGGAATTTGCGGGGCAAAACGACGCGCTTCTGCAAGGGCAGCTGGCAGCGGGGCGGGTGTCCGCCTTGCTCAATCCGGCGACCAGCGCCGTCGTGAACGCGGCCATTGCACTGGTGCTCTGGCAGGGCGCGAAAAAAGTCGACGGCGGCATCCTCACCCAGGGGGAGTTGACGGCGCTCACAAATTACCTGGCGCAGATCCTGCTGGCGCTCGTGGCATTGGCAAACCTCATCGTCAGCGTCACCAGGGCTTCCGCGGCCGCCGCGCGCATCAACGAGGTGTTTGCCGTGCAGCCCGCCATGCAGGAGGCATGCGTGCAGGATGCGGTGACAGATGCAGGGGGTCAGGAGTGCTCCCCGCAAGGGGTTGCGGGAAAAGGGATGGGCGGCCATGCGCGCGCGCAAAAAGGGGCTTCCGTCTCCTTTGACCATGTGTGCTTTGCCTACCCGGGGCAAAAGGATGTCTTAGAGGACATCACGTTTGCGGCCTGCCCTGGCGAGACGGTCGGGGTGATCGGCGGGACGGGGGCGGGAAAGACCTCGCTCGTCAACCTGATCCCGCGCTTTTATGATGCCAGGTCCGGTGTGGTGCGGGTAGACGGAAAAGACGTGCGCGCGTATGCGTTTGCGGATTTGCGCGGCCGCGTCGGCGTGGTGCCGCAGTCTCCCGTCCTTTTCTCCGGAACGGTGCGCGACAACTTGCTCTGGGGGCAGGACGCGACAGATGCGCAGCTTATCTGCGCCTTGCAAACCGCGCAGGCGTGGGATTTTTTGGAAGAAAAAGAGGGGCTTGCAACGGCCGTTTCCCAGGGCGGGAAAAATTTCTCCGGCGGGCAGCGGCAGCGCCTGGCGATTGCCCGCGCCCTGGTGCGGGAACCGCAGATTCTCCTATTGGACGACAGCGCGTCCGCCCTCGACTATGCCACGGAGGCGCGCTTGAGAAAGGCACTGTTTGCGCAGGCGGCGGGCATGACCGTCTTTTGCGTGTCGCAGCGCGTGGCATCCATTCGCCGCGCGGACCGCATCGTGGTGCTGGACGAGGGGCGCGTCGCGGGGATTGGCACCCACGCGGAATTGTCCAGGAACTGCCGCGTCTACCAGGAGATTTGCCAGGCGCAGCAGGTGGGAACGGAACGGGGTGCCGGATGAAAAGACAGACGTTACGAAAAGTTGCCGCGCTTTTGCGCCCCCGATGGCCCCTGGTGGCGGGATCGTTTCTGCTTGCCGCCCTGTACGTCGCGCTCAATTTGTATGTGCCCGTGCTGGTGGGGGAGGGCGTGGACTGCGCCGTCGGGCCGGGAAAGACAGATTTTTTGCGGCTCGCGCCCATCTGCGCGCAGCTCGTGGCATCCGCCGCGCTTGCGTCTCTTTTGCAATGGCTGATGGCCTTGTGCAACAACCGCCTGGCCTATGGCGTGTCGCGCGACCTAAGGGTGCGCGCTTTTGCCCACTTGCAGGAGCTGCCGCTTCGCTACATCGACGGGCATCCCCATGGCGAGACGACGAGCCGCATGGCCAATGACATCGACCAGCTCTCTGACGGGCTGCTGCTCGGGTTTGCGCAGCTGTTTACCGGCGTCCTCACCATCTGCGGCACGCTCGCGTTCATGGCGCGCGCCAGTGTCGGGATCGCCCTGGTCGTGGTCTGCGTCACCCCGCTCTCCCTGTTTGTGGCGTCCTATGTGGCAAGGCACAGTTTTCGCATGTTCCGCAGGCAGTCGGACGCGCGCGCGAAGATGGCGGCCTTTGCCCAGGAGCGGATCGGGGGGCAAAAAGTCGTCCAGGCATTTTCGCAGGAGGAAAACAGCGCGCGCATGTTCGCGGCCATCAATGCGGAATTTGCGGCTTGCAATCTGCGCGCCACATTTTTTTCCTCCATCACCAACCCGACGACCCGGTTTGTCAATGGGCTGGTCTATGCGGGGGTGGGCATTTTTGGCGCCCTCTCTGTCATCCAGGGGGGCATCAGCGTGGGGCAGCTGACGTGTTTTTTGAGTTACGCGAACCAATATGCCAAGCCATTCAATGAGATTTCCGGCGTGGTCGCCGAGCTGCAAAATGCCATTGCGTGCGCGGGGCGCGTGTTCGACTTGCTAGAGGAGCCGCCGCAGGAGCCGGACGCGGCGCATGCCGTCACGCTCGCCAAAGGCCAAGCGCGCGGGGACGTGCGGCTCGACCATGTGTATTTTTCGTATGAGGAAGATGCCCCGCTGATTCGGGATGTCTGCATCTCGGTGCGGCCGGGGGAGCGCGTGGCGATCGTCGGGCCGACGGGATGCGGGAAAACGACGCTCATCAATTTGCTCATGCGTTTTTATGAGGTGCAGGGCGGCGAGATCCGCATCGGCGGCATTTCCCACAGGGACATCACAAGGGATAGCCTAAGGGCCAGCTTTGGCATGGTCTTGCAGGACACCTGGCTGCAGACGGGCACGATTGCGCAAAATATCGCCTACGGAAGGCCAGATGCCACGCAGGAGGAAATCGAGCAGGCGGCGCGGGCGGCCTACGCGCATGGGTTTATCAGCCGCATGCCGGATGGCTACCAGACCGTGATCGCGCAGGATGGGGGGAATCTCTCGCAGGGGCAGAAACAGTTGCTTTGCATTGCCCGCGTCATGCTCGCGCTTCCCCCGATGCTGATTTTGGACGAGGCGACTTCCTCAATTGACGCGCGCACCGAGGGGATGGTGCAGCGCGCGTTTGACAAGATGATGCGCGGGCGCACCAGCTTCATTGTGGCGCACCGCCTCTCGACCATCCGCGCGGCCGACGTCATTCTTGTGATGAAAGACGGGCGCATCGCCGAGCGGGGCAGCCACGACGCCTTGCTGGCGCGGCGCGGGCTTTATATGGAATTATACAAAAGCCAGTGGGAGGGACAGGAACAATGATCCAGAAACTGATTGCAAATATCGAAAAGACGGGCGCGCCGGTGGCGGTTGGCCTAGACCCGGTGCTTGACGCCATTCCGGAGCATGTCCGGCAAAAGGCCTTTTCGGATTTTGGGGAGACCCTCATGGGCGCCGCGGAGGCCATTTGGCGGTTCAACAAGGAGATCGTCAACCACACCTATGACCTCATCCCGGCGGTCAAGCCGCAGATTGCCATGTACGAGCAATTTGGCGCGGAGGGGCTAAAGGCCTTCCAAAGGACGGTCGTCTATTGCAAGGAGCGGGGGCTTGCCGTCATCGGCGACATCAAGCGGGGGGATGTGGGGCAGACATCGGCCGCCTATGCCGCCGCGCACCTCGGGAAAGTCAAGGTCGGGAAGCGCACCTATGCGCCCTTTGACGAGGACTTTGCCACCGTCAACCCCTATCTCGGGACGGACGGCGTGCAGCCGTTTTTGGACGTGTGCAGGGAGGAGGGCAAGGGGCTGTTCGTCCTTGTCAAAACGTCCAACCCCTCAAGCGGGGAGTTTCAGGATCGCATATCCGACGGGCGCCCGCTCTATGAGTGGGTGGCGGAAAAGGTGGCCGCGTGGGGCGCGTCCTGCATGGACGGGTCATACAGCCGCATCGGCGCCGTGGTGGGCGCGACTTACCCGCAGATAGGAAAAGTCCTGCGAAAGCTCATGCCGCACAATTATATCCTGGTGCCGGGATACGGCGCGCAGGGCGGAAAAGGGGCGGATCTTGCGCCATTTTTCAACGAGGATGGGCTTGGCGCCATCGTCAACTCCTCGCGCGGCATCATCGCGGCATACCAGCAGGAAAAATATGCCAAGTATGGGCCGGAGCATTTTGGGGAGGCGAGCAGGGCGGCGGTCCTGGACATGATCGCGGACATCCGCCAAGGAATTGAAAGGGGCAGGGCGTAAGACTTCCCCATGTGAGCCAAGCGCAAGCCCCACATGGGCGCGGCCAGGCACGGCGGGGATGAGGAGGGCACATGGAGCGGTATCAGCAGGAGTTTATCGAATTTATGGTGGACTGCCAGGCATTGCAATTTGGCGATTTTGTGACGAAGAGCGGCAGAGAGACCCCCTTTTTTATCAATACGGGCCGTTACCGGACGGGGGCGCAGCTGCGGCGGCTGGGGGCCTATTACGCGCAGGCCATCCGCGCGCAGTTCGGGCTGGACTTCGACGTATTGTTTGGCCCCGCGTACAAGGGGATTCCGCTTGCGGTGGCGGCGGCCATTGCCCTAAGCGAGGCATATGGCGCGGACGTGCGCTATTGCGCGAACCGCAAGGAGGCCAAAGACCACGGCGACGCGGGCGTTTTGCTCGGCGGCCCTTTGGGGGATGGGGATCGGGTCCTAATCATAGAGGACGTGACCACGGCCGGGACCTCCATTCGGGAGACGATGCCGCTTCTGCGCGCGCAGGGGGATGTCACCATCGCGGGGCTTGTGGTGTCGGTGGACCGCATGGAGCGGGGAACGGGCGAAAAAGGCGCATTGCAGGAGATCGGGGAGACTTACCGCATCCCCACGGCCGCCATCGTCACGATGGGTGAGATCGTGGAACACCTGTACCTGCGTCCTTACAAAGGGAATATCATCATCGATGATACCATAAAATCAAAGCTCGGCGCTTATTATGCCAGATATGGCGTCGGGGGAAAGGAGCAACCATGGGAGAGAATGAGCGGACTTACCGCACAATGAGCCTTGCGGGCGCGAGCGACATCGTGGTCGGCATCTTGTGGATTCTCATCGGGATCAGCATGGGTGTCTTGGCCATCGTCAACGGCGGCAGGCTCCTGCGCGCGCGAAAAAATCTGATGCTATGAAAAAAACAATGCTTGTGGCCGTGTGCGCGCTGCTGTTTGCGGGATATTTGCTGCTGCTGATTTACTTTTTGTTTTTCTCGGAACAGTTCGGGCGGGGGCATGTCAAGGACGCATATGCCTACAACCTGGTGCCGTTTCGGGAGATCGGCCGGTTTTTGGCGCACGCGCGGGAGCTCGGGATGGCGGCGGTTCTTGCGAACCTCGTCGGGAATGTGTCCGGTTTCGTGCCATTTGGCGCGATCTTGCCCATCCTCGCCCGCTGGGCGCGCGGGCCTGTTCGCGTGGGCCTTTTGACATTTGGCTTCAGCCTTTTGGTGGAATGTGCGCAGCTTGTGTGCAAAGTGGGGAGCTTTGACGTGGACGACCTGATGCTCAACACCCTTGGCGGCGTGGCAGGCTATTTCCTGTTTGCCGCCTGTGCGCGGATAAGGAGGCGGTATGGCAAGAAAAACCATGTACTCGTTTGAGGAAAAACACCAGTCCGCAAATGGGAAAGCCGCGACGGCGCTCGGCGCGGCCTCGCTCGTTTTTTTGCTGGCGATGGTCTACGCGTCCTATTACACGCGGGGGCACGCTGGTCTCTATGCGGGGGCGTTTGGCGTCTGCGGGCTTGTCCTGGGATTTGCCGGGTTTGTGCTCGGCATTTACAGTTTTTCCGAAAAAAATTGCAAGCACACCTACCCGAAAATCGGGTCTGTCCTAAGCGGCGTGGCGTTTGTGTGCTGGCTTGGCCTCTACCTGATCGGGATTTGACACGGTTGACAAGTCTTTCAAAGATGAGTACAATGAGTGAGAACGAGACAAGAGGAGGAGACGAGAATGCCAAAGGTTGGAATTGTGATGGGCAGCGATTCGGACATGCCCGTGATGGCGAAAGCGGCGGCCGTGCTGGATCAGCTGGGAGTGGACTATGAGATGTCGATCATCTCGGCACACCGCGAGCCGGATGTGTTTTTTTCCTATGCGAAGTCGGCAAAGGAGCGGGGGTTGAAAGTGATTCTCGCGGGGGCGGGCATGGCGGCGCACTTGCCCGGCATGATGGCGGCGATTTTTCCTCTGCCTGTCATCGGCATCCCGATGCACACCGCCTCTTTGGGCGGGCGGGATTCCCTCTATTCCATTGTGCAAATGCCGCCGGGCATACCGGTGGCGACGGTCGCCATCAACGGGGGCGTCAACGCGGCGCTGCTCGCGGCAAAGATCTTAAGCGTCTCTGACGATGCCCTGCTTGCGCGCCTTGAGGCCTACGCGGCCGGCTTGAAGGAGCAAGTGGAGGCAAAGGACCGGCGGCTCAAGGAAGTGGGATACCGAGCATACGAGGCATAAGAGGGCGCGTGCCGAGGCGGCGCGGCGAGAGGGGATGCGGGTGGGGATCGCGCATCTTTCGGAGGGAATGGGATGGATTATAAGAGTGCGGGCGTGGACATCGAGGCCGGGTACCGGTCTGTCGAGTTGATGAAAGCCCATATCGCAAAGACGACGCGAAAAGAAGTGCTGACAGGCATCGGCGGGTTTTCCGGCGCGTTTTCCATGGAAGCGTACAAGCAGATGGAAAAGCCTGTGCTTGTCTCGGGCACGGACGGCGTGGGAACGAAGCTGCAGATCGCCTGTTTGCTTGGCCGGCACGACACGGTCGGGATTGACTGCGTGGCGATGTGCGTCAATGACATTGCCTGCGCGGGCGCGCAGCCGCTGTTTTTTCTGGACTACATCGCGTGCGGGAAGAACCGCCCGGAAACGATCGCCCAGATCGTCAAGGGCGTGGCGGACGGGTGCAAGATGGCGGGGGCGGCCCTCATCGGCGGCGAGACGGCCGAGCACCCGGGCATGATGCCGGAGGACGAGTACGACCTGGCCGGATTTGCGGTGGGCATCGCGGAGGAAAAGGATCTGGTCACGGGAAAGGACATCCAGGCGGGCGACGCCTTGGTCGGGATCGCCAGTTCCGGCGTGCACAGCAACGGCTTCTCCCTGGTGCGCAAGATTTTTCCCATGGACCGCAAAACCCTGGAGGCATACCACGCGGAGCTTGGAAAGACTTTGGGCGAGGCGCTGCTCACGCCGACAAAGATCTACGTCAGGGCCCTGCGCGCGGTGCAAGAGGCGGGCATCCGCGTCAAGGGGTGCAGCCACATCACGGGCGGCGGGTTTTACGAAAACATCCCGCGTATGCTGCCGGACGGCGCAAGGGCGGTCGTGACAAAGGACAGCCTCGACGTGCCGCCCATTTTCCGGCTTATCGCCAGGGAAGGGCGGGTCTCGGAAACCGAGATGTTCCACACCTACAACATGGGCATCGGCATGGCGCTCTGTGTCGACCAGGCCGACCGCGAGGCGGCGATTGCGGCCATTGGCCGCGCGGGGGAGATGGCAGTTACCATCGGCTGGGTTGCCGAGGGGGAGAGGGGCGTGGACCTATGCTGAGAGTCGCCGTACTGGTCTCGGGGGGTGGCACAAATTTGCAGGCACTGCTCGACGCGATCAGAGACGGAACGGTCACGCAGACAGAGATCGTCGGCGTCCTGAGCAACAATCCAAACGCAAAGGCACTGCAAAGGGCAAAAGAGGCGGGGGTCAACCATCTGTCTGTCTCGCCGAAGGACTATTGCAGCCGCGCGGCGTTTTACAAGGCCTATCGGGAGGTCATCGATTCCTTTGCGGCGGATCTCCTCGTGATGGCGGGGTGCATGGTGATCCTGCCAAAGGAGCTGACGCGGCAATTCCGAAACCGCATACTCAATGTCCACCCGTCCCTCATTCCAGCCTTTTGCGGCACAGGGTATTATGGGTTGCGGGTGCACGAGCAAGCGCTCGCGCGTGGTGTCAAGGTGACGGGCGCGACGGTGCATTTTGTGGACGAGGGCACGGACACGGGTCCCATTCTCTTGCAAAAAGCAGTGGATGTCCTGCCGGATGACACGCCGCAGACCTTGCAAAGGCGCGTCATGGAACAGGCGGAGTGGGTGCTTTTGCCAAAGGCGGTGGACTTGATCGCCCATGGGCGCGTCCGCGTGGAAGATGGGAAGGCGATCGTGGACGGAGGAGACATATGGACGTAATGATTGTGGGCGGCGGCGGCAGGGAGCACGCCATCGCCTGGAAAGTCGCCAAAAGCAAGCGCGTGGGGCGCATCTACTGCGCGCCCGGGAACGCGGGCATCGCAGAGGTGGCGACCTGCGTGGACATCGGCGTCATGGAGTTTGAAAAACTGGCGGCGTTTGCCAAGGAGCATGGCGTTGGCCTGACCATCGTGGGCATGGACGACCCCTTGGTGGGCGGCATCGCGGACGTGTTTGCAAGGGAGGGGCTGCGCGTCTTTGGGCCATCCGAAAGCGCGGCGATTCTGGAAGGATCCAAGGCCTTTTCCAAGGACTTGATGAAAAAATACCGCATCCCGACGGCGGCCTACGAGACGTTTGACAATCCGCAAAGTGCCCTCACCTACCTGGAAACCGCGCGGTTTCCGCTTGTCTTAAAGGCGGACGGCCTGGCACTTGGGAAGGGCGTGCTGATTTGCCAGAACTTGCAAGAGGCCAAAGCGGGCGTGCAAACCGTCATGGTTGACAAAAAATTTGGCGCGTCCGGCAACCGCATGGTCATCGAGGAGTTCCTGACGGGGAGGGAAGTGTCCGTCCTGGCCTTTGTGGACGGCAAGACGGTGCGCCCGATGGCGAGCGCGCAGGATCACAAGCGGGCGGGCGACGGCGACACAGGGCCGAACACGGGCGGCATGGGAACGTTTTCCCCAAGCCCTTTTTACACGGAAGAGGTCGCCGCGCGCTGCCAAAGGGAGATTTTCCAGCCGACCGTAGATGCCATGGCAAAAGAGGGGCGGCCGTTCCATGGAGTGCTCTTTTTCGGGCTGATGCTCACGCCGGATGGGCCGAAAGTGCTCGAGTACAACGTGCGCTTTGGGGATCCGGAGGCACAGGTGGTGCTGGTTCGCATGAAAAATGACCTTGTGGATGTTTGCGAGGCGTGCATCGACGGCACGCTCGACGCGGTGCAGCTGGAGTTTTCCGACGATGCCGCGGTGTGCGTGGTGCTCGCGTCAGAGGGCTACCCGGGGGATTACAAAAAGGGGCTGCCCATCAAGGGGCTTTCGCGCTTCGAAAACCGCGAGGGGTACTATGTCTTTCACGCCGCGACCAGACAGGAAGGGGAGAACCTCGTCACAAACGGCGGGCGCGTCCTTGGGGTCGTGGCGACGGGAAAGGAACTAAAAGAGGCGCGCGCGAACGCTTACGCAGCCGTGGAATGGGTCGCATTTGAGAACAAATACTTTCGGACAGACATCGGCAAGGCAATCGAAGGGTGAGGAAGTGCAATAAGGGGAGGTAGGATGATGAAAAGGTTACAAGGGAAAATGAGATGGGCCGCATGGGCCGTCCTGGCAGTTTTTTGGGCATGGGTGGCCGCGGCGGCCGCGGATTCGGGCGATAATTCGCTCTACAGCCTGGGGCTTGAAAACGCCGAGAGCTGCACGCCGGAGTTTTATTATTCCACGCTGGAGTATGACGTGGTCGTCCCGGCGGGCACAGAGGAGCTTTTGCTCAATCCCGTTCCGTCCAACGGGGAGGCGACGGTGACAGACATCAGCGGGACGGAGCTTGCAGAAGACGGAACGGGCACGGTGTCCATCACCGTGGAGGCGCCAAATGGCGCGCAGGTCAGTTATGTCTTGCACGTCACGTCCGACGCGCCGGCGCAGACGGAAGCCGCTCAGACGGAAATGACCCAGGAACAGCAACAGCAGCAGGAAGCCCTGATGCAGGCGCAAAGCGAGGCCGCCGCGCAAAAAGAGGCGGAACTGCAATCCACCAGGGTGCAGCTGCAGACGTTGCTGACAAAGAACGGGGAACTGACCTCCCGCATCAACCTGATGATGAAAATCTTGTATGGGATGGTCGGCTTTTGCGCGGTTTTGCTGTTCCTGATGATCAATCAGGCCCTGCGCAACAAGGAATTAAAAGACGCCCTGAAAGAGGCGAAGAGCGAGGCGGAGCTGGACAACCAGTTTGCGCGAAAAGAACAGGCGGTGCAAAACGGCCACTACTACAGCCACATGCCGCAGCAGGAGACGCCAAGCGCAGCCCCAAAAGAGGGCGCGGGGCAGGCGCCTGAAGGCTATGGGAGCGCGCCGCAGGCAGATGTGCAGGAAGCGCGCCAGAGGGCTGGATGGCAGGACGCGCGGCAGGCGCAGCCGACACAGCCGGCGCCCCAGCCGGACCTGGTCACAGGGGATGTGAAAGAGCCGGACATCGACGTGGAGATGATAGATTTGTAAACAGGCACCCATTGCGCTCGAGAGGACCTTTCGGGCGCATCCTTTTACACGGCAGCAGCTGGCAGGGGGTTGGCCCCCTGCGGGCAGAGAAGAGAAGGATGTGCGTGGAAATGACGATCACGATTGATTTTCAAAGTGACGAGGCGATCTATCTCCAGCTTCGCAACCAGATCATACTTGGGATTGCCACCTCTGCCATTCGCGAGGGGGACGCGCTCCCGTCCGTGCGCCAGATGGCGGAGGACATCGGCATCAACATGCACACGGTCAACAAGGCCTATGCCGCCTTGCGCCAGGAGGGGTTCCTGCGGCTGGATCGCCGCAAGGGCGCCGTGGTGTCGCTCGACGTGGACAAGATGCGCGCCAAGGAGGAGATGCGCAAAGCCCTGCGCACGATCTTGGCGAAGTGCTGCTGCGAGGACATTTCCGGCGAGGAAGTGCATCGCATGGTTGACGAGATTATGGAAGAGATGAAGAACGGAAAGGTGTGACCATATGCAATTTACAGCTCAGGCAAGTATGGCGCTGCGCCACGCCATGCGCGTGGCAAAAGTATGCGGGCAAGGCTACATTGGCTCGGAGCATTTGCTGATCGGGCTTTTGCGGGCGAGAAATGGGATGGCGTCGGCCATCCTGACGGAACACAAAGTGTCCGATGGAAGGGTCAAGGCGCTCATCCACGACCTCATCGTTCCCGATGGGGTCACGCAGCAGACGGGGGAGCTGCGCTATTCCCCCCGCGCGGAGACGATCCTGGCGCAGGCGGAGAATGAGGCGGCCTTTTTCCGCCAGGACGAGGTCGGCACGGAACACATCCTGCTCGCCCTGCTCAAAGACCCGGAGTGCGCGGCCATGCGCCTGCTGCACACCATGGGCGTGCCGGTGCAAAAAGTGTTTGCGGAGGTGCTGGAAAGCCTTGGGATGGAAGAACAGCAGTTCCGCGAATATGCCCAGCAGGTGCAAAACGGGTTTTCCATGCCCCTCGACATGCTGGAGCGCTTCAGCCGCAACTTAACCCAGCAGGCGGCCGAGGGGAGGCTCGACCCCGTGGTTGGCAGGGAGGAGGAGATACGGCGCATCGTGCAAATCCTGGGCAGGAGGACGAAAAACAACCCCTGCCTTATCGGGGAGCCGGGCGTCGGCAAGACCGCCATCGTGGAGGGACTGGCGCAGCGCATCGTCAGCGGAGATGTGCCGGAGGTCATGCGCGACAAGCAGATTTTTGTCCTGGACATGCCTGCCATGGTGGCGGGCACGAAGTACCGCGGCGAGTTTGAGGAGCGCATCAAAAAAGTGATCGAGGAGGTCTGCGCCCGCAGGGATGTCCTGCTGTTTATCGACGAGCTGCACACCATCATCGGCGCGGGCGGCGCGGAAGGGACCACGGACGCCTCCAACATCCTAAAGCCCGCGCTCTCGCGCGGCGAGATGCAGCTCATCGGCGCGACGACGGCAGACGAGTACCGCAAGTATATCGAAAAAGACCCCGCGCTGGAGCGGCGCTTCCAGGCTGTCTCTGTGGAGGAGCCAAGCCCGGAGGCCACGGTGTCCATCCTAAGG
>CAYVVW010000012.1:19680-26468 GCA_964455335.1 uncultured Marvinbryantia sp.
TACGAGCAGCACCACGGCGTGAAAATCAGCGACGAGGCGATCGAGGCCGCCGTGCAATATGCCGCGCGCTACATCAGCGACCGCTATCTGCCGGACAAGGCGATCGACCTCATCGACGAGGCGGCATCCAGCAAGCAAATCCTGATTTCCGCCGACACGGACGAGATCGAAAACTTGCAATGCTACCTCGAGGATCTCGCCGCGCGCAAGGAGCAGGCCGTCATAGACCGCGACTGGGAAAAGGCATCCCAGATCAATCAGGAGCAGGGGGAGGCCATCCGGGCGCTGGAGGCGGAGCGCCGCCGGCAGGAGCGCCGCAAAAAACCGGCAAACCGCGCGATCACCGAGCCGGACATCGCCCAGGTGGTGTCGATGTGGACCAAGATCCCCGTGCAAAAATTGGAAGTCAAGGAGTCAGCCAGGCTGCGCAAGCTGGAGCAGACCTTGCACAAGCAGGTCATCGGCCAGGACGAGGCGGTGACGGCCGTCTCCAGGGCGGTCAAGCGCGGCCGGGTCGGCTTGAAAGACCCCGCGCGCCCCATCGGGTCCTTCTTGTTCCTAGGCCCCACGGGCGTGGGAAAAACCGAGCTGTCCAAGGTCCTCGCGGAAGTCGTCTTTGGCAGCCGGCAGTCCATGATCCGCGTCGACATGTCGGAATACATGGAAAAACACAGCGTTTCGCGCCTGGTCGGGTCGCCGCCCGGGTACGTGGGCTACGGAGAGGGGGGCCAGCTCAGCGAAAAAGTGCGCAAACACCCCTACAGCGTGATTTTGTTCGACGAGGTGGAAAAGGCGCACCCGGACGTGTTCAATATTTTGCTGCAAGTGCTCGACGACGGTCACATCACGGATGCGCAAGGGCGGAAGGTAGACTTTAAGAATACCATCATCATCATGACGTCCAACGCGGGCGCGCAATCCATCATAGAGCCGAAAAAACTCGGCTTTGCGGCGGTGGAGGACGAAAAGGAAAACTACCAGCGCATGAAAAACGGCGTGATGGAGGAAGTGCGCCGCCTGTTTAAGCCGGAATTTTTGAACCGCATCGACGAGATCATCGTTTTCCGCGCATTGAACAAAGACGAGGTGGGGCAAATCGCGGGGCTGCTTTTGGCGGACTTTGCGAAGCGGTGCAAGGAGCAGATGGACATCACACTCAAATTCCAGCCGTCCGTGAAAAAACACATCGCGCAGGCGGGATTTGACGCCAAATATGGCGCGCGCCCGCTCAAGCGTGCCATCCAGACGCAAGTGGAGGACGCGCTGGCGGAGGACATCCTGTCAGGCAGGGTCTTGCCGGGCAGGGAGGTCCTTGTCCGCATGGCGGGCAAACAGATACAGTTTGTGCAAAAATGAGACGATGCCAGGGTAGGATTGTGGAAGTGCGTAGCACGAAACAATCCGTAAGGCATCTTTTTACCGCAGTATCATAAGATGACAACACAAGATGGAGGACACGCACATGGCAGTCGTAGAAGGTTTGATTTGCAAGGAGCAGGACGGGAGCATTAGTTTTGGGAACTACCTTTTGGAGCAAAAGGCGAAAGTGTCGGATTTTGCGCTGGGGGGCGACATTTACAAGGTAAAGTCCTACCGTGACATCACGAAGCTGGAAAAAAACGAGCTGTTCGTGTATGAGTCGGTGCCGGGCACCACAGTGCACGGCTTGCGCCAGACGGCGGATGGCATGGAGTTTGTGGTCGAGGGCGGCAAGGACGCGCAGATCACGGTGGAGATGGAGCCGGAGGCGGCCTACCGCATTACCATCGACGGCGCGTTCGGCGGCACGATGAAAACGCACGTGAGCGGAAAACTGTCGATCGCGGTGGAACTCGAGGAAGGCAAGTCCGTGGCGGTGCGGATCGAGAAATAGCGCGATGGCGAAAGGAAAGGCGACCGTATTTTTTTGCCAAAATTGCGGGTACGAGTCGGCAAAATGGCAGGGGCAGTGCCCGGCCTGCCGCGAGTGGAACACGTTTACGGAAGAGCCGGTGGCAGTCTCGCGCCATGCGGGGCGCGAAAAAGGCACAGGATCGCGCGCCCCGTCCGGGCCTGTGCGCCTCTCGGATGTCCAGATAGACGAAAGCGCGCGCATCCCGTCCGGGATGGGGGAGTTGGATCGCGTCTTAGGCGGGGGCATCGTCCCGGGATCCCTTGTGCTCGTGGGCGGGGACCCCGGCATCGGGAAGTCCACCCTGCTTTTGCAAGTCTGCTACCACCTGTCCTGCCGGCATGTGCGCGTGCTCTACATTTCGGGCGAGGAATCCGCGCGGCAGATCAAGCTGCGCGCGCAGCGCGTCGGGGAGTTTGGCACGGACTTGCTCGTGCTTTGCGAGACGGATCTCGCGCACATCCGCGCGCTTTTGGAGCGCGAAAAGCCCCAGTTTGTCGTGATCGACTCGATCCAGACCATGCACAGCGACGAGGTGGCGTCCGCGCCGGGCAGTGTCTCCCAGGTGCGCGAGTCGACCAACGTGCTCTTGCAAGTCGCAAAGGGGATGGGCATCACCATCTTTTTGGTGGGGCATGTCACGAAAGAGGGCGTGGTGGCGGGGCCACGCGTGCTCGAGCACATGGTGGACACCGTGCTTTATTTTGAGGGGGATCGCCATGCGTCCTACCGCATCTTGCGCGCGGTGAAAAACCGCTTTGGATCTACCAACGAGATCGGCGTCTTTGAGATGCGCGACACCGGCCTTGCGGAGGTGAAAAACCCTTCCGCGTACCTGCTCAATGGAAAATTAGAGCACGCGTCCGGCTCTGTGGTCGCGTGCTCCATGGAGGGCACCCGCCCCGTGCTCGTGGAGATCCAGGCACTGGTCTGCCAGAGCAACCTGCCGATGCCCCGCAGAACCACGGCGGGGACAGATTTTAACCGCGTCAATTTGCTGCTCGCCGTCCTCGAAAAGCGCGCGGGCATCCACCTGTCCACCTGCGACGTCTATGTGAACATCGCGGGGGGCATCAAAATGACAGAGCCGGCCATCGACCTGGGGCTTCTTTTGGCGCTGGTGTCCAGTTACCGCGACATCGCAGTCTCCCCGAGCCTGATCGCGTTTGGCGAGGTGGGCCTAAGCGGGGAGATCCGCGCGGTCAGCATGGCAAAGCAGCGCGTGGACGAGGCGAAAAAAATGGGCTTCTCCACGGTGGTGATGCCGGAGGTATCCGTCAAGTCCGTCGGGAAAACCCAGGGAATCCGCGTGATCGGGGTCAAGACTGCGCACGAGGCCGTAAGGGGGCTGCTCGCGGGGGAGTTCTCGTAAAAGATGACTTCATGTTTGGCGTTATTATGAGAAAACCGAGAACCGCTGCGTCGAGAACCTGAAATTGGGGTTCGGCGACGAGACCACGAATATCATCCTGAACACGAAGGGAACGCTGGACGAGGCGGTGCGGTCCGTCCAGAGAAGATTGACGTCAGCGTGTCCACCGTTCAGGAATGACCCTCAAAACCACAAATGATGCCAGAAAGGAGATGTTAGGTTATGTATGGGGCAATTTTAGGTGACATTATCGGAAGCCCTTATGAGTTTGACAGGGGAAAGAAGACGAAGGATTTCCCTCTATTTGACAGGGGAGCCAAATTTACGGATGACTCGGTCATGACGATTGCGATATGCGATGCCATACTGACAGTCGGGGTAGATGCAGGTGAGAGGGAGATGAAAGACGCGTTTGTGCAGTCTATGCGCCGTTGGGGAGAGCGTTATCCTCGTGCCGGATATGGAGGCATGTTTCGACGTTGGCTGTTCAAAGGAGTTACAGGGCCATATGGGAGTTTTGGGAATGGATCCGCCATGAGAGTGTCCTCGGTAGGATGGCTGTTTGATACGCTTGAGAGGACGAGAGAAGTGGCGCGCTGGAGTGCGGAGGTTACGCACAACCATCCGGAGGGAGTTAAGGGTGCCGAGGCTACGGTGAGTGTGATGTACCTGGCCAGGACGGGCTCTTCCAAGACGGAAATAAAGGCATTTGTTACAGATGTTTTTGAGTATGATTTGAGTCGGACACTGGATGAAATCAGGCCTGGCTACAAAATGGATGCAACCTGCCAGAGGACTGTGCCAGAGGCAATCATCGCTTTTTTGGAGGGGAAGGACTATGAGGATGTCATCCGTGGGGCCATTTCCATAGGTGGGGATACCGATACCCTGGCGGCAATTGCCGGCGGAATGGGTGAGGCACTGTATGGGGTACCGGAGGAGCTGAAGAGCAGGTGCATACAGGCGATCGGGGAAGATATGGCGGAAGTCCTTCTTAAGTTTGAAAAAATGCGCTCATGCTAAACAGCAAAGGATGCCGGGGCGTGGTCCTTTCCCGCGGCATCCTTTGCCTGTGTGCGTCACTCTGCAAACATGGGGGTGGAGAGGTAGCGCTCCCCGGTGTCCGGCAGCAGGACGACGATGGATTTCCCCTGGTTTTCCGGGCGCAGGGCGAGTTTTGTCGCCGCAAAGACGGCGGCGCCTGACGAGATGCCGACCAGCAGCCCCTCCACTTTTGCGAGGATGCGCCCCGTCTCAAACGCCTCCTCGTTTTCCACGGTTAGGATCTCGTCGTAGATGGAGGTGTCGAGGGTATCCGGCACGAAGCCCGCGCCGATGCCCTGGATTTTGTGCGGCCCTGGCGTGCCTTTGGAGAGCACGGGGGATCCGGCCGGCTCGACGGCCACGATTTTGACATCCGGCTTTTTCTCTTTGAGATATTTCCCTGCGCCCGAGATGGTTCCGCCCGTGCCGACGCCGGACACGAAAATGTCGACCGCGCCGTCGGTGTCCTCCCAGATCTCGGGACCCGTGGTGGCGAAGTGGATGGCGGGATTTGCCTGGTTGGTGAACTGGCTCGGGGTGAAGCTGTTCGGCGTCTCGGCCGCGAGCTCCTTGGCCTTTTCGATAGCGCCCTTCATGCCCCGCGCGCCGTCCGTCAATACCAGCTGCGCGCCGTAGGCCCGCAAGAGGTTGCGCCGCTCCACGCTCATCGTCTCCGGCATGGTGAGAACCACTTGGTAACCCCGCGACGCGGCGACGGCGGCGAGGCCGATGCCCGTGTTCCCGCTGGTCGGCTCGATGATCACGGTGCCGGGCTGCAAAAGGCCCTTCGCCTCCGCGTCGTCGATCATGGCTTTTGCGATGCGGTCCTTGACGCTGCCCGCTGGGTTAAAATACTCCAGCTTTGCGAAAAGGGGCGCCGAAAGCCCTTTTTTCGCCGCATAATTGTTCAGTTTCAGAAGTGGTGTTTTGCCGATCAGGTCGGCAATGCTCTCGTAAGCTCTCATAATTCCCTCCTCATTTACCTAGTAAAACTATCGGTTTTATAAAGTTTACCCCCAAATCCCTCGCTTGTCAAGGGGTTTTTGTTTCTGGAAAAAAAATAGACAAGCCGCCATTTGTGTGTTATGATAGGCTCATGCTTCTGCGATGCGCCACATTGCAGGCACTTACACCTAAAAATCCAAGGAGGAATATCAAATGGCAAGAAAAATGAAGACCATGGATGGGAACCATGCGGCGGCTCATGCGTCTTATGCGTATACCGACGTGGCGGCGATCTATCCGATCACCCCTTCTTCCGTGATGGCGGAGGCCACTGACGAGTGGGCGACGCAGGGCAGGAAGAACATTTTCGGCCAGGAAGTGCAGGTGACGGAGATGCAGTCCGAGGCCGGCGCGGCGGGCACGGTGCATGGTTCACTCAGCGCGGGCGCATTGACGACGACGTATACCGCGTCCCAGGGCCTGCTCCTGATGATCCCCAACCTGTACAAGATCGCGGGCGAGCAGCTCCCCGGCGTGTTCAATGTGTCCGCGCGCGCGGTGGCAAGCCATGCGCTCTCCATCTTCGGCGACCACTCCGATGTCTACGCGTGCCGCCAGACCGGCGCCGCCATGCTCTGTGAGTCTTCCGTGCAGGAAGTCATGGACCTGACCCCGGTTGCGCATTGCGCGGCGATCAAGGGGCGCGTGCCGTTCATCAACTTCTTTGACGGCTTCCGCACCTCCCATGAGATTCAGAAAATCGAGACCTGGGATTATGAGGATCTCAAGGAGCTTGTGGACCTGGATGCGGTCGACGCATTCCGCAGCCACGCGCTCAACCCGAACCACCCGTGCCAGAGGGGCAGCGCCCAAAACCCGGACGTGTTCTTCCAGGCGAGGGAGGCGTGCAACCCCTACTACACCGCGCTTCCCGCCATTGTCCAGGAGTACATGGACAAAGTCAATGCCAAGATCGGCACGCATTACAAATTGTTCAATTACCATGGCGCGGCGGACGCCACGCACGTGATCATCGCCATGGGCAGCGTCTGCGACACCATCGAGGAGACGATCGACTACCTGCTCGCGGCCGGCGAGAAAGTGGGCGTTGTGAAAGTGCGCCTGTACCGCCCGTTTAGCGCGGAGGCGCTCCTTAAGGCAATTCCGGAGACGGTCAGGCAGATCAGCGTGCTGGATCGGACAAAAGAGCCGGGCGCGCTCGGCGAGCCGCTGTACCTCGACGTGGTCGCGGCCTTAAAGGGCAGCCGGTTTGACGCTGTCCCGATCTTTACGGGGCGCTACGGCCTTGGCTCGAAGGACACCACCCCGGCGCAGATTGCGGCTGTGTTCCACAACACAGAAAAGAAGCTGTTCACCATCGGCATCGAGGACGACGTGACGCATCTGTCCCTGCCGCAGGGCGAGGCGCTTGTCACCACCCCGGCCGGCACGATCAATTGCAAGTTCTGGGGCCTTGGCGCGGACGGCACCGTTGGCGCAAACAAGAACTCCATCAAGATCATCGGCGACAACACC
>CAYVVW010000013.1:0-22306 GCA_964455335.1 uncultured Marvinbryantia sp.
AATATTTTGCGGGATGCCCCGAGGACCACACGGGAAATTTCTATGAGGGCATCGAAGGTTACCCGCAAAAGCCGCACGTGCGCACGTTTTCCAAGCCGGAGCTTGCCAGGGTGATCGCGCGGGCGGGGCTTTGCGTGCAGGACTTCTATTACCCCTATCCGGATTACAAATTGCCGAGTGTCCTTTACTCGGACCAATGCCTCCCAAAACCAGGGGAATTGCTGGATAACCTGCGCAACTTTGACCGCAGGCGCTACTTAAATTTTGACGAGGCGCTGGCGTTTGACAGCCTCATCCAGGACGGGTTGTTCCCCCTGTTTTCCAATTCCTTTCTGGTGATTGCGGGTAGTTGGCACGATGTTCCATCGTGCTAAATGCCCATATTCCCACGACATGCAAGCATGTCGTGGGAAGGGGCTTTCTGCCCTGGCATCATCAAATGTACGAACGTCCCTGCAAGGAGTATTTTCGGGAAGGTGGCAACTATGGAAAAGATCCTCTATGCCAAATATTCCAATGAGCGCAATCCGGCCTTTGCCATTCGCACGGACATCCACCTGCGGGGCGACGGCGCGCGCGAGGTGGGCAAGCGCGCGTGCTTTCCCGAAGGGGAGGCGCACGTCAAAAATCTGGAAAAATGGTATCATGCCCTCAGCGCGCAGTTGCAACATACGCCCTTTTCCATGAATGTCTGCACATGGGAAAATGGGCGCGCGAACTTGGAATACCTCGCGGGGCAAACGCTGGAGGAGCAGCTCGACGACCTGCTGTTAAAAGGCGAAGAGGAGGCGGCTGTCTCCTTGCTCCTCTCGTATGCTGGGCAAGTGCGGGATGCCTTGTCGGGCGCGGCATTCTCTAAGACTCCGGAGTTTCGCGCGGTGTTTGGGGACGCGCCGCTTGCGGGGGCATTTGCCAGCGCGCCTGTGACGGATCTGGACATGGTGCCGGCAAATGTGATCGTGCAAGGGGAACGGTGGGTTTTGATCGATTATGAGTGGACGTTTGACTTTCCAATCCCGGCGGATTTTGTGATTTACCGCGCCATCAAGTATTACCTGTATGGCAACCAAATCCGCGCTTCTTTGCAGGCGCGCGACCTCTATGACATGGCGGGGATTGGCCGCGAAAACCTGCGCGCGTTTGACGAGATGGAGGAACATTTTCAGGCCTATCTGCGCGCGGGCGTGCCTGTGCTCGAAAAGCTCTATGAGGACATTTCCCCCGGATATATCCCCCTGGGCACGGACGCGGAAAAGCGCGCGCACGCCCATGGGGCAAACCAGCGGTTTGAGGTCTTTTTGGACCGCGGGGAAGGATTTTCGGCGCGCGACTCTTATGACATTTTGTATGAGGGGGAGCGCGCGGTCTCGCTTTCGGTGGCCTCGCGGGGGAATGTGCGCGCCATCCGGCTAGACCCGCCCGTGGACGACTGCATCATCTGGGTGAAACGCGCCATCTGGGATGCGGGCGGCAGGCGGCAGACACCCAAAATAGCGGCAAATGGCGCCACGCTCGCCCCGGGCTTATTTGCCTTTGCACAAGAAGACGCGCAAATCGTCTTTCGCGGAATCGGCGGCGACGGCACGCTGTCTGTCGACTTGCTCTTTGAGCCGGGGGACGGGCAGGGCGTGCTTTCCCAATATGCAGCCGCAAGGCCGAAAAAGCAGCCGTCCCTTTCCAGGCGCGCGGCAAGGATCGGGCGCAAGGGGCTTGCCTATTTTCGGCGCAACGGCGTGCGAAAGACGGTTGCAAGGGGCGTCGCAAAACTGCGCGGCCAAGCCGTCGTGGACTACCAGGCGTGGCTGCAGAGCCAGCGGCCGACAGACCAGGAGATCGCTGCGCTGCGAGAAGAGGCGCGCCCCTATTTTTCCCGCATTGAGGTGGGGCGCTTGGAGGAGTTTTCGGAGATTTTGCCGGATCGGTATTACCTCTTTTTGTCTCAGCGCGCGGAATTGGAAAAAGGAGCGAAAGAGCAGTATGCCAAGGCCATTTCCGAACACCCCGGGGCGGAGATCTTTTACTGCGACAGCGACTTTCGGGCGGACGAAGGGGAGGTTCCCCGCCCGTGGATGAAGCCGGATTTTGACGATGTGCTGCTGCCGTGCATGGACTATATTGGCGCGGGTTTTTTGATGGCGGGATCTCTTGTTTTGCAAGTGTGGGACGACGTGCGCGATCTTGCGTCCGCGCGTCTTTATGGGCTGCTGCTGTTTGGCTCTGCCCGCGCAAAGGAAGTCGTCCATGTGCCAAAAGTGCTCTGCCACGAGACAGGGGAGGACGGCGACCGGCTGGCGAAAAAGCGGGCGGTGGAGGCCTTTTTGCAAAAACAGGGTGTCGCCGCGTCCGTGCTGGACGGCGATTTCCCCGGTGTGCGGCGCATCCGCTATCGCCAGAAGGAGGACGCGCTTGTCTCGGTGATGATTCCCAACTGTGACCATGTGGCGGATTTGTCCAGATGCCTGAAAAGCATCCAGACATATGGCGGCTATGACAACCTGGAAATCCTGATCTTGGAAAACAACAGCAAGGATGCCGAGACGGCGGCTTATTATGAAAAAATAAAACAAGCAGCCCCCGGCCGCGTCCGCGTGATCCCCTGGGAAGGCGCGTTTGACTTTGCCAAAATCAACAATTTCGGCGCGCGCGCGGCGAAAGGGGATTACTTGCTTTTTTTGAACAACGACACGGAAATGAAAGCGGACGGCTGCGTGCGCGCGCTGCTCAATTATGGGATGCAAGACGATGTCGGGGCGGTCGGCGCGCACATGGATTTCCCGGATGGCACGCTGCAGCACGCGGGGATCATCGTGGGATATGGGGGCGTGGCCGGTCATGCCTTTGAGGGGTTTGACGAGGCGCGCCAACGGCAGGTGCCCTGGATCTGGGCGGCGCGCCAATATAGCGCCGTGACGGCCGCCTGTATGCTGGTGAAAAAAGAGACCTTCCTCGCCCTGGGCGGCTTTTGCGCGGAACTCGGCGTCGCCTACAATGACGTGGACCTTTGCCTGCGCATCCGCGAAAGCGGAAAAAAAGTCGTCTACACGCCCGATGCCAGGCTCACGCATCGGGAGTCGCAGACGCGCGGGTACGAGACGACCGGCGAAAAGGCAAGGCGCGTCCGGCGGGAGACCGCGTATTTTTGCGCGCGCTGGGGGGATCGGATACGGGCGGGCGATCCCTGCTACAACCCGAACCTCACATTGGAAAAGCCGGATTTTTCCATTCGGCGCGGAACAATCCGTAAGGTATCTTTTTACCGTAACATCATGGTATGAGTAGGAAAGGAAGCGCATGGGCACGAACGAATACCGCCTGCGGCCGGGCAGGCTTTTGCGGGCGATTTCCCCCGCACATATCAAAAAGGGATACCGCTACCTAAAAAGGCATGGCGTCAGGCAATTTGCCGTCCGCCTGACGGAGCGCTTTCTCCCAGAGGAAGTCAGCTACCCGGAGTGGTTTTCCAGGCACCGCGCCACGGAGGAGACGCTGGAACGGCAGCGAAAAGAGGCGATGGGTGCGCCCGTCCTGTTCAGTCTTGCGGTCTCTGTCTACGACGGCACAAAAGAGCCGTTTTTTCGCGCGCTTTTGGACGCGGTGCGCGCGCAGACGTATGGGAACTGGGAACTCTGCGTCGCGGACGCGAGCACGAAAGACGCAAATGGCGCGGGCAGACTCTCTTGGCTTTTGGCCGAGTACCAGGAGAGGGACGCGCGCATCCGCGTGCGCCAGCTGCCGAAAAACGGCGGGTTTTCGGGCAACCAAAATGAGGCCCTTGCGATGGCGGAGGGAGAATTTGTGGGCTTTCTTGACCACGACGATCTCCTAGAGCCGGACGCGCTCTACGAGGTGGCGGCCTGTATCGCGAAAAATGCGCAGACGGACATGGTCTACACCGACGAGGACAAGGTCAACCGAAAAGGCACGAAGTTTGCGACCCCCAACTTTAAGCCCGACTTCAACCTGGACTTGCTGCGATCCAACAACTACATCTGCCACTTTTTGGTGGTGCGCGCAAGCCTGGCGCGCGCGGTGGGCGGATTCCACGCGGAATTTGACGGCGCGCAGGATTATGACTTTATTTTGCGCTGCGCGGAGCAGGCGCGCGCGATCGGCCATGTCCCGCGCGTGCTCTACCACTGGCGCACGCACGACGGGTCTACGTCGGACAATCCGGACAGCAAGCTGTACGCTTTTGACGCGGGGCAGCGCGCCGTGGAGGCGCACCTGCGGCGCGTGGGCGTGCGCGCATCTGTCTCAAAGACGCGGGATTTGGGCTACTACCGCGTGCATTATCCGGTGCAGGGGCACCCGATGGTCTCCATCCTCATCCCCACAAGAGATGAGCTGCAGACCTTGAAAACCTGCCTTTCCAGCATTTGGGAACAGACCGAGTATGACAATTATGAGATTCTGGTGGCCGAAAATAACAGCGCCAATCCGGAGACTTTCGCGTTTTACCGGGAAATCGACGGGAAACACCATGTGCGCGTGCTCTATTGGAAAAACAAGGAGTTCAATTTTTCGGCCGTCAACAACTTTGCGGCAAAACAGGCCAAGGGGGAGTACCTGCTCTTTTTGAACAATGACACCAAGGTGCTCACAAAGGGCTGGATGAAGGAATTGCTCGGCACTTGCCAAAGGGAAGAGATCGGCATGGTGGGCGCGAAGCTGTATTTTCCGGACAATACGGTGCAGTCCGCGGGCACGATCATCGGGCTTGGGGGATTGGCGGATCACGCGTTTGTCAATATGCCGCGCCGGCAGTCCGGTTATATGCACCGCGCGTCCATCCAGCAAAACCTAAGCGGCGTCACGGCCGCCTGCGCGATGGCAAAGCGCAGGGTATTCGAGGAAGTCGGCGGGTTTGAGGAGCAGCTGGCCGTGGCATTTAATGACGTGGATCTGGGGCTGAAAATCGTGACGGCGGGCTACCTGATCGCCTACGACCCCTATGTCGAGCTGTACCACTATGAGTCGAAGTCGCGCGGGCAGTCGGACGAAAAGCGGGAGCGCCACAAGGCGGAAGTCCTCTACGCGCAAAAAAAGTGGGCCGATTTTTTGGAAAAGGGCGACCCATGCTACAATTGCAACCTGACATTGGCGCGGCACAACTTCTCCTTGCGCACCTAAGGCGCTTTTTGCGCGGCTTTTGGATTGCGGGCGCGGGAAGTGCGAAGCAGTCCATGTGACTCGAGCGGCAAAGGGGCTGCAGGGAAAGGGGGTGGCGGGATGGACGTTTCGGTGGTCATCCCGAATTACAATGGGATGGCGTACATCGGGGATTGCCTGGACAGCCTCGCGGCGCAGTGCCGCGGGCGCGTTGAGGTGATTGTGGTGGACAATGGGTCGACGGACGGATCTCTTTTGCGCGTCCAGACGGACTACCCATGGGTGCGCGTCCGCGCGCTCGCCCAAAACGCGGGATTTTCGCGCGCGGTCAACGAGGGGATTCGCATATCCCGCGGGGAATTTGTGATTTTGCTCAACAATGACACGCGCGTGGCCCCGGACTTTGTGGAACAGCTGCGCGCGGCCATTTGCGCGCACGCGGACGCGTTTTCCTGCCAGGCGCAGATGCGCCAGATGGACAGCCCGGATCGGATCGACAGCGCGGGGGATTTGTATTGCGCGCTCGGCTGGGCCATTTCCAGGGGGAAGGACAAACCCCATGGCGCGTATGAGACGGAAACGCAGATTTTCTCCGCCTGCGCGGGGGCGGCCATTTACCGCAAATGCGTATTTTCCCAAATCGGTCTTTTTGACGAGGCACACTTTGCCTATCTGGAGGACGTGGACATCGGGTATCGCGCCAGGCGGCATGGGTACCAGAACTGGTATGCGCCAAAGGCCGTCGTCTGGCACAAGGGGAGCGCGGTTTCCGGAAAGAGGCACAATCCGTTGAAAGTGCGCCTTGCCGCGCGCAACAACCTCTACCTGATTTACAAAAATATGCCCTTTTGGCAGATCGCGCTCAATCTGCCTTTTTTCTTGTTCGGCGTGCTTGTCAAGTGGCTGTTTTTTCTCAGAAAGGGGATGGGCGGCGCATACGCAAAGGGGCTTGCGCAGGGCATGGCGCTCACGAAAAAAAGCGAAAAGCCGCGGGATCTAAAAGGGCAGTCCCAAACGTGCCGCGCCATCCAGGCGGAGCTGTGGAAAAACATGGCCGGGCTTTGGCATTGAACATACAGGCCGGGCTTTGGCCTTGAAAATCTATGGTTGCTTTTTTTGGCGGCACAGTGTATGATGGACGGGAAGGCGTGCCCAAGGGGATGGAAGATGGGAGTGAAGTGGGTTGATCCGGGATAACCAAAAGTATTTGAATCGCTTGCATGTCCTCATCGACGCCGCCATTCTCGTAGTTTCCTATGTCCTGGCATGGTTTCTCAACATTCGGATTCTGGCAGGGCCGGGGACGGGCACATATCCCGTGGAGGGATATATGCTCGTGCTGCTCCCGCTGCTGCCGGGCATGCTCCTTTTGTACGCGGCATTTGGCCTCTATACGCCAAAGCGCGGGCAGAGGCGGCGCGACGAATATGGGAGCGTGTGCAAGGCGAATGTCATGGGCGGCCTCATTTTCATGGCCATCATCCTGACCTTGAAAAAGACGGACTTTTCCAGGGGCGTGATTTACACATTTTTCCTGTGCAACGGACTGTTGGGGATCGCCTCCCGCATGGTCATCCGCCAGGTGCTGCGCGACATCCGCAGGCGGGGCATGAACCAAAAGCACGTCCTGCTGGTCGGCTACGGGCAGGCGGCCAGGGAGTACATCGACCGCATCCTGGACAACCCGCAGTGGGGGTATCACATCGTCGGGATGCTGGACGACAATACCGAGCGCACCACATCGTACCGGGGCATCCGGCTCCTCGGCAGGACAGAGGATCTTGCGCCGATTCTCTCCGTCAACACCCTGGACGAGATCACCATCACGCTGCAGCTGAGCGAGTATTACAAGCTGGCGCACATTGTCGCGCAGTGCGAAAAGTCGGGCGCGCACACGAAATTTATCCCGGACTACGGCAACATCATCCCCACGATCCCCTACACGGAGGATTTGATGGGGCTGCCGGTCATCCACATCCGCTACGTTCCGCTCACCAACACGTTCAACCGCATGGCAAAGCGGGCGGAGGACATCGTGGGGGCGGTCATTTGCATGGTGCTGTTTGCGCCGGTCATGGGGCTGACGGCATTGCTCATCCGCCTGACCTCGCCAGGGCCTTTGATTTTTCGCCAGGAGCGCGTGGGCTTGCACAACAAGCCGTTTGTCATGTACAAGTTCCGCTCCATGGAGGCCTCCCCGGCCGCAGGGGAAAAGGACACCGGATGGACGACGCGCAACGACGCGCGTGTGACGGTCATCGGAAAGCTCATCCGCCGCACGAGCATCGATGAGCTGCCGCAGCTGTGGAATGTCCTAAAGGGCGAGATGAGCCTGGTAGGGCCAAGGCCGGAGCGGCCGTTCTATGTGGAAAAGTTTCGCGAGGACATCCCGCGTTACATGGTCAAGCACCAGGTGCGCCCCGGGATGACAGGGTGGGCGCAGGTGCATGGCTACCGGGGAGACACGTCCATCCGCAAGCGCATTGAGTATGATTTGTATTACATCGAGAACTGGACGATGGGGCTTGATTTTAAGATTCTATTTTTGACAGTGTTCAAGGGATTTGTCAACAAAAACGCTTATTGAAAAGCTTATTGAAAAGGCAGATAGTTAAATAGTAAGGGGATTGGTTTTATGGCTAGGGAACGCAGACAGAGAGGAAATGGGTCCGCAAGGGCAGAAGATAGGCAAAATCAGGCGGCGCAGGGGTACTACGGAGACGGCCAGCAGGGGTATTACGGGCAAGGCCAGCCAGGCGAACAAGGGTATTATGGGCAAGGCCAGCCAGGGCAGCAGGGGTACTATGGAGATGGCCAGCAGGGCTATTATGGGCAAGGGCAAGGCCAGGCAGATCAGCGAGGATATTACGGAAATAGCCAAGGCCAGCCGGGCGCGCAGGGGTATTACGGGCAAGGGCAAGGCCAGGCGGATCAGCGAGGATATTACGGAAACAGCCAAGGCCAGGCGGGACAGCAGGGGTACTACGGGCAAGGGCAAGGTCAGCCGGATCAGCGAGGATATTACGGAAATAGCCAAGGCCAGGCGGGCGAGCAAGGGTATTATGGGCAAGGCCAGGCAGGTGAGCAAGGGTATTATGGCCAAGGACAAGGCCAGCAAGGAAATTATGGGTCAGACTTAGGCTCTGTAAATGAGAAAAAGAAAAAGAAGAAAAAGAAACGCCGCTGGATTCTCTTTGCGGTGGAGGTGGTTTTGCTCATTTTGCTTGGGATCGCGCTCTATGTCGCGGCGCAGATGTCCAAGCTCTCCCAGGCGCAGGTGTCGATCGACACCGCCGAGCAAAGCGAGATGGTGCACCAGATCCAGGCGCAGCTCTCGGACGAGGCGGAGAAGACCTTGAAAGGGTATTGGAACATCGCGCTTTACGGGGTGGATTCCCGCTATGGCCTGACGAGCGGGCAGAGCGACACCGTCATGGTGTGCAGCATCAACCGCGACACGAAGGACGTGAAATTGGTTTCCGTCTACCGTGACACGTATCTGGAAGACACAGAAGGGGGCT
This sequence comes from uncultured Marvinbryantia sp., assembly GCA_964455335.1. GTDB lineage: Bacteria > Bacillota > Clostridia > Lachnospirales > Lachnospiraceae > Marvinbryantia. Next base: position 8,631 of record CAYVVW010000013.1, read on the forward strand.
ATCGCAAGCTGACGGACATCTATGGCATGTACGGCCCTGCGCGATCCATCGCGGCCTTAAACAAAAACCTCGACTTGGACATCACAAATTATGTCACGGTCAATATGAACGTGGTGGCGGACGTGGTAGACGACATCGGGGGCGTGGAGATCGATGTCAAATCCATGGAGGAGGCGACGTGGATCAACAATTATCAAAATGAGACGTCGGAAATCACGGGGCGCACCATCATCCCCGTCACGGGGCCGGGCTTACAGACGCTCAACGGGCTGCAGGCCACGTCCTATTGCCGCATCCGCGCCATCGGCAACGACTATGAGCGCACCGAGCGCCAGAGGACGGTGCTGATGAAGATTTTGGAAAAGTTCCAGTCCAACCCGACGCTGCTGCTCTCGGTGATAGACAGCGTGCTCAAAAATGTGGAGACCAACCTGACGAACGGCCAAATCATGGATTTGGCAAAGAGCGTAAACTCCTACCGCCTCGCGGACACAGTGGGATTCCCATTTGAGCAGCAGCCGATGACGATTGAAAATGACATCGTTGCGCCCATCAACCTGGCGAACAACGTCAGCGAATTGCACCAGTACCTGTTTGCGGTGGAGAATTACCAGCCCTCCGAGGTGGTACGGCAGATCAGCGACACGATCTCCAGCGTCACGGGACTTTACTGATGGGGGGCAAAAGCGCGGGCCGCGACGCGGGCGCGGGGGCATCCTCCCGCCTGCGGACGGTCGACGTGATCATTCCCACATACAAGCCTGACGGGCGGTTTGCGCAGTTAATCGAACATTTGGAGCATCAGACAGTGAAACCCATGCGGATTTCCGTGGTCAATACGGATGCGTCCGCATGGGCGCTTTCGTCTAGGCTTGCCAGCGATTTTGCGCGCGGGCACACGGAAAATGGCATTTTCCTGGAGGTGCGCCACATTTCCCCCGCGGAGTTTGACCACGGCGGGACGCGCGCCGAGGAGGCGGAAAAGTCGCGCGCGGACGTGCTGCTGTTCCTGACGCAGGACGCGGTGCCCGCGGACATCTTTTTGGTCGAGCGGCTGCGCGATGCCTTGCAAAAAGGCGCGGCCGCGGCTTACGCAAGGCAGATTGCGCGCCCCGACTGTTCCCTTTTGGAGCGCTATGCGCGCAGCTTCAATTATGGGGCGAAAAGCATCGTCAAGTCTGCGTCCGACCTGCCCGCGCTCGGCATCAAGACCTACCTGTGCTCGAATGTCTGCGCGGCCTATGTGCGCGCGACCTATGAGGCACTGGGCGGGTTTGAGAGACATGTCATTTTCAACGAGGACATGATTTTTGCCGCAAAGCTCATCCGGGCGGGGTACCAGGTGGCCTATGCGGCGGACGCGCGCGTCGTCCATTCCCACAATTACACAGGGGCGCAGCAGTTTCGCAGAAATTTCGACCTGGCCGTCTCCCAGGCGGACCACCCGGAGATTTTTGCGGACGTTCCGTCCGAGGGGGAGGGCATCCGGCTCGTCAAAACCACGGCAGCCTACCTAAGCGCGCAGGGAAGGGAGGACTTGCTTCCCAAGCTCGTCTGGCAAAGCGGGTGCAAGTACGCCGGGTATTGGCTGGGCAAGCACTACAAGCGCCTGCCAAGGGCGGTGGTGGTCAGATGCTCCATGAACCGAAATTTTTGGAAAAACAAAGATTTTTAAACGGATTGTCACAGATTGAACACAAATGCTTGGTATGCTACCCCCATAGCAAACGAAAGCGTGCTTTTCGTTTTGCGGCAACAAGGAAATCCGGCACTTTTTAGGAGGAACAAGACATGAGGAACAAGAAACGTATCGGAACAGGGTTGGCAATCCTTGCGGCGGCGGGCTTAATCGGCGTGACCGCGTATGGCATAAACCAGGAGACAGAAGAGGTAAGCCTCGCGCTCGGCTCCGCGTTCGACTTAGGGGGCGAGGCGCAGACAGACGCGCAGGACGTGACCATAACCGCCATCGCGACGGCTGACGAGATAGAGGAAATCCCGCTGCAGCAGGATGGCGCCGCGACTTTGCCAAACATCAAGGCAGTCGTAAAAGACGTGATGCCCGCCATCGTGGCCATTACCAACGTGGGCAAAGAAGAGATCACCTTCATGGGCAGGCAGTTCGAGAGCGACTCCACGAGTTCGGGGTCCGGCATCATCGTCGGCAAAAATGAGGACGAGCTGCTCATCGCCACCAACAACCATGTGGTGGAGGGCGCGGAAGAATTGACCGTCTGCTTTAGCGTGGATCTAGGGGAAGACGGGGATGAGGAGGACAAGCTGGTGTCCGCCCTCATCAAGGGCACGGACCCGTCGAGCGACCTCGCGGTCGTCTCCGTGAAATTAGACGAGATCAAAGATGATGTCGCGGACAAGATCGGCATCGTGCAAATGGGCGACTCCGACCAGGTGGAAATCGGGGAGTGGATCGTGTGCATCGGCAACGCGCTGGGGTATGGCCAGTCGACGACGACCGGCATCGTCAGCGCCCTGAACCGCGAGGTGACGGTGGGGACGAGTGACGGCACCGTGACCAACAGCATGATCCAGACGGACGCCGCCATCAATTTTGGCAACAGCGGCGGCGCTATGCTGGACTTAAACGGCCGCCTGATCGGCATCAATTCCGCGAAAGCGGCGGAAGAAGGGGTCGAGGGCATGGGGTATGCCATCCCGATCAACACGGCAAAGCCGATCATTGAGGATTTGATGAACCAGACGACGCGGAGCAAAGTGGCAAACGAAAAGGCGGGTGCCCTGGGCATTTACGTCTATAATGTCTCCCAGGAGGCGCAGGAGCTGTACCGCGTGCCGTCGGGCGCCCTGGTGACGGGATTTTCGTCAAAGGACAGCCCCGCCGAGGAAGCGGGCATCGAAGAGGGCGACATCATCACCAAGCTCGACAAGACCAAGATCACCACGCGCGACCAGCTGATAGACCGCTTGCAATACTATGAGGCAGGCGAGACGGTCACCATCACGGTCATGCACTATGAGGAGGAAGGCGGCTATGTGGAAAAGTCCTACGACGTCAAGCTCGGCAAGCGCTCTGATTTGCCGGACGATGGGCAAAACGGCTCGCAAAACGCGGGCAATTCCAACAATGGCCAGCAAGATGACGGATATTCTGGCGGATGGAACGATGTCTTTGATTACTTTGGGTTCTAGCGTAAACGACAAATAATTGCCGTTTACGCCAGACCCTCCGGGGGGATGCGCACGAATTTGCTGCGGAATCATGCTGCTTACGCAGCGCAAATTCGGCGCAGCAAACGACAATGTCGTTTGCTATTAAAGATAGTTCCACAGGAAAGGGAGGATGTTGTGTCAGAGAAAATGAGGCCCATATCCGAGAAAGATACGGAACGTTCGGGCAGCGAAAAAGATGGGCAAAAGGACAGCGCCCAATCGGGCGGTGCGCAAAAGAACGATGGGAAACGCGCGGGAGAGGATCGGAGAATCCGGTATTGCGCAATCTGCCGCCGCCCCGAGACAAAGACGTGCAGGCTGATCCAGATGGCAGGCAATTTCTGCATCTGCCCGAACTGCTTGCAAACGGCCTTTGGCAACATCAGCAGTCTCGACGCCGACAGCTTTCAGGAAGTCCTGGATATGGCGAGAAACCTTCCAGATGTGCAGATGGGGCCGTTCGCCAACATCCCCCAGAACGTCATGCGCAGGGAGCGCGCAAAAAAGGAGGAGCCAAAAGCGCCCGCCAAGGCGTTTGACCGCAAGGCGATCCCGCCCCCGCACAAGATTCGGGAACAGCTGGATGCCTATGTGATCGGGCAAGACCATGCAAAGAAAGTGATGTCGGTCGCCGTGTACAACCATTACAAGCGCGTGGCGACCGACACGATGGACGAGATCGCCATCGAAAAATCAAATATCTTGATGATCGGGCCGACCGGGTGCGGGAAAACGTACCTGGTCCGTACCCTTGCCGGGCTTTTGGACGTGCCGCTCGCCATCGCGGATGCCACGTCCTTGACAGAGGCCGGCTATATCGGCGACGACATCGAGAGCGTGGTGAGCAAGCTCCTGGACGCGGCTGGCAATGACGTGGAGCGGGCGGAGCATGGGATCGTCTTTATCGACGAGATCGACAAGATCGCCAAAAAGCAAAACACCAACCAAAGGGATGTCAGCGGCGAGTCTGTGCAGCAGGGGATGCTCAAGCTGCTCGAGGGAAGCAATGTGGACGTGCCCGTGGGCGCGAGCAGCAAAAACGCGATGGTGCCATTGCAAACGGTCAATACCCGCAACATTTTGTTTATTTGCGGCGGTGCGTTCCCAGGACTTGAGGACATCATCAAAGAGCGGCTCAACAAGCAGTCTGTGATGGGTTTTCGCGGGGATCTAAAGGACAAATATGACAACGATCCCGACATCTTGTCAAACGTGACCAACGAGGATTTGCGCAAGTTTGGCATGATTCCGGAGTTTTTGGCGCGCTTGCCGGTGGTGTGCTCCCTGCAGGGCGTCACAAAAGACATGCTTGTGCGGATCTTAAAAGAGCCGAAAAATGCCATCACCAAGCAATACCAAAAGCTCCTGGCCTTAGACGAGGTGCGGCTGGAATTTGACGACGACGCGCTAGAGGCGATCGCGGAGCGCGCCATGGAAAAGGACATGGGCGCGCGGGGGCTTCGCGCGATCATCGAGGAGATCATGCTCGACATCATGTACGAGATTCCCAAAGATGAGAGCATCGGCACGGTCACCATCACCCGGGGATATGTGGAGCACAAAGGTGGTCCGCGGATTACGTTAAGAGGGGAGGGCGCAGTCTATGGATGAAGTCATGGAGCAATTTACCAAAACCTTAGAGGGGCTCGTGGCCAGCGCAAAGACCAAAAAGAATATCCTGACCTACAAGGAAGTGGCCGACGCGTTTGCCAATATGCATCTTTCCGAGGAGAAAATGGACTACGTCTATGAGTACCTGGAAAAAAACAACATCGACGTGCTGCAAGAGGACAATGCAGATGGCACGGCAGAGCTATTGCTGGACAATGACGAATTGCTCTTAGGCGACGACGAGGTGGAGATCATCGACGACGCCGATGTCTTGGAAGGCATCAGCACCGAGGATCCTGTGCGCATGTACCTCAAGGAGATCGGCAACGTTCCCCTGCTTTCCACGGAGGAGGAAGTCGAGCTTGCAAAGCGCGTGGAAGAGGGCGACGAGGCCGCCAAAAAACAGCTCATCGAGGCGAACTTGCGCCTCGTCGTGAGCATCGCGAAAAAATATGTGGGGCGCGGGATGCCGTTTCTGGATCTGATCCAGGAGGGGAACATGGGACTGATGAAGGCGGTCGACAAATTTGATTACGCCAAGGGGTTTAAATTCAGTACCTATGCCACCTGGTGGATCCGGCAGGCCATCACAAGGGGCCTCGCGGACACGGGCAGGACCATCCGCGTGCCCGTGCACATGGTGGAAACCATCAACAAGACCTTGCGCATGACGCGCACCCTCCTGCAGGAACTCGGCCGGGAGCCGACCCCGGAGGAAGTGGCGGATCGCTTGGGCGTGCCGGTGACAAGGGTGCGGGAAGTCTTAAAAATCTCGCGCGACCCGGTATCCTTGGACACGCCCATCGGGGAGGAGGAGGACAGCCACCTCGGCGACTTCATCGAAGACGACTCGGCGCTTTCCCCCTCCGACTCGGCGGCATTTTCCATGCTGCGCGAAGAACTTGCCACCGCATTAGAATCCCTGACAGACCGCGAGCGCCAGGTCGTGCAGCTGCGCTTCGGGCTTGTCGACGGGCGCGCGCGGACACTCGAGGAAGTTGGCAAGGAGTTCAACGTCACAAGAGAGCGCATCCGGCAAATCGAGGCAAAGGCCCTGCGCAAGCTGCGCCATCCCTCCAGGAGCAAACGGCTCAAAGACTTTTTGATCTGATCACCAACCGCCGTTGATGTGGTCCTGGTACTCGCTTTGCGTTACCCAATTCCCGCAATTGGGGCACTGTACGTATTCTTCGTTCGCCATTTGGTTCGCGTAGGCGGACTCGGCCGCGACGTGCTCGGCATATGCGGAATACCCATCCGCGCCGGGCGCGTCCGAAAACCACTGGAAGCAATAGGGGCATTGCGCGTACAAAGTGCCGTCCGCGCCGGTCTGGTAGTCGGACGCGTCGCCCCCGATGGCATCGATGTAGGCCTCCTCTTGCGCGACATGCGCGTCATACTCGGAAATCCCGTCAGAACCCGCAACCGTGGAAAATGGATTGCCGCAATAAGGGCAATTCTGCGTGGCGACCGCCATCTCCGACTGCTCGGTCTCCTTCTGCGTCAGATTTGCGCGGATCTTGGTCGGCTGTTTCTCTGTCTCCGACTCCTTTTCCGTCACGGTTTCCGTGGCCTTTGCCAGCGCTTCCGTCTCGCTTGCAGCCTCGGTCGCCAGCTCTTTTGCGGTCTCCGTCTGCGCCTGCGTTTCCGTCACGATCGGCTTTCTGCGGCAGCCGGACGCGCCCAAGGCGCACAGCGCGGCCAAAAAAAGAAGCAATGTGCGTTGTTTCATGTCATTCTCCCCTCTATTCTTTTTACTCCCTCGGAACAGTATAGACCAGTTGCCCGACAAAATCAAGAAAAGTTCTTGCGAATTTTGCGTATTTGCCTTATGATGGTTTCGGGAAATGGCGCGGATGGGCAGGCACGGCGACGAGGAGGACGCAATGACGAGAGACGAATTTTTAGACACATTACGGATGCAGCTGCAAGGGGAATTAAGCGCGGCACAGATCGAGGCGCATTTGCATTATTATCGCGAGTATATTTCGGACGCGATGCGCGCTGGAAAGTCGGAGGCGGAAGTGCTTGCGGAGTTGGGCAGCCCCGTGTTTATCGCCCATACCCTGGTGGACTCTGCGCAAGGCGCGCAAGACTCCGCGTCCGCCTGGGGAGAGGACGCAAAGTCCACGGGCAGCGCCGACGCGGATGCCCAGGAACAGCCGGAGGCGGCCTTTGTCCACAACGGAAAAGTGCACAAGATCCACCCCTGGGTGATCAAGTTTGGCGTTCCGATTGTTCTTTTTTTGATTCTCTTTTTGATTTTGTCCCTCATCGGGAATGTCCTGACGCTGGTCGTGCGCTTTTTTGTGCCCATCCTGCTGGTGATTCTTGTGATCTTGCTGTTTCGCCGCGGGTGAGGCAAACGACGAAACGATTTTCGTTCTCGTCGTTTGCGACAGACAAAGGAAAAAGCAGATAGGGGAGCTATCTGCTTTTTCGAGGGGAGTATAAATAATTAATAAGGGGTATAAGAGGCAAAACCTCTTACATTCGCCATTATAATACATGTTGAAGTGAATTGCAATACAAAAATGAAAAAAATTATGATAAACTTGCGGAAATTTTAAGGAATCAACCGAGGAGCGAGGCAAATGGGAACGATGATGGAGCTGGTTGCGCCCTGCCATTTCGGCATGGAGGCGGTTTTGAAACGGGAAATCCTGGATTTGGGGTATGACATTTCCCAGGTGGAGGACGGCCGGGTGACTTTTTTGGGCGACCCGGAGGCGGTGGCATATGCCAACATTCACTTGCGCACGGCGGAGCGCGTGCTGCTCAAAGTGGCGAAGTTTCGCGCCACGACCTTTGAGGAGCTGTTTGTAAAGACGCGCGGCCTTCCCTGGGAGGATTATCTTCCGGAGAATGCGCGGTTTTGGGTTGCCAAGGCCACGTCTGTGAAAAGCAGCCTCTTTAGCCCGTCCGACATCCAGTCCATCATGAAAAAGGCGATCGTGGAGCGCTTAAAGGGCACTTACCACAGGCAGTGGTTTCCGGAGGACGGGGCTGCCTACCCCCTGCGCGTGTCGTTTCTAAAAGACGAGGCGCTGATCGGACTTGACACGTCGGGCGATTCCCTGCACAAACGCGGCTACCGGCTGGCCTCTGGCAAGGCACCCATCACGGAAACGCTGGCCGCCGCCCTGATCGGCATGACCCCCTGGAGGGGGGATCGCATCCTGGTGGACCCTTTTTGCGGCAGCGGCACCATTCCCATCGAGGCGGCGATGATGGCTGCAAAGATTGCGCCGGGTGCGCGGCGAGCTTTTTTGGCGGAACAATGGGCGCATCTCGTGCCCGCAAGGCTTTGGGCAGAAGTGCGAAACGAGGCCGAGGAGATGGCCGACTTGCAGATTGACACGGACATCCAGGGATATGACATCGACGGGGAGATTCTGAAAGTCGCAAGGGAAAATGCAAAGCGGGCGCAAGTGGGCCACCTGATCCATTTTCAGGAAAGGCCCGTCAAGGAATTGCGCCACCCCAAAAAATATGGGTTTGTCATTACCAACCCGCCTTATGGGGAGCGGCTGGATGGCGCGGAGCTGCCCCGCATTTATCGGGAGATGGGGGAGGCGTTCCGGCATTTGGACGGCTGGTCCGAGTATGTGATCACCGCCTATCCCGACGCGGAAAAGGCGATCGGCAAAAAAGCCGACAAAAACCGCAAAATCTACAATGGCATGATCCAAACGTATGTCTACCAGTTTTTTGGGCCAAAGCCGCCCAAACCGAAGAAAAAAATAGAAAGTATCCATGATGAAGTGGCTAAAGAGAATTGAGATCCTGTTGGAAGTCGCGTTGGTTGCGCTGATCCTTGCGCTCGCGGACGAGGTATTTTTGCCAAAAACGCCGGCGGTTTCGCAGACAGCGCCGCGGCAAACTGCGGCAGATGGCGGGGATGACCCGCAAGACGCGGTGCTTCCCACACGCTATGACGCGCGGGCCGATCGGGGCGCGCTGACGGTCAAAAACCAGGGAAATCTGGGCACTTGCTGGGCGATCGCCGCGTCATCCGCGCTGGAGGCGTCCTGCCTGCCGCAGGAGCGCGTGGTTTTTTCGGCGGACCACATTTCCCTGCAAAACGCCTTTTCCTTTGGGCAGGACGACGGCGGGGACTACACGATGGTCATGGCATACCTGGCCGGCTGGCAGGGGCCCGTGGCGGAAGCGGACGACCCTTATGGCGACGGTGTCTCCCCGGAGGGGCTTTCCCCCATCAAGCACGTGCAGGAGATGCAGCTGTTTGCCGAAAAAGATTATGCGGCGATCAAGCGCGCCGTCATGCGCTGCGGCGCGGTGCAGTCCTCGCTCTACATGGACGCGGAAAATGCGTTTCGCACATCCGTTTATTATAACCAATTGGAACATTCTTACGCGTATGACGGGGTGGAGGATGCCAACCACGACATCCTCATCATTGGATGGGACGATGCCTATGACGCGTCGCGCTTCCACCGCCGCCCCCGCGCAAATGGCGCCTTTTTGTGCCAAAACAGCTGGGGGGAGCAATTTGGCGACCATGGGGTATTTTGGGTGTCCTACGAGGATGTCAATATCGGGAAGCATACGATTGCGCTCACCAAAGTCGCGGACGCGGACAATTATGACCACATCTACCAGACAGATCCCTGCGGCTGGGTGGGGCAGCTCGGGTATGGCGACGGGCATTGCTATTTTGCAAACGTCTTTACGGCCGAGCGGGAGGAAACGCTTGCGGCGGTCGGATTTTACCTCACGGGGCCAGACACGCGGTACACCGTCTATTTTGTGGAGGCATTTGTGGACAAGACGTTCCTGTTGCCCCAAAAAGCCATCTGCGCGGGGGAGGCGGCGCAGGCGGAGTTTTACACGGCCGAATTTTCCGAGGGCATCCCTCTGTTTGCGGGGCAGCGCTACGCGGTGATCGTGGAGGTGGACAGCCAGGAAAACGATTATCCGGTGGCGACCGAATACGCGGGCGACGAGGCGACAAAGTCGGCCGACATCTCCGACGGGGAGGGGTACATCAGCCACAATGGGCTGGTGTGGACGCGCACGGAGACGGCGCACGGCGCAAACGTTTGCATGAAGGCGTACACAAAGATGCCGGATGCGTAACTCCTTTGGATGCAGGCACGAAAGGGATGACTGGAAAAGGGGAACAGGGGGGAACGCATGCCAAAGTCAAAGAAGGCTCTTCGTGGTGCCAGCCCCTATAACGCTGCCATCACCAGAGAGCAGTTTTTGTTTTATGAGACGCGGACGACCGCAGAGTTGATGTGCGCGGGGCTTGGCAAAGAGGAAATCGTTGATCGGATTGTAAAGGACAATCTGTTCCAGTACCCGACCGAGCGATCTTTAAAGAGCATGGCACGCACCTGTGTCAAAAGGCTGCAAACACTGGAGAGTGACGACCTTATCCGGGCAATTGCCGCGCAGCCAAGCGACGTGGCCAAGCAGATATGTCTTTACGCCATGATGCGGCAGTACCGACTGGTGTGGGATTTCATGCTGACGGTCATCGGAGAAAAATACAGAAAATTGGACACATCATTTGGCAAGGTGGATTTGAACAGCTTTTTCCTGCGCCCGCAGGAGCAGGATGACTGGGTAGCCACCTGGAGCGACGCAACCGTCACAAAACTGAACTGCAGTGATCGTGAAACGTTTGGCAGGCTTTGAACCACTGCCGGAAAGGAATGGGTGGGAATGTCCGCGCTGGTCGATAAAGGATTGGTCGACAAATTGGAAAAAAACCGAGACCTAAAGGATGATGAGTTCCGCGACTTGATTTGCCAGGATGTCTGCGACGGGGAATTGTTTCGCCGTGCGGATGCGGTGCGCCGCGGGGTGTATGGCACGGGCGTGTATCTGCGCGGGCTGATTGAGTTTACGAATCATTGCAAAAATGACTGCTATTATTGCGGCATCCGAAGGGGCAACGCGCGGGCGCGCAGGTATCGGCTCACGCAAGCAGAAATCATGGAATGTTGCCGCGAAGGGTACCGCCTGGGCTTTCGCACGTTTGTCTTGCAAGGCGGAGAGGACGGGCATTTTACCGACGCGCGCATGTGCGAGATCGTCGGGGGGATTCGGGCGGCGTTCCCGGATTGCGCCATCACGCTCTCCTTAGGCGAGCGCTCCAAGGAAAGTTACCGTCTTCTTCGCGCGGCGGGCGCAGACCGCTATTTGCTGCGCCACGAGACGGCCGATGCGGGGCACTACCACATGCTGCACCCAGGGGAGCTTTCCCTCTCTGCGCGCAAGCAATGCCTGTGGGATTTAAAGGAGCTGGGGTATCAGGTTGGGACGGGGTTTATGGTCGGGTCGCCTTTTCAGAGTGCGGATCACCTGGTGGCGGATTTGCGGTTTTTGCAAGCGCTGCAGCCTGACATGATTGGCATCGGCCCATTTGTGCCCCATGCGGACACGCCATTTTGCGACATGCCGGGGGGAACGCTGCAGCTGACCTTGCGGATGATTGCCATCCTGCGCCTGATGTTTCCGCGCGCCCTCATCCCATCTACCACAGCACTTGGCACGATACACCCAAACGGGCGGGAACTCGGCCTAAAGGCCGGGGCAAATGTCGTCATGCCAAACCTCTCGCCCGTGCGCGTGCGCAAATGGTACGCGCTCTATGACAACAAAATCTGCACGGGAGAGGAGTCTGCGCAGTGCCGCGGCTGTCTGGAGCGCAGAGTGCGCCAGGCGGGCTATCACATCGCCGAGGGGCGTGGAGATGTGAGAAAAAATGCATCTATACAATTGGGAGAAATTCGGATATAATGATGACACGAGCGTCAAAAGGTCATGTGTTTCGTGCTTGCACGAAAAAACATGACGTTGGGACGTGTCAAATACCTTTTGACACCCAAATCATAATGATGCCAGAAAAACAGGCAGCAGCAGGGGGAGTGGTCCATGGGGAAACAGAGCTGGTCAGATATAGGAGACGAGATCAACAATGCCGTCGATGAGGCGATCCAGACGGAGGATTTTAGCAAGCTGAGCCAGTCGATACGCAGCGCGGTCACGGCGGCGGTGGGGCTTGCGGCAGATAATGTCCGGGATGCGGCGGGCACGGTGGCGCAAAGTGTGTCGACGGTTTCGGACGGCGTGGCGCGCGGCGTGAACGTGACGTTGGAAAGCGTGGCGCGCGGCATGGACACCGTAGCGGACAGTCTGGATGGCCGGCAAAAGAAAAAGAAGGCGGCCGAGCCGCAAAATCCCTGGGAGGGCAAGAAGCGGCCGCCTTCAGTGGAAAAAACGGGAGCGGGTGCAAAGGATGAGCTGTCTCCAAAACAGCTTTACGCCACCGGAGAGCTGCGGACGGCAGTTGGATATGCGCTGAGCATCACGGCAGCGCTGGTTGCGGCAGGCAATGCGCTGCTGATGATCGCCGCATTGTCCTTGGGGCTATATCCCTTTGCGCTGATATTGCTTTTGCCCATTTTGGTTTGCGTGTTCGGTTATATCAAGGGGTTTGGCATCTTGCAAAAAGATAAGCGGTTCAAAAGTTATGTGCGGACGCTGGGGAACCGCAGGTGTATTTCCATTGCGGAGCTTGCGGCGAGCGTGGGAAAAAGCGAGGACGCGACGAGAAATGACGTGCGCAAGATGATTGGCGGGGGATTGTTCCGCCAAGGGCACCTCTCCCCCAATGGGAAAACGCTTTTTGTGACGAATGAAGGGTATGAGGCCTATTTGCGCGACCAGCAGCGCATGGAACAGCAGCAGGCGGCGGCCGCCCTTGCGCAGGAGCAAAAAAAGCGCGAGGAACGCAAAAACGCCGAGGAAACGAAAGGGCTTCCCGAGGCGGTGTGGCAGCTGGTCGAAGAGGGGCGGGGGTATATCGCGCGCATCCATGCGGCAAATGACGCAATCCAGGACGAGGCCGTTTCGGAAAAATTGGACAGCCTGGAGGTCGTTGTCACAAAGATTTTTCAGTATGTCGCGCAAAAGCCGGAGAGTGCGGCGGACACGAAAAAGCTGATGAAATACTACCTGCCCACCACCATCAAGCTGCTGGACTCTTACCAAAAACTGGACGCGCAGCCGATACAAGGTCCCAATGTCCTCAAGTCGAAAAAAGAGATCGAGGACACGCTGGACACGTTGAACCAGGCATTTGCCCGCCTGTTTGACAATTTGTTCCAGGACACGTCCATCGACATCTCGTCGGACATCTCCGTGCTGAACACCCTTTTGGCTCAGGAAGGGCTGACCGGGGAGCGCATTTGAGGAAATCATAAAACACGTGGACAGGAGGAGCATGACATGAATGACGAATTTGCCAAGATGGTAGGCCAGGCGCCTGAGGCGCCGACTTTGACACTGGATCCATTTGCGGAGCCGCAAAAGGCGGATGCGGGGCAGCAGGCTGTGGCGATGGAGACGCCTGGCGAGCCGGCATTTCCGATCGCGGAGACGGCGCAGGAAGTCGCAGAGGCAAAAAAAGCCGTGGCGGCGATGGAGGAGGAGAGCGCCTTTACCGAGGCGGAGAAAAAGCAGATTGCAGAATTTGCCCAGAAAATCAATCTCACGGACAGCAACGCCATCTTGCAATATGGCGCGGCGGCACAGCAAAAATTGGCCGATTTTTCGGAAAAGGCATTGGAAAATGTCAAGACGCAGGACTTGGGCCAGGTGGGCGACATGCTGGCAAGTGTCGTGGTGGAGCTAAAGGAATTTGACGATGACGACAAGCCAAAAGGCATTTTTGGCATGTTCAAAAAGAGCGAAAAAAAGCTGGAAACCATGAAAGCCAAATTTGACAAAACTGAGGCAAACGTGGAAAAGATCTGCAATGCCCTCGAGGAGCACCAGGTGCGCCTGCTAAAGGACACTGCCACGCTCGACCAGATGTATGAGCTGAACAAAAATTACTTCAA
>CAYVVW010000013.1:22316-24898 GCA_964455335.1 uncultured Marvinbryantia sp.
GAAGTGCGCGAGAATGAGTTGCGGCAAAAGATGGAAAAGGCCAAGGCGAGCAATCTGCCGGAGGACGCGCAGGACGCAAAGGACTTAAGTTCCCTCTGCGACCGTTTTGAGAAAAAGCTGCATGACCTGGAACTGACCCGCATGGTGTCTTTGCAGACAGCCCCGCAGCTGCGCCTTATCCAAAACAACAATACCGTGATGGTGGAAAAAATCCAATCCACCCTGGTCAACACGATCCCGCTTTGGAAAAACCAAATGGTGATTGCGCTCGGCATCGAGCACGCTTCCGAGGCGGCAAAGGCGCAAAATGCCGTGTCAGAGATGACAAACCAGCTGCTCAAGAAAAACGCGGAGACGCTCCACACGGCCACTGTCGCCACGGCGCGCGAGTCCGAGCGCGGCATTGTGGACATCGAGACGCTGCAGCACACCAACCAGCAGCTTGTCCAGACCTTGGACGAGGTGCTGCAGATCCAGGAAGAAGGGCGCAGGAAGCGGCAGCTGGCCGAGACGGAAATGCTCAAAATGGAGGGAGAACTAAAGCAAAAATTGCTTGAAATTCGCAAATAAACATGACTTTGAATTTTCGGGAAAAAGCGAAAGGCCATTCGTCCGGACAAGCAAGCCATTTGGGGGAAAACGCGCAGGCATCGATTGCCTACCATGTGTCGATTGTCACCATTGTGGTCAATGTGGCTCTTTCGCTTGTGAAGCTGGCGGCGGGGATTTTTGCTTCGTCCGACGCGATGATTTCGGATGCGGTGCACTCTGCGTCTGATGTTTTTAGCACGTTTATCGTGATGATTGGCGTGAAGATTTCCAACAAGAAATCGGACGCAGATCATCAATATGGGCATGAGCGGCTGGAGTGCGTGGCGGCCATTCTTTTGTCGGTCGTCCTGCTGCTGACGGGATTAAAAATCGGGGTGGACGGCCTTGAAAAGATTGTGGGGGAAAATGCGGCACAGCTGCGCCCGCCGGGCGTGGCGGCCCTGCTCGCCGCCGTTTTGTCCATCCTGGTAAAAGAATGGATGTTCCAATACACGAAGGCCGCGGCGAACAAAATCCATTCCGGCGCGCTGCTTGCGGACGCGTGGCACCACCGATCGGACGCATTGTCGTCCGTTGGGGCGTTCCTCGGCATCCTCGGCGCCAGGATCGGCTTTCCGGTTCTGGATCCCCTGGCAAGCGTGGTCATTTGCGTGTTTATCGGAAAGGCAGCCTATGACATTTTTCGCGGTGCCGTGGACCAGCTGGTGGACAAGTCCTGCGACGCGCAGACAGAAGAGCGGATGCGCGCGCTCGTCCGATCGCAGGAGGGCGTGCTGGCGGTCGACCAACTGCACACGCGGCTGTTTGGGTCGAAAATGTATGTGGATGTCGAAATTTCGGCGGATGGGCGAAAAACCCTCTATGAGACACACCGTTTCGCGGAGCAGGTGCACGACGCCATCGAGCGCGAGTTCCCGACAGTCAAGCATTGCATGGTGCACGTCAACCCCGCCATGGACACAGACGGCGCAGGCGATGTAAAAAGACCAGATGGGTCGGAGGCACTTCTTTCCGAAAAATCTGAGGGTGTTCCAAGGGATTCCGAAGGCGGCGCGTAGGAAGGTAGAACATAAGATGATACCAGGGTAGAAAGCCCTTTCCCACGACATGCTTGCATGTCGGTGGGGACATGGGATTGTGGGGTGCTGTGTGCCAGTGGCACACGTTTAGCACCGACCGAAGCGAAGCGTAGACAGCGAAGCACGAAACAATCCGTAAGGTATCTTTTTACCGTAACATCATAAGATAACGAAACAAACCCCCATGGATTTCCATGGGGGCTTGCATGACTACGTTTCGGTTTTCGTGGATCGGTTTTTAGTCGAGGATTTCCATCAGTTTGCCGCAGCAAATCGGGATCTGCTCGCCTTTTTTGACGTGCACGGTCTTGTTGCAAGTCGCGCAATAGACATCGGTGTCATAGGGGGCGAGGAACTCCGGAACAGCCTTTTCCTCCTCGGCGGTCAAGCCGTTGATATGGAAACGCGCCAGATTTTTCTCGGCGGGGATGTACGTGCCAATCGGCTCTAAGCTCTTGTTGCCGCCAACGCAATTTCCCATCCGCACCCACAGCGCTTCCAGTTCGGCAGTCTCGATTGGGTTTTCCGGCACAAACTCAACGATTGCTTTGTCTAATCTGATTTTCATAGAGAACCCTCCCTGAAATTAGCCGAAGTAACGATCCAACAGGCCCTTGAATGCTTTGCCGTGGCGCGCCTCGTCGCGTGCCATCTCATGTACGGTGTCATGGATGGCGTCAAGGTTCGCCGCCTTCGCGCGCTTCGCAAGGTCCGTCTTGCCCATGGTCGCGCCATTCTCGGCCTCAACGCGCATCTCGAGGTTCTTCTTGGTGCTGTCTGTCACGACTTCGCCCAACAGCTCCGCAAACTTCGCGGCATGTTCGGCCTCCTCAAATGCCGCTTTCTCCCAGTAAAGGCCGATCTCCGGATAACCTTCCCTGTGCGCGACGCGGGCCATCGCAAGATTCATGCCAACCTCGGAACATTCGCCCTGGAAGTTCATCCGAAGGT
>CAYVVW010000014.1:0-20445 GCA_964455335.1 uncultured Marvinbryantia sp.
TTAAACGGCTTTGTCACATAGTCGTCCGCGCCCACGTTCAGCCCCAGAATCTTGTCCGCGTCCTCGGATTTTGCCGAGAGAATGATGATGGGCAGCGGGTTTTGCTCCCGAATCTTCAAAATGGCGCGGATGCCGTCCAGCTTTGGCATCATGATATCGATGACCAGCAGATCCACGCGGTTGTTTTCCAGCATCTCCAGGGCCTGCTGCCCATCATAAGCCTTGAGCACCTTATGCCCGTCCTGCGTCAGGTATATGTCGATCGCCTCCACGATCTCCTTGTCATCGTCACAGACCAAAATGTTTGCCATCGCCCTTGCCCCCTCGCGTGCGTCGCCCCGCAGATCCTGCCTTCGCACTTCGTATCCCGATGTTTGGGATACATTCCAATGTTTTGTCTACTGTAGCACAGCCTTCTTAACATTCCCTTGCGAAATCATTAAGATTTCCAAAAATATGATAGCTGACGATTTCCTGCTCGAGTTTCACATTGTTTGCGAGCATATAACGCGCCACCTGGGCATAGGCATCCTTTTCTGCTAACCGGGAGAGCCTGGCCTTGTCCTGTTCCGTCAGCGCTTGCAGGCAGTCCTTGTAGTAAGTGTCTTGCAATTCCGCGACAGACATGTGCCACATTTGGAAGCAAAGACCGGTCTTCGCCTCGAGATCCGCGTGAATATAAAATCCGCCCGCATCGATATCCCCAAAATGAAATAGGGCAAGACCGGGATTGTCTTTTCCGATTTGCCGCAGCACATCGCGCCTGCCCCGGCTGACGTAGCCGCCCAAGTAAAAAAATGCCATGTCCGGGCTTTGGCAGCGAAAGTAAGACGTTTGGTTTTCCACCGTGACAAGGGCACGCGCGCCCACACGGATGGACTCCACCTTTGCAAACTCACTTTGCGCAATTTCCATGCCGCTTGGGAATGCGCCAAGCCACACCTCGCTCCCACGGACGCGCAAGGTAACGTTCCCTTTGATGCAAATGTGGCGCTGCTCCGGAAAAATATGGTAATCCTCCAAAATCTCGCTCGGCATGTCCCCCGGCCGTGACGCTTGGCCTTTTTCCATGCGCAGCCGTTTGCAAACCGCGTCCAGGGTGTTTTTTTCAAAATACTTGGAGTCCCGGTAGATCAGCATGGATGCCTCGCGCAGATAGATCGGCTCTCTATTGGATTCCACAAAGACAAGCGCCTTGAGCAAGTCCGCAATCTGCCCATACTGTGCGGGAACCTGGTTGCTCTCTAATTTTTTTCGCACTTCTCCGCACAGCCTCTCTGCCGCCGGCGTTTTGCCCCCATAGCGCGAGAGCAGCTCCTCTATGGCTTGCCGCCGCTCCCCCTTTGGCGCGTAGCCATAGTGCTCCTTCAGGAATGCCTCCACCTCCCCAATGCGCGCGTCTATGAGAAAAATGGCCGCGATCTCGTTGCTGTAGGGCGTCTGGTCAAAATCGAGAAACCCCATCTCCTTGCAGGCTGCGGCCGCCTCGTTGAGTGCCTCTATCTCGTCCGGGTCTCCGTCGTTTTTTCGGTATTTGGGATAAATCTTTTCCGGGTCTAAGCGCGTGCGCCGATGCACCACATTTGTGCCACTGTCCTTTTTGCTGCGGCGGTACGCATCCGCCAAATAGGTCAAAATGGCTTCCTGGTAAGAGATGCGCGTGGATTTCTTTTTCATATTCATGCACTCCCTGTCACTTCGTGAAACTGTATGATGCCCATGCGCATGCTGTCCGTGCGGACGCGCAAAACGGGCAGGATAACCTCACACGCGTCCCCGATGGTCTCGGTTTTGTCAGGCGCGCAAAACAGGACTTGCAACTGCTGTTTGCGCATAAAGTCCAACATGATTTTGACATTTCCCGGATCCATCTTCGCAAAGGGCTCGTCGATAAACACAAGTCGCGTGGAATTGATTTTTTGGTTGTAAATCAGCAAAAGCGCGGAAGTCAGGATCAGCAGGTATGGAATCTGCACTTCGGCCCCGGAGTTAAAACCCGTCTGTCTAGACAATTTTGCGTGATCCAGGACATCATTTGTGATCAAAATCTCGTAGGTCATATAATTGCGGTAATCCGCAAGGCGCGCAATGTGTTCCTCATTATTTTTTTCAATCACCTGGTTTAGGACGCCACGCAGGTCTTGTTCCAGCCGATCGATTTCCTCTTCGGAGAAATTTCCCAAAAAGCCAAAGACCTCCTGCCCATCCGTTCCGCCCAGCTGTTCTCTCTCATCGAGGTATTTTGCGTAGCGGATGATCTTTGTATACTCCGTATCTCCCTTTTGGTAGTCAACAGAAAATTGGTATTTTGCGGAAAATTGCAATTTGGCCAATTCCAGGTTGATGTCGCGCAATTCCTCCCTAGCGCGCTCACAGGACTTGAGAATCATCAGGACAAACTCATTTTTAAAAATTTCCTCGTACCGCTTTGTCTGGTCATCTAACTTTTGGCGGATTTCCTGAAGGTTATCCATCCAGATGCGGTCTTTTCGCGCGGCATAAGCCATCCGGTTCTCGCACGCAAGGTCGATGCCTGCATCAGGATATCTGCGCGCATAGTCGACCCGAAGCGTTGTGAGTTCCTGTTTTCTTTTTTCGATGCGGCCCTCCACGTTTTTTCGGGATTGCGGCAGCAAAATCCCGCCCACCCCCGTCATGCCATTTTCCAGGTAGTGGTTGTATGCGTCCACCGCCTTTTGCACAGAAGGGTAGTCGTCCGCCTCATACGCCTGGTACTGACGCGTCGCCTCTTGGTATTCTTGCTCGCAACGGGCGATCCGCATTTTTGCGTCCGCGATGCGCGTGGCCAGGTCACTGTCACGCTGCATTTTCTGCCGCTGCTCTTCTCGGATGGCCTCTTTTTCTCTGGAAAGGCGCGCGATGAGATCCGCAAGTTCCATATATTCCTGATTTTCCGCCTGTGCCTTTTTTAATTTTTCCAGCTGCAATGCCGTCTGCCGGCACTGGCTTTTCGTGCGGTTGTAGGCATCATGCGCATCGTAGCGGTAATCCCGAAAATACGCGCGGCTGCCCGCAATTGCAGATTTCCGAAAACGCAATCGCTCCTTTTCTCTTAGCAATTCCGTTTTCTTTACGCGCAATTTTTCGGCATTTCTCTCCGCGGCAATGCGGTTTAGTTCAAACGTCTCCTGGCCCAAGTAGTAGGAGGAAATGCGGTCAAACCGAAGGAAGTAGCTGTCCATGGCCACGGACACCCTGCCCTCTTTAGAAATGGCATTTTCGTAGTGGCGCACCTCCTTTAGAGGAACGGCATGCATGCGCCCCAGCTGGTATGCAAAATATGTTTTTGCCACCTCATTGCGGATTTGCAAAAAATGGACTGGGGAGTCTTCCACCGGCTCAACCTTTTTCCCCATCAAAAGCTTGGTGTTAAACAAGTGCGCATGGCGATTTTGCGACTGGTTGAGCACGTCATCCGCCAGGTCATAATACTGGGGATCCACCAATATCGTATACCGCCTCGGTCCCAAAAATGCCTCGATGGCATCGCGCCATTCCTCATTTTCCAGGCCAATCACATACTCGCACGCGAACTTTGCCTCGGACGCGATGCCATGTTTTTGGAATGCCTGGTTGATCTCGGCGCGCAACCCCACATATTCCGGGATACGTCCATAAGCATTGCGGTGCTTGCGGCATTCTTGCGCAATCCGCAGCTGCGCCTCAAGTCCTTCGTCTGTTTCCCGAAGGCTTCCCTCTAACGCGCCTATTTTCCCAACTGTAGCGTCGTATGCCTCCTCCATTTCCAGGCGAAGTCCATGCACGGCCTCTTCCTTTTCACTGGTGGAGTAACGCCCCTGCCCACAGAGGTTTGTGAGGATGTCGCCAGCGCAAGCAGGATTTCCCTCCTCGGAAAGCAAGGCAATCATACTGCCCACTTTTTTCTGGAACTCCTCCAGTTCCAGCTTTTTCTCCCCGAGCGTTTGCAGCTCCTTTTCCAATTCCCCCAGGTGCTGTTCCTCTTCGGAAATCATCTTTGCGCAATCCATGGACCGCAAGCTGATCTGCGCCTTGATGAGCCGCTCGTCGACCTGCTGGGCGCGCGCCTCGGCTGTCTGCAAAAGACTGGCATTTTCCTCTTTTTGCTTTGCATAGAGCGCCGCCTTTTGCTCCAGGTCGCGTATTTGCGCATCCAGCTCGATTTTGTTTTTGTAAACCCGTTTGATGTCGTCCAGCAAAAGCCTGTTTTTTTCGCTCTCCCACGCGTCCTGTTTGGCGAGAATTTCCTCCAGTGCGCTGACCTCCTCCTCGATCATTTGAAACGTGCCCGTGAGGCGGTCAATGTTTTCTTTGGCCTCCACCAACTTTGTAAAATCGACATTTTTTTCTTCCAGAACGCTCTCGCGGATGAAACGGTCCACACGTGCGTCCGGGTCATAGGACATGATGCCGCGCAGGCGCCGCAAGTAGGCGGGCAGCTGCGCAAGCCCCATGCGCATGCCCGTCATTTGCAAAAACTTCGGCAGCCCCTGCTCGCGGTTGAGCATGGTCAGACCATAGGCTTTTTGCAGCCCCTCGCGCGTGTAGGGCCGCGTGATGCCTTTTTCCTCATAGGTATGCGAGACCGCGTCCATGTTTTTCCCGTCCATGGCATAGCGCATCGTCTGGCAATTGTTTGCCGCGCTCGTCTCGATCACCGCGCCAAGCAGAAAATATTTATTTTCCACAGCGTCAAAAAACTCCAGGACAATGTGGGTGCACACGTTTGGGACGCGGTCCGCGGGGCGTATGTAAGTGCCGGCCGTCGCGTCCAAAAGGCCGCGCGTATAGGAGGACAGCGTGCGGCTGCCCTTACTCTCGGAAGATTTGTTAAAAATGGTATCCCCATAGGCGGCATACTTAATGGCGTCCAAAAAGACGGATTTCCCATTTCCGTTTTTTCCCGCAATCAGCGTAAACTGCCCGACTGGAACTGTCTCATTGGAAAACGCATACCAGTTAATCAAGCGCACCTTGGTCAGAGAAATCATCTGTCACCCCTGCCTCCTTTTGTTCCCCGTCTTGCACATATTGCCGCACAACCGTCTCAAACTGGGCGATGTCCCAGCCAAATTGCAGGGATGGGTAAAGCCGGATGGGCATGTCCTCCCCATCTTCGTTTTCATTGAAATCGATCAGGCTATATTTTTTGAACAACCGAAGCGCCGCCGCAATCTCCTGTTTGCTAGAGAGGTCCTTATAGGATAAAAATTTGTCCATCAAGTCGCCTTTCGTGACGCAATTTTCCTCTCGGTAGCCCAGGTTTTCCAAATAGACTTTCCAGAGAATCAAGAGTAAATGGAACTGCGTCGTTGTAAAGGAGACGACATTTGCGCGCTTGAGACCCACGGTTTCCTCGTCCTCCTCGCTCGCGACGAGCATGCAAACCCCACTCTTATTTTCCACGAGCAAGTCAAAACCCATCATGCGCAAATATTCGGATAAGTCCTGCCGATTGGACTCGCGCGAGGCGAACGCATAAAGTTTTTCGTCCCGCTCCCGCAGGATAAATGTCGACGCCAAAAGCTTTCGGATGACACGCTTAAATAGAACCCCATTTTCTTCTTTTACCGTCAGTTGCAAGCTGATGTCACTCATAAAATGCCCTCTTGCCCCCTGTCTTTTTGACGCGAAACGCACGAATTTGCGCCACGTCTGTCTCGACCATTTCTTCCCCAAACTCCACTTCGTAAGGAAAGCCCGGGCTTTTGGAATAGAGGATGGCAGCAGCGGCCATCATGGCGTCTTTGCGCGTGTGGATGCCAAACTCCCCGACGGACATGCCCTCATCCGGGATCGCAAGCCCATCCAGGTATGCCCGCACTTTTTCGATGCTATAATGGGAAGGCCGTTCCTTTAGCAATTCCTCCGTCAGCCGTTCTCTCTCCGCATCGGAAAGCGGCGCGTCCAAAAGTCCAGCGGATGGTACAGTTTCCCCGCGCCTTTTCCTGCGCTCGATGGATTTGCGCCCGACGTAGCCAAACTCCATCACGCGAAAAGCTGACGAGACGTCTTGCAAGATGCGCTCCTGCTCCCGCGCGTCCGATTCTTTTAAGCACAAAAGCAGTTGGTTTAGCTGCTGCTCCAGGTTGGTGCCACTGCCCAATACCATCGCCATGCGGATCGAATATAAGTTGTAATAGGTGTTGATCTTTTTGTCAATATAGCCGATGTCGCGCCCATACTCCAGGTTGATGAAACTGTCCAATTCCGCAAACAATCGCTCCACGGTCTCCCTGGCAAGGTCCTCTCCGACTCGTTTTTGTTCCCCATATTCCCTGACCATTTTCCCATAGAGATCCGAGCGGCGCAAACGGCGCAGCATGCGGTCAATATTGGCAATGTACGCAGGGATGAGGCCGCTTCGCTTGATGAAAAAATAATCCTGGAAAAAACGGTTGAGCAACTCGTCCTTCATCAGGAAATGGCCAAAACTGTTGACATCCGCCATCTTAAGGACGGCGCGCATGATCTCCCGAATGCTGTCTTTCAAGATCAGAAGCTCGTTTTTCAGGTCACACTCTTCCTCCACCAGGGGAACCAAAATGCTGCCATAAGGACGAATGGCGCGCCCGCTGTCTTTGGCGAAAGCGGAACTCAAAATCTCATACATCGAGAAGATATGATTCGTGATGGCGCTATTTTCGTCACTGTCAAAAATCTTGTGAAGCGCATCCACCAATTTCCTGCAATAGGCCCCAATGGCCGCAATGTGGTCGCCGCTGCGCCCGACTTCCCTTTGCGAAACCCACCCGCAATCACGGAAATACCGCAGGATTGCAGACGCATTCTCCTGCGGTGTGCCGTTATGCGCACGAATGTCCCCGCGCTCGCCGATCTGCTCTGTCTCAATGGCATATTTGCTATTTTGCAAATACAAGATCAGGCAATCTCTCGCATCCGTCTCATAAAGCACGGGAACTTCTTTTGACTTGTCGATCAGTTCCGAGATACACGCAAAATACAGCTCCCGGTTTTTGCCGCAGAACGGATGGAAAAACTTGTCCCCCACTGCTTGAAACATCGACATCCTTGCATCATCCTACCTTCTCTTCCGCATGTTGGAGAAAAGCCCCCGCACAAATTGGCTGCCCACGTTTGAGGCCACCTTGCCCACGGTGTCGAGCATTTCCTTGCGCTCTTTTGCGCGCTGGCGCGCCTCACGCTCCGCGCGCTTGCGTTCTTCTTCCGCTTCCTTTTCGCGCTTTTTCTCTTCCGCGCGGCGCTGCCGTTCCTCAGCCGCGCGCTGTTTCTCCTCCGCCGCGCGCTGCCTGGCCTCCTCAGCCTCTAGTTTTTTGCGGATTTTCTCCTGCTCCGCTTCCTGTTTTGCCCGTTTCTTTTCCTCCTCGGCCTTTTCCTTTTCTTCTTTTTGGGCGGCCTCCGCCGCCGCTGCCTGGCGGTTTAGGAACTCATAGGCAGAGTCGCGGTCCATGGCCTTGTCGTACTTTTCCCCAAGGCCATCCGCGCCCATCGCCTCCTGCCGCTCCTCGCCCGTGATGGCGCCCATTCTGCTCTGCGGGCAAAGGATCTTGCACCGCTGCACGACAGTGGGGCGCCCCTGGTCGTCAAGGACGGAAACCAGAGCTTCCCCCATCCCTAGCTCCTGCAGCACGTCGATCGTCCGAAATTCCGGGTTGGCGCGGAAGGAGTCCGCGGCGGCTTTTAACGCCTTTTGCTCTTTTGGCGTATAGGCGCGCAAGGCGTGCTGGATGCGGTTCCCGAGCTGGGAGAGCACCCCGTCCGGAATGTCGGAGGGGTTTTGCGTGATAAAATAGATGCCCACGCCCTTTGAGCGGATCAATTTCACCATTTGCTCGATTTTTTGCAGCAATTGCGGCGAGGCGTCGTCAAATAGCATGTGCGCCTCGTCAAAGAAAAAGACGACTTTTGGCTTTTCGGCGTCGCCCGCTTCCGGCAGCTGCTCGAACAATTCCGAGATCATCCAGAGCAAAAACGTGCCATACATGGCCGGCGAGTGGATCAACTGGTCGGCCGCAAGCACGTGGATATGCCCCCTGCCCTGTTCGTCGGTGGCAAACCAGTCCTTGATGTCAAGCGACGGCTCTCCAAAAAACAGGTCCGCCCCCTGCCCTTCTAAATCCACCAGCTTTCGCACAATTGCGCCGATGCTCTGCTTGGACATATTGCCATAGCGCGTCACGTAATCCGCCGCGTGGTCGCCCACATAGGCCAGCATGGCGCGCAAGTCCTTGGAGTCCAAAAGCAACAGCCCCGCGTCGTCCGCAATGCGAAATACGAGGGACAAAATGCCCTCCTGCGTCTCATTTAACCCCATCAATTTTGCCAATAGGAGCGGGCCCATCTCACTGACGGTCGTGCGCAGGGGATGGCCCTGCTTCCCATAGACATCCCAAAAGACCGTCGGGTATGCCCGATACTCCCACACGTCACCCAGCCCGAACGCCGCGATGCGCCCGCGCATGTCCTCCGTGTCAGTGCCCGGGCGGCACATCCCCGCCAGATCGCCTTTGGCGTCCGCCAAAAACACGGGAACGCCCGCGTCGCTAAACGACTCCGCAAGCACCTTTAAGGTGACCGTCTTGCCCGTTCCCGTCGCGCCCGCAATCAGCCCATGGCGGTTCGCCATCTTTGGCTCGATACACACGCGCTCCGCCCCACTTGCCGCAAACCAAATCTTCTCCTCCAGATACATGCGCTTCCCTCCCAATCCGAAATCGTGTCCTATTATCAAAATCAAAATGATGTTACGGTAAAAAGATGCCTTTTAATCCCCTCTGCCTGCCTTTTTCCGCGCCTGCAGCAAAATTCCTTTTTCCCCGTGGCGCGCGACTTTTCTGTCCGTCCACACCGATGGCACGAATAAAAGCAGCATGGGCATCAGCTCCAGGCGCCCCGCCAGCATGTTCAGGCAGAATACCAGCTTGGAAAAATACGAAAACGAGGAAAAATTGCCCGTCGGCCCGACCACCTCAAGCCCGGGGCCGATGTTGTTTAGGGTGACGGCAACGGCCGTAAAGTTCGTCACCAGATCCTTTTCGTCGAGCGTGACCAGCAACAGGGACGCAATAAAAATCAAGATATAGATGGCGATGTAGACGTTCACAGAACGCACCACCTCGTGCTCGATCGGGTGCGCGTCCATGCGCACCTTGTAGACGCTGCGCGGGTGGAGCATGGTCTTGATCTCCTTGCGGATGCCCTTAAACATGATGATGAAGCGGGATACCTTGATGCCCCCGCCCGTGCTGCCCGCGCACGCGCCGATAAAGACGAGGATCATCAAAATCGTCTTGGCGAGCGGCGGCCAGAGGTTGAAATCCTGCGTAGCATACCCCGTCGTCGTGATGATGGACCCCACCTGGAAAAACGCATGGCGAAACGCCTGCCACGCATTCGGGAACAGCGGGGCAATGTTGACCGTGATGAGCAGCGTGGACACCGCCACAATCGACAGGTATGTGATCACTTCCTCCGACTGGATGGCCTGTTTTGGTTTTTTGCGCACCAGCAGGAAATAGGAGTTGAAGTTGACGCCAAAGAGCACCATAAATATGGCGATCACCATCTGCTGGTAGGACGAATAGTCGGCAAGCCCGCTGTTTTTGATCGCAAACCCGCCCGTGCCCGCCGTGCCCAAGGTCAGTGTCACCGCGTCAAAGAGCGGCATGCGGCCGAGCAGCAAAAAGACAAGCTCCAGCACCGTCATGCCAAAGTAGATGGCATAGAGCAAAATGGCCGTGTCGCGCAGCCGCGGCACCAGCTTGCTGACGGATGGCCCGGGGCTTTCCGCCTTCATCAGGTTCATAAACGTGCCGCCTTGCGCGGGCAAAATGGCGAGGATAAAGACCAGGATGCCCATGCCGCCCACCCAATGGGTAAAGCTGCGCCAAAAAAGCCCCGCGTGCGACATCGCCTCCACGTCCGTCAGGATGCTCGACCCCGTGGTGGTAAATCCGGAGACCGTCTCAAACAGCGCGTCGACATAGTGGGGAATCTCCCCGGAGAGGACAAAGGGGAACGCGCCCAGGATACTGAGCAAAATCCAGCACAGGGCGACCGTCACAAAGGCCTCTTTCGTGTACATCGTCTTTCTCTCCGGCTTCTTTCGCGTGAACAAAAGGCCGAGCAGCACGCAGACGCTGGCCGTCACGAGGTAACACACGCCCGTGCGAAACTCCCGGTACAGCAGCCCGACAAAAAATGGCAACAGCAAAAAGCCCGCCTCAAAATAGCAGACATATCCCAACATATAGCGAATGACTTGTACGTTCATCCCCGGTTACCTGCTCTTCCCCAAAATGTCGCGTATATCCGTCAGCCCGCTTATGGTCGTGACGACGACCACGGTATCCCCCACTTGCATGGAGTCCGCGCCCCGCGGGATGATGATGCGCCCGCCGCGCTGGATGCAGGCGATGAGGATATTTTTTTTCAGGTTGAGGTCCATCAAGGGGATGTCCACGACAGGCGCGTTCTCGCGGATGATAAACTCCAGGGCCTCCACTTTTCCCCCCGCGATGCGGTGCATCGCCTCGACGTTGCTGCCGATGGAGTTGCGCAGCGCGCGCGCGTAGCGGATGATATATTCCGCCGTGATGTCTTTCGGGTAGACCACCGTGTCCAAGTCCAGGCTCTCGATAACCTCGTCAAAGGAGATGCGGTTGATCTTGGTGATCGTCTTGATGTCGGACTGCGTCTTGGCATAGAGCGACAAAAAGATATTTTCCTCGTCCATGCCCGTCAGTGCCGCGAACGAGTCCATGCGCTCCAGTCCCTCCTCGAGCAGCAAGTCCTTGTCCGTGCCGTCGCCGTGGATGATGGTGGCGTCGGGGAGCTTTTGGCACAGCACGTCACAGACCGCGGCGTCGCGCTCGATGATCTTGACATCGATGCCCGTCGCCAGCAAAAGCCGGGTCAGGTAATAGCTGATCTTCCCCCCGCCGATGATCATCGTGTTGCGCACGGGATTGGCATCCACGCCGATCCGCTTAAAGAAGTCGGCCGTGCTCCGAGATGACCCCGCGATGTAGATCTTGTCCTTTTCCTGCAAGACGAACATGCCATTTGGGATGATGATTTCCTCGCCGCGCTCCACGACGCACACCAGGATGTCCTGCCCGATGTCGGACGCCATCTCCTGCAGGGAAATGCCGCACAGGGGATTTCCCTCCCGGATGCGCAGTTTTAGGACTTCCGCCCTGCCTTTTGCAAAGACCTCCACGTCAATGGCGGACGGCAGGCGCAGGATGCGGGAAATCTCGGACGCGGCGGCAAGCTCCGGGTTGATCACCAAAGCCAGGCCGATCTCCTGCTTTAGGAAACTCGTCTCCATGCTGTACTCCGGGTTTCGCACCCGCGCGATCGTGTGGCAGTCGCCCGCTTTTTTCGCGATCAGGCAGCACATGAGGTTCAATTCGTCCGAGTGCGTGACCGCAATCAAAAGGTCGGCTTTCTTCACGCCGGCCTCGATGAGCGTGTCCAGGCTGACGCCGCTGCCCACGTACCCCATGATGTCAAACTCGTTTACCAAATGTTCCACGCTTGCGCTTTTCGTGTCCAGGACCGTCACGTCGTTCCCTTCCTTGCACAGCTGCTCCGCAAGTGCAGAACCCACCTTGCCGCAGCCCACGATGATGATTTGCATATGCTCTCCTTTGCCCTGCGTCTTTCCTAAGGCGCTGTGTGATGTGTTTCATTCTACGATGTTTCCGCACGCTTGTCAACAGCCCAAACACGCGTCACTCAAATGCGTAGCGCCGATCGTCCAAGATCCCCCGCGCGTCAAAGAAATCCGCCATGCTGTCCGCGTAGAGGTAGAGGTCATACCCGTCGATCGTCCTGCGGCTCTGGCGCACGAACGTGCTTTTCACCTCGACAAAGTCGACCGTCGACCAAATGCTAAAGTAATACCGGTAGCCCAGTCTCATCAGGAGGTCATGCTTTTGCGTGCCCTGCGCCACCTCCTCGCCAAACGGGTAAAACATCAAATCGCTCTCTCCCACCAGAGAACCCACTTTTTCCTCCCACAGGCGCATGTCCTCCGCAAGCTCGTCATACGTCATGCCCGTATCGAAGGCAAGATCCGCATAACTGTGGCAGGCGATCTGCCATCCCGACGCTTCCAGTCTGGCGGCGATTTTGCGGATCTCGGACGCGCCCGTCTCCACGCCATAGCCAAACACGCCCTCGTAGCCCGTTAGGGAGATGATGCCCTTTGCCCCTTCCAGGGAAAAATCGGGGTGCGCTTCCACAAACGCGTCAACGATCGGCACAATGTCATACGCGCCGACCAATTTGTTTCCTTCTGCGTCGATGTATTCGTTTTGCACGTTGCCGTTTTCGTCCAGCACCATGCGCGAGGAAAATCCATTTTCCGCCTGATGGTCATAATAGTTGGCCTCCGCGAACGAGAGAATCATCGGCTTTTTGTCCTTTGGGATGAGCGGCATGTTCAGGGCGTAGTAACTTTCGTTGGTGTCCGGATTTTCCACCGTCGTCACAAGCTCGTGTATGTCCATCATCATGTAGCCGCGGTCATATAGGGATTGCAAAATCTGCTCAAATTCCTCCACGGTCAAGGCCCAGTTGTTGTAATAATAAGACATGTCGTCGCCGTCCAAGGCCCTGTCCACGTCCACGATCAGAGACTTAAACGAAAAGTGCGGGACATCCCCCTTAAATTGCACCAATGCGCTGTTCAGGCGCTGGTATTCGATGCGGGCGTTGATCACGCGGTCGTCGTCCTGGTAATCCACGGCGATTTTGTCGAGTTCCTTTAACGCTTCTTCGTAATCAAAAGACGCGGCCAGGCGGTCCGCCGTTTTCAGGTGCTCGTCCACTTCCTCCTCCCGCGCCTGGCGGTTGGACTCCATCTCGCGCTGCGCGCGCATCTTTGGCGTCTCCACCGGCTCATTGTTTTCGTATAAGCCCAGCGTGCCGATGCTCTCGGCGATCTGGGCATTCATCTTTTCGCGGCTGCACCCCGCCAAAAAAAAGAGCGCGGCGCAAACGGCCAGAGAAAGCAGAGTTTTTTTCAAAACAGTGTGGCAACGCATGATTTTCCCTCCAAAAAAAACGGATGACACCAAGGCCGCCCCCTTGTGGACGCGCCGCGGTGTCACCAGTATATCGGTTCTTTGCAGGAATTGCAAGAGGAAGCTGCGCGATCGTTCTGTCAGAGGATGCTGCGCGATCGTTCTGCCAGAGGAAGCCGCGCGATCGTTCTGTCGCAGACGACAACGCAGACAACAACACAAACGACAAAAATATTTGCCGCTTACGATGGGCCAGACGAAGGATGCGCTGGCGCGCGCAGGGCATCTTGCAGCATGCGGCGCACCACGGCCGGGTCGGCTTTTCCCTCCATGGCGCGCATGGTTTGCCCCACCAAAAATCCGAGGGTTTTTTCCTTTCCTCCCCGATAGTCCGCGACTGCCCGCGGGTTGTCCAAAAGAACCTGCGCGATGGCGGATGCAAGCGCGCCTGTGTCGCGGACGGTCTTTCTGCCTTGCGCCTCCACATAGGCCGCGGGGTCTATGTCCCGCGCAAACATCTGGGCAAAGACTTCCTTTGCCACCGTGCCGGTGATGTCGCCCGCGTCCACAAGCGCGACAAGTCCCGCCAGGTGCTCTGGCGCGATCTGCAAGTCCTCTGCGTCTTTCCCCGCCTCTTTTAAGAGGCGCAAGGCCTCCCCCATCAGCCAATTGGAGACTTTTTTGGGCTTTTTGCAAATGGCCGACGCTTCCTCAAACAAATCCGCCATTTTTTTGGAGGACGTCAAAATCCTGGCATCGTAATCGGGAATGTCATACTCCCGCTGGTAGCGGCGCAATTTTTCCTGGCGCAGCTCCGGCTGCCGGGCGCGGATCTTGCGCATCCACGCGTCGTCAACGACGACGGGAGCCAGGTCCGGGTCTGGAAAATAGCGGTAATCGTTTGCGCTTTCCTTTGCGCGCATCGCAAACGACGTGCCTTTCGCGTCATCCCAGCGCCTAGTTTCCTGCTCCACCGGCTGGCCGGCCGCAAGCAAGCCGATCTGCCGCGCGCGCTCGTGCGCAATGGCACGCGCGATGGCGCGGAAAGAATTGAGGTTTTTCATTTCGGTCCGCGTGCCAAATGCCTCCCCCGCCGTGCGCACGGAGAGGTTGACGTCAACGCGCATGCTGCCCTCTTGCAGCTTGCAGTCCGACACGCCCAGGTAGCGGAGGATGAGGCGCAGATTTTCCAGGTAGGCGAGGGTCTCGTCCGCGGAGCGCATGTCCGGCATGGACACGATCTCCAGAAGCGGCACGCCGCTGCGATTAAAATCCACGAGCGAGCAATCCCCCCGCGCGTCATGGATGAGCTTGCCCGCATCCTCTTCCATGTGGATTTCGCGGATGCCGATGCGCTTTGTGCCCCCATCCGTCTCGATCTCGACATACCCGTCATGGCAGATGGGCAGGTAGCGCTGGGAGATCTGGTAATTTTGCGGGTTGTCCGGGTAGAAATAATGTTTCCTGTCAAATTCGCAAAGCCGACGGATCGCGCAATGGGTGGCAAGCCCCACCGCCACCGCGTACTCCACCACTTTTTTGTTGAGCACGGGGAGCGCCCCCGGCAGCCCTGCGCAGACAGGGCAGACGTGCGTGTTTGGCGCATCCCCGAAAGCGGCCGCGCAGCCGCAGAAAATTTTTGATTTTGTGGCAAGCTCCACATGGACTTCCAGGCCAATGACTGTCTCATATTGTCGATCCATGTGGCACCTGCCTCTCAAACTGGCGGGCACATTCATAACTATAGGCCGCCCGCAGCATCTTTTTTTCCTGGAAACTGTCCGCGAGAAATTGCGCGCCGATTGGCAGCCCCGCGGCATCGCGCCCGCATGGGACACTCATGCCCGGGATGCCTGCCAGGTTCGCCGACAGGGTGTAGATGTCGCCCAAATACATTTTCAAGGGGTCTCCCAGGCTTTCCCCAAGTTTTGGCGCCGTGGCGGGCGCGACCGGCCGAAGCAGCACGTCAAACCGCCGAAAAGCCGCGTCAAACGCCTGCCGGATGCGCGCCCTTACGCGCAGGGCTTTCAAGTAATAATCGTCATAGTGGCCAGCGCTTAACACGAACGCCCCTGCCAGGATGCGCCGCTTCACTTCCTGGCCAAACCCCTCGGATCTGGTTTTTTTGTACATTTCGCGCAAATCCCCCTGCCCCTGCGCGCGGCAGCCATATTTCACGCCGTCAAAGCGCGAGAGGTTGGAACTCGCCTCGGCACAGGCGATGGTGTAGTAGGCGGGGATGGCATAGGAGACTAGGCCCAAGTCAAACAGTTCCACCGTGGCGCCTTTTTCCTTTAGGACGTTTGCGACCGCAAGGACGCGCGATCGCACTTGCGCGTCCAGCCCCTCGCCGAAATCATCCCGCGGGATGCCGATCCGCATCCCTTTGACGTCGTCCACAAGCGCGGCCGTAAAATCAGTATCCCTGCGCAAGACGGACGTGCTGTCTTTTTTGTCGTGCGCGGCCATCACGGAGAGAATGGCCGCACAATCGCCCACGTCCTTGGCAATCGGCCCCACCTGATCGAAAGAGGATCCATACGCAACCAGCCCATAGCGCGACACCGTGCCATACGTCGGCTTTAGCCCCACCACCCCGCAAAAGGAACTCGGCTGCCGGATGGATCCGCCCGTGTCAGATCCAAGGGCAAAAAAGCAAGTGTTTGCCGCCACTGCGGCGCAAGACCCACCCGACGATCCCCCTGGGACATGCGTCTGGTTGTGCGGGTTTTTGGTCGGACCAAACGCGGAAGTCTCGGTGGTGCTGCCCATCGCGAACTCGTCCATGTTGGTCTTTCCAAGGACGATGGCCCCCGCGCGCGCAAGAGACGCAACCGCCTGCGCGTCATAGGGGGGAACAAAATTTGCGAGCATCTTCGACGCGCACGTGGTCGGCATCCCCTTTGTGCACAGATTGTCCTTGACGGCAAACGGGACCCCCGCCAAAGGGCCATGGAAATCTCCCGCGTCAATGGCACGCTGCACCGCGTCCGCGCGAACCAGCGCCCCCTCCTCGTCCACAGACAGGTAGGCGTGCAGCGCGCCATCTACTTTTTGGATCTGCGAAAGGCAGTCTGCCACGGCCTCCCGCACACCGATTTTCCGCTTCTGAATCTGCCGCGCAAGCGCAAGCGCGGTCATCCCCAAACACGACATCCCTGCCCTCCTTCTCCCGCCAAAACCAAGCGTGGCATCCCTTTTTCTCGTTCCCCCGCCAAAGCCAAGCGCGGCATCCCTTTTTCTTCTTTCTCAGAGATGCCCTCAAGCCGTCCGAAAAACTTCTGCCGTAAACGAAAAAAGCATTTGCCTCTTGCCAAATGCCCATGTTTTCAGGCAGTCTCCCCGCCTCGTCACGGCGCCACCGCACGCGGGACTGCAAACGCGCCATCGCGCGCTTCGGGCGCGTTCGCGAGCATCGCCGCCCGCATGTCTCCATTGGTCACCGCATCCTCTCGAAACACATTTTGCAAGTCGTTGACATGTGACATCGGCGCGACGCCCGCTGTGTCCAATTCGTTTAGCTGAGAAAAAAACGCAAGCATCTGCCCCAAGTCTTTTTTTGCCTGCTGCTTTTCCGACGCGCGCAATTCCAATTCTGCCAAATTGGCCACGGATTCCAGTAATTCGTCAGAAATCTCCATCTTCCGCTTTCCCTCCCCTAGGCCGTCCGAAAACTGCCTCGTGGCAGTCATTGACTCCCACTTTCTGTCCAAAATGTATGCGATTGTTTCGTGATGTCTCCACTTTTGCAGCATTTCGTCGCAGATTTCTGTTGCCATCCCCCACTTGCAAAATGCACGTCTAGGTTTTCGGATAGTCTGCCCGCCTGTTTCCGCTCTCCAAAAACAGGCTATATTACGCCTGTTTTCAAATTATAACCGACACTTTAATGCAAAAAATTCATCATTTCCGCGAAAAAGTCTCATTGCTTTCGCGCCCGAAAAACCCATCCAGCTCCTTGCAATTCCCCCGAAATCTGCTATACTCGGGAAACAACACCATTTTACAACAAGGAGGACAGATATGTCAAAGTTGTTATCCCCCAAACACTACCAGCCCGCCTTGGGCCTGTATGACACGCAGGTGGCCATCAAGACGGTCAAAGACTTTTTCCAAAAAACGCTTGCGGACCAGCTGCATCTCTTGCGCGTGTCCGCCCCGCTTTTCGTGCTGCCGGAATCCGGGCTGAATGACAATCTGAACGGCGTCGAGCGCCCCGTCACGTTTGGCATCAAGGAGCAGGGCGGCCGCCGCGCGGAAGTCGTGCACTCCCTCGCGAAGTGGAAGCGCTATGCCTTGCAGCAATATGGGTTCTCCGTCGGGGAGGGGCTTTATACCGACATGAGCGCCATCCGCCGCGACGAGGAGACGGACAACATCCACTCGATTTACGTGGATCAATGGGATTGGGAAAAAATCATTTCCAGGGAGCAGCGCACGCGGGAAACCTTAAAGGAAGTGGTGCGAAAAGTCTATCTCGCCCTGAAAAAAACGGAAAAATACATGGCGATCCAATATGACTATATCGATGAAATCCTGCCGCGCGAGATCGTCTTTCTCACTTCGCAGGAGCTTTTGGACCGCTATCCCGATTGCACGCCGAGGGAGCGCGAGTATCTGGCCGTGCGGGAGCATGGCGCCGTGTTCGTCCAGCAAATCGGCAAAGTCCTCTCCAATGGGGAGCGGCACGACGGGCGCGCCCCGGACTATGACGACTGGGAGTTGAACGGCGACATCCTCGTCTACTATCCGGTACTCGACATCTGCCTGGAGCTCTCTTCCATGGGTATCCGCGTGGACGCAGAGAGCCTGCGCCGGCAATTGGAACAGGCCCATTGCACCGCGCGCGCCGACCTTCCCTTCCAAAAGGCCGTTTTGGAGGGGCAATTGCCCCTCACCATCGGGGGCGGCATCGGCCAGTCCCGCATCTGCATGTTCTTCCTGCGCAAGGCGCACATCGGGGAAGTGCAAGTTTCCCTGTGGTCGGACGAAGTCCTTGCGGAGGCCAAGCGCAGCGGCATCCCGCTCCTATAAAGCCTGGCGCGCGCCGACGCTCGATTGGCGAAGGCGCGCGCCACTTTTTTCTTTTTCTTTCTATCCTGCCAGACGTTCCCTCAGACGATCCCCTGTGCGGTCATGGCATCCGCCACTTTTTCAAAGCCGGCGATGTTTGCGCCGACCACGTAATTGCCCGGCATCCCATGGCGCGCGGCCGCGTCCGCCATCTGGTGAGTGATGCCCACCATGATCTGTTTGAGCTTTTGGTCCACTTCCGCAAAGGTCCAGCTCAAGCGCTCGCTGTTTTGCGACATCTCCAATGCGGAGACCGCCACGCCGCCCGCGTTTGCAGCCTTGCCTGGGCCAACGAGCACGCCATGCTCCAGCAGGTAGGCAGTCGCCTCCCGCGTGGCCGGCATATTTGCGCCCTCGCACATGGCAACACAGCCATGCTCCACCAGCTGTTTCGCGTCCTCTAGGAGCAGCTCGTTTTGCGTGGCGCAGGGGAGCGCAAGATCCGCCGGGATGGCCCAGACGCCCCTCCCCTCGTGGTATTGCGCGTGCGGGCGATACGTCTGGTACTCCGTCAGGCGCGCGCGCCGGACTTCTTTGATCTCTTTTAACGCCTCCACGTCGATCCCCTCGGGGTCATGCACCCAGCCGTTCGAGTCGGAACAGGTGACCACCTTTGCGCCAAGCTCATGCGCTTTCTGGATGGCATAGATCGCGACATTCCCAGAACCTGAGACGACGGCCGTCATGCCCTTGATGTCCTTTCCATTGAGCTTTAGCATCTCCTCCGTGAGATACAAAAGGCCATATCCGGTCGCCTCTGTCCGCGCAAGGGAACCGCCATAGGAGAGGCCTTTCCCGGTCAGCACGCCCTCATAGCGGCCGGTCAGCCGCTTGTACTGCCCATACAGGTAGCCGATCTCCCGCGCTCCGGTGCCGATGTCCCCCGCCGGCACGTCGGTGTCCGAACCGAGATACTTGTGCAATTCCGTCATGAAGCTCTGGCAAAATGCCATCACCTCGCGGTCGGATTTCCCCTTCGGGTCAAAGTCGGACCCGCCCTTGCCCCCGCCGATCGGAAGCCCTGTCAGGGAGTTCTTGAAGATTTGCTCAAAACCCAGAAACTTGATGATGCCCAGATTGACGGATGGGTGCAGGCGAAGCCCGCCCTTGTATGGCCCGATTGCGCTGTTAAACTGCACGCGGTAGCCCGTGTTGACCTGCACCTGGCCATGGTCGTCTACCCACGGCACGCGGAACTTCAGCTGCCTCTCCGGCTCGACCAGGCGCTCCAAAAGCGCGTCTTTGCGGTACTTCTCCTCATTCGCCTCCACAACCGGGCGCAAGGATTCCAGGACTTCCTTTGCCGCCTGGTGAAACTCCGGCTCTGCGGGATTTTTCTCGACAACCCGCGCAATCACCTCATCAACATAAGACATATTGCTCTCTCCTCCTCTTTTTGACTCTTTTTGCCGCTTGGGCAGTACAAGAACGCAGACAACGCCTGCGTTCTTGACATCGCTACCGTTTTATGACTTTGACACCAAAATGTGTTTCGACACCAACGATGCGCGGATTTCTCCGCGCGCTGCGCGCTCGAAATCCTGCCGCTTACTCCTGCATGGTCACAAATTCGCTGCTGACATACGCCGTCACGCCATCGTAGTCGATGATCGTCCAGCCATCGCCTGTGTCACCCGTCTTTGTCGCGGTGTCGCCCGGCTCTAAGCTCCCGATGATGTTGTCGCTCGTATCCGTGTTCGGCTCTGTGCGGACGTTGCAGCTGTCGATCGCGACAACCGTTCCCGTGGCCGCCTCATCGGCGACCGGCTCCTCCGTCTGCTGCTCGGAGCTGCCCTCCTCGGCTGTCGTTCCCTGAGTGGTCCCCTCCTCTTGCTGGCGCATAAACTGATCCAGACTCGGGTCCGCGTTGCGCGCCTCTTGCAGCGACGTCTGCACCGAGGCGGTCAGATCCTTCACCTCCGCCGACTGCCTGGACTCCTCCAAAAAGGCCTCCACCTGCGCGTCGCCCTCCGTGTCCGCAATATACAAAGAGCCGCTCTCATCCGTCTTTAAATAGAATGCATACAAACTCGGCACCATGGTGTCGATGTCGCGCACCTTGCCGTCGTAGCAGACATAGACCACATAGCTCCCATCGGAAAGCCCCGCCTTGGAGTAGGTCGAAATGTTGTTGTAACTCTCCACATAGCTGCTCTCTAACCGTTTCTCATCGAGTTCCGACATGGATGGGTCCAGCTTGCGCAAAGTTTCCGTGTCCTTGTTTGTGCGCGCGTTGTAGTACGCCTGCATGGTCGTGAGCACTCTTGCGTCATCCCGCGTCAGCGCGGCGGATGCCTGGGGCACCGCCTCGGTTTCCACGATGACCGCGCCAGGGGCGCTCGTCTGCGCTTCCGTC
>CAYVVW010000014.1:20455-24494 GCA_964455335.1 uncultured Marvinbryantia sp.
GCTTGCCCAGAGAGAAGCCGATCCCCTCGCCGTTTGCGATGTTGCTGATCGCCCGAATACCGATGACCGCAATCACCAAGACCAAGATCAGCGCAAGACCGAGCAGAATATAACGCAGATTATCAGAAATCCACTCTCTGATTTTGTTCATCTTGCCTTCCTCCGTTTTGTGATGATGTGAAGCCAGGAACACACTTGGAGGGATTCGAACCCCCGACACGTGGTACCGGAAACCACTGCTCTATCCCCTGAGCTACAAGTGCACAAACATGAATGTATTCTACACGAATTTGCACGAAAAGTCAAGGAATCCTAGCCAGACTTTTTCGTTTTTTCCTATCTTTTTTTGAAAAAATCCCATTTTCGTGGTATTTCAGCCCAAAAATATGCCCGAAATGGCGCGAAAGTGGGGGATGGGCGCACATTCCCCCACTTTTTTTCGCGCGTCACAAGCTCAGTTTGTGGACATCCCGCTCGTAGCGGTAGACCTCGTCCGAGAGAAAATCCTCCCTGGCGACGCCGGTGCGGTTGACTTCCCGCACCATCCGCGCGATCTGGTCGCGCGTGGCCGGGAATCCCATCGGCAGGATGAGGCACTCATGGACGCTGCTCGGCAGCACCCAGTAGTCCTCTTGCACCTTCTCCCCGATCTCCTGCAAAACGGAATCGTACAAAAGGCAGCCCGCGCCAAAATACTTGTCTTGGTTCGTGATCACGCACAGGGGGCTGGTGTCGACCGCTTCGCCGGAGTTGTGCGAAAAGTATCCCCCGATGGACTCCTCAAGGGTCATGAGGCGGGGCGGCAAAATGCGCGGGGTGTTTTCCCTGGCGCACGCGAACAGTTCCTCTTTTGTCACACGCCAGGCCGGCAGGTGCTCCTCCCGCACCAAAATCGTGCCAACGCCATACGCGTCGTCCGCAAAGTAGCAAATGGCCACGGCCGCGAGGTCGAGAAAGCGCACGTGCGGGACATCTTGCAAAAGCTCCCTGTTTTTTTCGTAGTTGACCAGCTTGCAGGCAAGCTTCGTCCTGGCCTTGTCAAAATCCGTAAAGAAGGACACGTCAAAGGAGACTTTTTCCCGGCTGTAACCATAGCGCTCCACGATGTGGTCCACAATCTCGACGATCGGCATCCCGTCCAGATATTCCTTGTAGGAATCATTGAGGTAGATGGTCGGCAAAATGCCATCGTCTCCCTCGCAGATCGAGACCGCGTCCAGGCGTATCCCATTGTTCTTTAACACCTCGTGGTATTTCAGTTCCCCCCGATCGGCAAACCGCGCTTCCAACTGCGCCCGCAACAGGCGGGCAAATTCGTCATACTGCAATTTTTCACCTTTTCCTTTCTGTGACTGCGACTACGCTTATCCTGCGACTGCGTTTTCCCTGCAACTGCGCTTTTCCTGCGACTGCACTTTTGCTGCAACTGCGCTTTTCCTGCAACCGCGCTTTTCCTGCAATCTTTCTTTTACTGCACCTGCGTTCTTACTGCAACTACTCTTTTACTGTAGCTATGGAACTTCGTATACCTGTTCAAAACAGGAAAACGAAATAATCTAAGCGTTATTCATACTATCATAAATGCAACTCATTTTCAAGTATATTTTTTAAATTTTATATTTTGTTTATATAGTGCAAACTCAATGTAACTTATAATTTTTATATCTCTACAAACAAAAGATGACACTCAGGTATTCCCAAGTGTCATCTTCCCGAAATCTCTTCACGCGATGCCAAGGCAGAAAGCCCTTTCCCTACGCTCGATCGATTTTATGTTTTCATCGTTTGCTGCGCCGAATTTGCGCTGCGCATTGGCCGCTTAAGCGCGCTCCATCGCGGCGAGCTTTGCGGCCTGGTCGGCCGCGATGAGGCTGTCGAGCAATTCGTCGATATCCCCGTCCATGATGGAATCGATCTTATATAAGGTAAGTTTGATGCGGTGGTCGGTCACGCGCCCCTGCGGAAAATTGTAAGTGCGGATCTTTTCGGAGCGGTCGCCCGTTCCGATCTGGCTGCGGCGCAGCTCGGCCTGCGCGTCGTGCGCCTTTTGCTGCTCGATGTCGTAGAGCTTTGCCCGCAGCAGGGCAAACGCCTTTGCCTTGTTTTGCAGCTGCGATTTTTCCGTCTGGCTGTAAACCACGATCCCTGACGGGTAATGCGTCAGGCGCACGGCAGAGTCTGTCGTGTTCACGCACTGGCCGCCGTTGCCCGACGCGCGCATCACGTCGATGCGGATGTCCTTCTCGTCGATCACCACATCGACGTCCTCCGCTTCCGGCATCACCGCCACGGTGGCCGTGGACGTGTGGATGCGCCCCCCGGACTCGGTCTCCGGCACCCTTTGCACGCGGTGGACGCCGCTCTCATACTTCAAGCGGGAGTATGCCCCCTGCCCCGCGATGAGGAACTCGGCTTCCTTCATGCCGCCGATGCCGATCTCGTCCGCGTGGATCAGCTCCACCTTCCAGCGGCGTTTCTCCGCATACTTGGCATACAGGCGGTACAGCTGCGCCGCAAACAATGCCGCCTCGTCCCCGCCCGCGCCGGCGCGGATCTCCACGATGACATTTTTGTCGTCGTTCGGGTCTTTTGGGAGCAGGAGGATCTTTAATTCCTGCGCAAGCTCCGCCATGCGGCTTTTTGCCGCCGCCAACTCCTCTTTGAGAAGCTCGCGCATCTCCTCGTCCGTCTCCCCGTCCAGCATCGAGAGGCTGTCCTCCACCGTCTGCGCGCACGCCTTGTATTCGCGGTATGCGTCCACGATGGGCTGCAGCATGCCCTGCTCTTTCATCAACTTTTGGAAACGCGCGGGGTCCGCCGCCACATTCGGCTCATTGAGCGCGTTGAGCAATTCCTCAAAGCGGACCAGCAGGTCCTCCAATTTGTCAAACATGTTCTCCTCCTTGCGCCTTTCTCCCCAAGGCCACGCGGTCCAGGCCGCTTAAGTCCTTTTGGATCTGCACCTCACAAAACCCGCCGCCGCAAAGCAGCCGCGCCACGTCCGCCCCCTGGTCGTGCCCGATCTCCAAAAGCAGCCACCCGTTCGGGCGCAAAAAACCGGCCGCCTCCCCGATGATCCTGCGGTAAAAGCAAAGCCCGTCCGCTCCGCCGTCCAAAGCCAGTCGCGGCTCGTGCGCGCGCACTTCTTGCATCAGGCTCCCGATTTCCCCTGTCGCGATGTAGGGCGGGTTGGACACGATGCAGTCAAACGTGCCCGGCACTTCCGCAAACAAGTCGCTTCTGAGAAACGTCACGTCCGCGCCTAAGTCTTTTGCGTTTTGTTTCGCGACCGCGAGCGCGTCCTCGGAAATGTCCGTGGCAAACGCCGCAATGTCTTTTCTTTTTTTTAAGCTGACGATGACGCACCCGGACCCCGTGCACAAATCCAGCACCCTATCCCCTTTTTGGACGCGCCGCGCGGCTTCCAATGCCAGCTGCTCCGTCTCCTGCCGCGGGATCAGCACCCGCGCGTCAACCGCGAACGGCAGCCCCAAAAACTCCTGCGTGCCCGTCAGGTATTGCGTCGGCACGCGCGTCGCCCGCGCTTGGATCAGATCCAGATATTTTTTTTCCACGTCAGGCGGGCACTCTGCCTCACTTTGCAGGAAATATTGCGCCCGATCCATCCTTGCCACGTGTTCCAGCAAAACCCAGGCATCCGACGCGGCTTGCGCAATCCGCGCCGCGCGCAAGGCGGCTTCCCCATGGCGCAACAGCGCGCGGAAAGTCACCGGGGCACCCCTTTCGTCTCCTTTGCATCCCCTTTTTGCGCCCCCTTCGCGATGCGCTCCCCGCAGACGTAGGGCTGCTCCGAGAGCGCATAATGCGCGCCAAAATTTTCATTCAGAAACTTTTTCCAGTCAAAGACCGCCTCCACGGAAACCATGGCCACCTCCACCATGTCCGGGGTCGGCTCGCGCGTCGTCTGGTGCTGCAGGAGCATCCCAGGCCGGCTCAGCAGGTTGACCAGCTTGTTGTCCGTGCTCCCCGCCAAGCGGATAAACTCATAGGAAACCCCCGCAATCACCGGAATGAGCAA
>CAYVVW010000015.1:0-23556 GCA_964455335.1 uncultured Marvinbryantia sp.
TGCCGTTTTTGATCTTGATGCACTTCATGTCCTGGCCGCCGATGTCCAGGATGCAATCGACTTCCGGGTCAAAAAAGGCGGCGGCGTAGTAGTGGGAGACCGTCTCGACTTCCCCCTCGTCGAGCAAAAGCGCGGCCTTTACAAGCGCCTCGCCATATCCGGTGGAGCAAGAATACGCGATCTTCGCGTCCTTTGGCATATGGGCATAGATCTCCTTTACGGCCGCGATGGTCGTCTTTAGGGGGCTGCCGTTGTTGTTGCTGTAAAAGGAATACAAAAGGGCGCCGTCCTCGCCGACGAGCGCGGCTTTTGTGGTGGTAGAGCCGGCGTCGATGCCGAGGAAGCACAAGCCCTCGTAGGTGGAAAGGTCGTCCGTGACCACGTTGTACTGGCTTTGCCGCTCGTTGAACGCGTCATATTCCTCCTTTGTGGAAAACAGGGGCGCAAGGCGCGGCACCTCAAACTCCAGGCGCACGCCGTGGCCGAGCTTTTCCATCAGAGCGGATGCCGGGATGGGCGCGTCCATGTTCTCGCAGTTTAGGGCGGAGCCGATGGCCGCGAACAGGTGCGCGTTTTCCGGCGAGATGGCATGTTCCCCGTCGAGCTTTAAGGTGCGGACAAAGGCGGCCTTTAGCTCTGAGAGGAAATACAAAGGCCCGCCCAAGAACGTGACGTGGCCGCGGATGGGCTTCCCGCAGGCCAGCCCGCTGATCGTCTGGTTGACGACGGCCTGGAAAATGGAAGCGGCGAGATCCTCTTTCGTCGCGCCCTCGTTGATGAGCGGCTGGATGTCCGTCTTTGCGAACACGCCGCAGCGCGCCGCGATGGTATAAAGCGACTGGTAATGTTTCGCACATTCGTTCAGGCCGGCGGCGTCCAGTTGCAAAAGGGATGCCATCTGGTCGATAAAAGAGCCTGTGCCGCCCGCGCAGATGCCATTCATGCGCTGCTCGACGCTCGCGCCGTCAAAATA
This sequence comes from uncultured Marvinbryantia sp., assembly GCA_964455335.1. Lineage (GTDB taxonomy): Bacteria > Bacillota > Clostridia > Lachnospirales > Lachnospiraceae > Marvinbryantia. Next base: position 974 of record CAYVVW010000015.1, read on the forward strand.
GATGATTTTTGCGTCCTCCCCGCCAAGCTCGATGGCCACGTCCGTCTGCGGCACATAGCGGGAAATGGCGGTCGAGACCGCGATGACCTCCTGCACAAAGGGGATGCCGAGGTGGTTCGCTAGGGCAAGCCCCCCCGATCCCGTGATGACGGGGGAGATGGCGATCGCGCCCAAGGCGTCCTGGGCTTTTTTTATCAGCCCCAAAAGGGTTTCCTGGATATTGGCAAAATGGCGTTCGTAATCAGAAAAAACGATCTGGCCGTATTTATCGAGGACAGCGACTTTCACCGTGGTCGAGCCGATGTCGATCCCGAGACGGTAAGATTGCATGAAATCACGCATAGAACAAGCAAACCTCCTAAAAAATCACACAAACTGAAAATCACTTACAACGGGTAATTATACGACAAATTTTTTCAGAGTGCAAGCGGAATCAACTTGTCTTTTGCAAGGGGATATGGTACGCTAGGGCAAACGGAAACGCGAAGAAAGGGGCTGATGCCATTTGTACCGCATCCATCGGATGGAAGGGCGCGCGAAGCGCGCAGAGCTGACGACAGTCCATGGGACGATCCAGACGCCGGTTTTTATGAACGTGGGAACGGCGGCCGCCATCAAGGGGGCCGTGTCGGCGGGAGACTTAAAGGAAATTGGCGCGCAGGTGGAGCTGTCCAACACCTACCATTTGCACGTGCGCCCGGGAGATACGGTCATCAAGGCCCTCGGGGGGCTGCACCGCTTTATGGCCTGGGACCGCCCGATCCTCACCGACTCCGGGGGATTCCAGGTCTTTTCCCTGGCGGGGCTGCGCAGGATTCGGGAGGAGGGCGTGTATTTCCAATCCCACGTGGACGGCCGCAAGATTTTTATGGGGCCGGAGCAAAGTATGCAAATCCAGTCCAACTTAGGGTCCACCATCGCCATGGCGTTCGACGAGTGCCCGCCGAGCCTGGCCGAGCGCCGGTACGTGCAGGACTCCGTGGATCGGACCACGCGCTGGCTTTTGCGCTGCAAGGAGGAAATGGCGCGCCTAAACAGCCTGCCGGGCACGCAAAACCGCGATCAGATGCTCTTTGGCATCAACCAGGGCGCCATCTATGACGACATCCGCATCGCGCACGCGCGGCAGATTTCCGAGCTGGATTTGGACGGTTACGCCATCGGGGGGCTTGCGGTCGGGGAGACCAAAGAGGAGATGTACCATATCCTGGACGTCGTCGTGCCGCATTTGCCCGTGGACAAGCCCACGTACCTCATGGGGGTGGGCACGCCGGCCAATATCCTGGAGGCCGTGGGGCGCGGCGTCGATTTTTTTGACTGCGTATACCCGAGCCGCAACGGCCGCCATGGGCACGTCTATACCGCGGACGGCAAGCGCAACCTGTTCAACGAGAAATACAAGCTGGACGGCCGCCCCATCGAGGAGGGGTGCGGCTGCCCCGCGTGCAGGGGAGGGTACAGCCGCGCCTACATCCGCCATCTCCTAAAGGCAAAAGAGATGCTGGGCATGCGGCTTTGCGTCCTGCACAACCTCTATTTTTATAACCACCTCATGCAGGAAATCCGCGATGCCTTGGACGCGGGGCATTTTCGGGAGTTTCAGGCCGAGCGGCTTGCGCGCCTGGGATCCAAAAAAGTGCTTGATGAACCGTAGGTTTTTGTGTATGATAGAAAGCGTATCCAAATGACTTACCAAAGATGGAGGGTGTTTTGACATGTATTTCAACGTACTCACCGAAGCGGCGGCAACGCAGGCGGCCCCCGGGGCTGGCAGCAGCATCATGCTCCTGGTTTTCTATGTGGTGATCATCGGCGGCGCCATGTATTTCATGGCCATCCGCCCGCAAAAAAAGGAGCAAAAGCGCGTCAGCGCCATGCTTGCGGATCTGTCCGTGGGGGATAGCATCGTCACGACGAGCGGGTTTTATGGCGTGGTCATCGACATCACGGACGAGGATGTCATCGTGGAGTTTGGCAGCAACAAGAACTGCCGCATCCCCATGCGCAAGAGCGCGATTTCTGAGGTCGAGAAAGCGGGCGCGTGATGAGAACATTTCACATTGCCCGCATCGCAGGGGACGGGATCGGGCCGGAGATTGTAAGAGAGGCATGCAAGGTGCTTGCGGCCGCGGGGGAGGCCTTTGGCTTTTCCATTGCCTATGAGGACTTGCTGCTCGGCGGCGCGTCCATCGATGCCTGCGGCGTTCCGATCACGGATGAGACGGTGGAGCGGGCGGGCCGCGCGGACGCGGTTTTGATGGGATCCATCGGCGGGGACGCGGCCACCTCCCCCTGGTACCGTCTGGAACCGGAAAGACGACCGGAGGCCGGGCTTTTGCGCTTGCGCAAATCCCTTGGCCTGTTCGCGAACCTGCGCCCCGCGTCGCTTTTTCCGCAGCTAAGGGATTCCTGCCCCTTAAAGGACGCGGTCTCCGGCGCGGGGTTTGACTTGCTGATCTTGCGCGAGCTGACGGGAGGGCTGTATTTTGGCCCGCGAAAAACCGTGACGGAGCAGGGCGTGCGCAAGGCGACGGACACCCTCGTTTATGACGAGCGCGAGATCCGGCGCGTCGCCGTGCGCGGGTTTGCACTTGCCCAAAAGCGCCGCGGGAAGCTGACCAGCGTCGACAAGGCCAACGTGCTCGACGCTTCCAGGCTCTGGAGGGCCGTCGTGGAAGATGTGCATCGGGACTACCCGGATGTGGCGCTCTCCCATATGCTTGTGGACAATTGCGCCATGCAGCTGATCCGCGATCCAGGCCAGTTTGACGTCATTCTCACGGAAAACCTGTTTGGGGACATTCTCTCGGACGAGGCAAGCATGCTCACGGGGTCGATCGGCATGCTCCCGTCCGCCAGCCTAAGCGAGACGGCCTTTGGCCTATATGAGCCGGCGCATGGGTCCGCGCCGGACATTGCCGGAAAAGACGTGGCAAACCCCATCGCGGCCATCTTGTCATCCGCGCTGCTGCTGCGCCACTCCCTGTGCCAGGAAGCGGTCGCGGACGCCATCGAGCGCGCGGTCGGGGAGGTGTTAAGCGCGGGCTTTCGCACGCCGGACATTTGGTCACCCGGCAAGACGCGCGCCAGCTGCAGCCAGATGGGCAGCCTGATCGCCGAAAAAGTGGGAGCGGGGCAAATGCCCGAAAAGCGGCGGGCGAACCAGGACATGGGCTGACGACGCGCGCAGACAGATTGGAGGAGACAAGATGAGCAGAGTGTACAACTTTTCGGCGGGGCCTGCCACGCTTCCGGAGGAAGTCTTAGCGGAAGCGGCAAAAGAGATGCTCGATTATGGCGGCACGGGGATGTCCGTCATGGAGATGAGCCACAGAAGCGCCGCATTTGGGGAGATTTTAGGGGCGGCGGAAGCGGATTTGCGCGCATTGATGCGCATCCCGCCCAACTACAAAGTCCTCTTTTTGCAAGGCGGGGCCTCTTTGCAATTTTCCATGATTCCCCTGAATTTGATGAAAAACCGGACGGCGGATTATGTCCTCACGGGGCAGTGGGCGAAAAAAGCCTATTTAGAGGCCAAAAAGTACGGCGACGCGGCGGTCGCGGCATCGAGCGAGGACGGGAATTTCTCCTATATCCCGGACTGCCAGGACTTGCCGATCCGCGCGCAGGCGGACTATGTGTACATCTGCGAAAACAATACCATCTACGGCACGAAGTTTCGCCAGCTGCCCGACACCAAGGGAAAGCCCCTGGTCTCTGACGTCTCGTCCATCGCCATCATCCGAGAGGATCTCATCACGGGCGAGCCGCTTCCCGGCACGCCGACGATGCTCTCTTACCAGACGCACGCGGAGCATGGATCGATGTACAACACGCCGAATTGCTATTGCATTTACATCTGCGGCAAGGTTTTCCGGTGGATTCAAAAAATGGGCGGGCTGGATGCCATGCGGGCGCGCAACGAGGAAAAGGCCGCCATTCTCTACGATTTTCTGGAAGAGAGCCGCCTGTTTCGCCCGACGGCCGCAAAGGCGGACCGCTCCTTGATGAATGTGCCATTTGTCACGGGGGACGCGGACCTTGACGCGGCATTTGCCAAAGAGGCGCAGGCCGCGGGCCTCGTGAACCTGAAAGGCCACCGCAGCGTCGGGGGGATGCGCGCGAGCATCTACAACGCCATGCCCATCGCCGGCGTGAAAGCCCTGGTCGCGTTTATGAAAAAATTTGAGGAGGCGAACGCATGATGTACCGGTACCACTGTCTCAACGCCATTTCCGAAGTCGGCCTGAAAGCCTTTGGGGGCAGCTGCGCAAAGACAGAGGACGCGCAGGAGGCGGATGTCCTCCTCGTGCGCAGCGCATCCATGCACGAGATGGCATTTTCTCCGCGTTTGCAGGCCGTCGCCCGCGCCGGCGCGGGGGTCAACAACATCCCCCTCGACAAGCTGGCCGACCAGGGCGTCGTGGTCTTTAACACACCGGGCGCAAACGCGAACGCGGTCAAGGAGGCCGTGATCGCGGGGCTGCTTTTGGCCTCGCGCGACCTGGTGGGCGGCATCAACTGGGTGCAGTCCGAACGCCAGAATGATCTGATCGCAAAGGCGGCCGAAAAAGAGAAAAAGAACTTCGCGGGCGGGGAAATCAAGGGCAAGCGCTTAGGGATCATCGGGCTTGGCGCCATTGGCGTGCTCGTCGCGAACGCCGCGGCAAACCTCGGGATGGACGTGTGCGGGTACGACCCGTACATTTCCGTGGACGCCGCCTGGAACCTCTCGCGGAGCATCCGCCACATCACGGACCTCGACGAGATTTACCAGACGTGCGATTATATCACCATCCACGTGCCCTTGCTGGAATCGACCAAACACATGGTGGACGCATCTGCCATCCAAAAAATGAAGGACGGGGTCGTGCTCGTCAACTTCGCGCGCGATCGTTTGGTGGACGAGGCCGCGGTGACGGATGCCTTGCGCGCGGGGAAAATCCACCGCTACGTGAGTGACTTCCCAAACCCCGTAACCGCGGGCGCAAAGGGGTGCATCGTCCTGCCGCATTTGGGCGCGTCCACCAGGGAGTCCGAGGACAATTGCGCAAAGATGGCGGTCAAGGAACTGGTGGATTACCTCGCGCATGGCAACATCCACCACTCCGTGAATTACCCGGACTGCGACATGGGAATCTGCCGCAGCGCCTGCCGCGTGGCGATCAACCACAGCAACGTCAAAAATATGATCGGCCAGTGCGCGGCCGTCTTTGCCCTGGCGGACAAAAACATCGAAAACATGGCGAACCAGAGCAGGGGGGAATACGCGTACTCGCTTTTTGACTTGGACGAGGCGGTGGGGGAGGACACCATCCGGAAATTGCAAGAGATCCACGGGGTGTACAAGGTTCGCGTGCTGCAAGGGATGGGCGCGTCGGGCGAGGGGGTGTGAGCATGGCGCAGATTCGGCCGTTTTGCGGGATTCTGCCGAGGGAAGGCCTGGCGCGGCAGGTGGCGGCCCTGCCCTATGATGTCTACAGCCGGGAGGAGGCAAAGCGGGAGGTTGCGGCCAACCCCATGAGTTTTTTGCGGGTTGACCGCGCGGAGACCCTGCTCGGGGACGAGGTCTCCATCTATGCCCCGGAAGTCTACCAAAAGGCGCGCGAGACGCTTTGGGGGATGGTCGCGGACGGCACCCTCGTGCAGGACGCGCGGCCTTGTTATTACCTTTACGAGCTGACCATGGGCGGGCGGACGCAGACGGGGCTTGTCGCCTGCGCCTCGGTGGACGACTACCTGGACGGGACGATTGCGCGCCACGAGAACACGCGCGCCGACAAGGAGGAGGACAGGATTCGCCACGTGGAGGCCTGCGACGCGCAGACAGGGCCGATCTTCCTCGCCTACCGGGGAAATGACGCGCTGCGCGATTCTTTGTCGCGGGAAAAGCAGGGAACGCCCCTGTTTGACTTTACCGCGCCGGACGGCGTGCGCCACCGCGGCTTTCGCATCCAAGACACGGAGAAGATCGCGCGGGTCACGCAGGCATTTGCCAAAATCCCGCGCATGTATATCGCGGACGGGCACCACCGCTGCGCGTCCGCCGCAAAGGTGGCCATCCGCCGCAGGGAAGCGGCCAGGCGGCAAGGGTTTGCGGGCAGCTTGGAGTCTGATTTTTTCCTCTCCGTGCTGTTTGCGCAGGACGAGCTTTTGATTTTGCCCTACAACCGCGTGGTCGCCGGCAAAAATGGCAGCACGGACGCCGCCCTTTTACAAAAAATCGCGCGCGTCTGCGAGATCCGAAAGAACCGAGAGATGTCGCATGCGCGCGCAGGGAGCGCAAGCGGCGCGCAGGTGCGAAACGCGCCATTCTCTCCAACGGAAAAGGGCCAGGTTGGCATGTATGTCGGGGGAACGTGGTACGCCCTGACGTTTCGCGACGCGTTTCGCGTAAGCCACCCCGTGGAGGGTCTGGACGTGTCGTTTCTCCAGCGGGAGATCCTGGGGCCGATCCTGGGGATTGCGGACCCGCGGACGGATGCGCGGATCTCCTTTGTCGGGGGCATCCGCGGCCTCGGGGAGCTTTGCGCGCGGGCGGACGCGCAGGACGGCGTGGCGTTTGCCATGTATCCCACGTCGATGGAGGAGCTTCTGGACGTGGCGGATCATGGGCTTTTGATGCCGCCAAAATCGACTTGGTTTGAGCCAAAGCTGCGCAGCGGGCTGTTCCTGCATGCCATCGCAAACGACGGGTGCACTTGATGACACGAGCGTCAAAAGGTCATGTATTGGCATGACGTTGGGACGCGTCTTGGGTGTCAAAATACCTTTTGAGATGATGACAGGGTAGGAACGGATGACGCGAAGTTAGGAGGGATTTTGTTGTGGAAGACAAACTCTATGATTTGATGGACTGGAGAGAGATCGAGGCGCTGGTTTATTCGGAGGACGACAACCCGCACGCCGTCTTAGGGCCGCACCTCACGGAGGACGGGGTGCTGATTCAGGCGTTTTTCCCGACGGCTGGCCGCATTTTGGTGCAGATTGCCGGGAAAAAGGAGTCTTATGAGATGACAATGGAGGATGAGGCGGGGTTTTTCGCGGCCTTGCTCCCAGGAAACCAGATCCCGGATTACCGGCTCTATGTGGTCTTTGACAATGGGACGTCGGCCGAGTACCGCGACCCCTACGCATTCGGGCCTGTCTTGACAAAGGAGGATACGGCAAAGTTCAATGCCGGCATCTGCTACGACATTTATGAGAAATTGGGGGCGCACCCCATGACCGTGGACGGCGTGGACGGCGTGCATTTCGCGGTCTGGGCGCCGAACGCCATGCGCGTCAGCCTCGTGGGAGATTTTAATATGTGGGACGGGCGCCGCCTGCCCATGCGCCGCCTGTGGGACAGCGGCATTTTTGAATTGTTTGTGCCGGACATTTCCGCAGGGGAGCTTTATAAGTACGAGATCAAGGCGAAAAACGGCCTGACGTTCCTAAAGGCGGATCCGTACGCGAACGCGGCGCAGCTGCGGCCGGAGTCGGCCTCTGTCGTGGCAGACTTGCGCGATTTCCCCTGGACGGACGGAGACTGGCTCAAGGCGCGCAAAAAAGCGGACACCACCAAAGCCCCGATGGCCATTTTGGAAGTCCACCTGGGGTCGTTTCGGAAGCCGGAGGACCGCCCTTTTTACAACTACCGGGAGCTTGCGCCCCTGATCGCGGATTACGTCAAGGAGATGGGATATACGCACGTGGAGCTGCTCCCAGTCATGGAGCATCCTCTGGACGCGTCCTGGGGTTACCAGGTGACGGGGTATTACGCGCCGACCGCGCGCTACGGGTCTTGCGCGGATTTTATGTATTTCATGGATTATATGCACGGCCAGGGCATCGGCGTGATCCTGGACTGGGTTCCCGCGCACTTCCCGCGCGACACGTTTGGCCTCTCCGGATTTGACGGCACTTGCCTTTATGAGCACCTCGACCCGCGCAAGGGAAGCCACCCGCACTGGGGCACGCTCATTTACAATTACGGCCGCCCGGAGGTAAAAAACTTTTTGATCGCCAACGCCCTTTTCTGGGCGAAAGTCTACCACGCGGATGGCATCCGCATGGACGCCGTCGCCTCCATGCTCTACTTAGACTATGGGAAAAATGACGGCGAGTGGGTCGCCAACATCTATGGCGGGAATGAAAACCTGGAGGCCGTGGAGTTTTTGAAGCATCTCAATTCCATCTTCAAAAAACAGGGGGATGGCGCGCTTTTGATTGCGGAGGAGTCCACGGCATGGCCGAAGATCACGGGGGATCTCGACGACGGCGGCCTCGGGTTTGACTACAAGTGGAACATGGGGTGGATGAACGACTTCATCGGCTATATGTCCTTAGACCCCGTCTACCGCGCGGCCAACCACGGCGGCCTGACTTTCAGCATGATCTACGCCTACAGCGAGCGTTTAATCCTCTCGTTGTCGCACGACGAGGTCGTGCACGGCAAGTGCTCCCTGATCCACAAAATGCCGGGCGACCTGCCGCAAAAGTTTGCCAATTTGCGCGCCGCCTACGGCTACATGATGGCGCACCCCGGCAAGAAATTGCTCTTTATGGGGCAGGATTTCGCCCAGTACCGCGAGTGGAACGAGGCGGAATCCCTAGACTGGGCAGATCTGGAGCAAGCGCCAAACAGGCAGATGCAGGCATATTGCAAGGCCCTGCTGGCCTTTTACAAGTCACATCCGGCATTATATGAAAAGGATTACGCGCCGGAGGGGTTTTTGTGGGTCAATGCCATCTCGGCAAACGAAAATATGCTGGTCTTTGCGCGGCTGGCGGAAAAAGAGGAGGACATGCTGCTCATCGTGTGCAACTTCTCGCCGCTCGCCTACCCGAACCACAAAATCGGGGTGCCGCTTCCAGGGAAATACAAGGAGATTTTCAACAGCGATCGCGCAGAGTTTGGCGGGGCTGGGAATGTCAACCCGCGCGTGAAGCAGTCCAAAAAAGACGAGTGCGACGGACGGGAGGACTCCATTTCCGTGCTCGTGCCGCCCATGGGCGTGAGCATCTTTTCCTACGCGAAGGCCGCCCCGCGTATGTCGGTCAACCGCGCGAAAAAAGGAAAGTCCTCCGCCGTCAAGGAGGAGCTGATCCAAAAAATGGAGCTGGCAAGCGAGGGCGCGCAGAAAAATGAGGCGGACAAACCGAAGCGGAGGGCGAAAAAGGCGGCAAAACCCGAACAGGGCAAGGAGGGCGCATGAGCCAGGAACGCAGACAAGCCACGCAGGGGCAGGATGCCCACGGCCATGCGCACGGGCAATCCACGCAAGGGCAGGATGTCTACGGCCACGCGCACACGCAGGCACGGGATTTTCCGGATGTGGCGTCGCAGCGGGCGGACGGCGCGCGCAGTCATGCGCACGGACAGGCACTGGATTTTCCAGAAGTGGCGTCGCAGCGGACGGACGGCGCGCGCAGCCATGCGCACACGCACACGCATGACCCGCGCCAGGTGAAGGCCGTCGTCAACCGGATTTCCCGCGCCATCGGGCATTTGGAGTCAATCCGGCGCATGGTCGAGCAGGGGCGGGACTGCAGCGAGGTGCTGATCCAGCTCTCCGCCGTCAAGGCCGCCATCAACAACACCGGAAAAGTGATCTTGCAGGAGCACATGCGCCATTGTATGGTGGACGCCGTGCAGACAGGGGATCTTGCGGCCATCGAGGAGCTGTCAGAGGCGATAGACAGATTTATCAAGTAATAGCAGGTGTTCCTGGCGCAAGGATGGATCGAGGAGGAATGGTTATGGAAAAGATTGGGATGACAACCCCGCTTGTGGAGATGGACGGGGACGAGATGACCAGGATGCTCTGGCAGATGATCAAGGAGGAGTTGCTGCTCCCGTTCGTGGACTTAAAGACAGATTATTATGACTTGGGGCTGCGAAAAAGGGACGACACGGACGACCAGGTCACCATCGACAGCGCGCTTGCCACGAAAAAATATGGGGTTGCCGTCAAGTGCGCCACCATCACGCCGAACGCGGCCAGGGTGGAAGAGTATGGGCTGAAACAGATGTGGAAAAGCCCGAACGCGACGATCCGCGCCATTTTGGACGGAACGGTCTTTCGCGCGCCCATCGTGGTAAAGGGCATCGAGCCGAACGTGCGCAGCTGGAAAAAGCCGATCACGATTGCAAGGCATGCCTATGGAGATGTCTACAAAGCCGTGGAGATGAAAGTGGGTGGCCCGGGAAAGGCGGAGCTGGTCTTTACGGCCGCTGACGGGTCTGTGCAAAAAGAGACCATCCACGACTTCCAGGGGGCTGGCATCCTGCAGGCCATGCACAACTTGAACGCATCCATCGAGAGCTACGCCAGAAGCTGCTTTTCCTATGCCCTCGACACCAGGCAGGATCTGTGGTTTGCCACAAAAGACACCATTTCCAAAAAGTATGACCACACGTTCAAGGACATCCTGCAGGAAATTTTTGAAAAGGAATACGCCGAACGGTTTGCGGAGGCGGGGATCACGTATTTTTATACGCTGATCGACGACGCCGTCGCGCGCGTGATGAAGTCCGAGGGGGGATATATCTGGGCGTGCAAAAATTATGACGGGGATGTGATGAGCGACATGATCTCGTCCGCGTTCGGTTCGCTCGCCATGATGACATCGGTGCTGGTCTCCCCGAGCGGCTGCTACGAGTATGAGGCGGCGCATGGCACGGTGCAGCGCCATTATTACCGGCACTTAAACGGCGAGGAGACATCCACCAATTCCGTGGCCACGATCTTTGCCTGGAGCGGCGCCTTGCGAAAACGCGGGGAGCTGGATGGCCTGCCGCGCCTTTGCGCTTTTGCGGATTGCCTGGAAAAAGCCACCCTGCAGACGATCGAGTCCGGGAAAATGACAAAGGATCTGGCCATGATCACCACTTGCCGCCATGTGGCCGTGCTCAACACGGAGTCTTTTATCCGAGAGATTCGGGCGAAACTCTCCGATATGCTATGACACGAGCGTCATCATGTATTGGCATGACGTTGGGACGCGTGAAAACACCGAAAAGTAGCCATTTTCGTAGAAAATGAGCGGATTTGAGGTGTTTGTATGCTATGATGCAGGGTAGAAAGCACTTTCCCAACGATGGATGGGCACGATGAAACATCATGCCAAATGTCCGATAGAACATCGTGCCAAATGCCCGATAGAATATCGGGTAGGAGGAACAGCTCGCAAGGCATCTTTTTACCGTAACATCATACGATGATGACGTGTGATGATGCGGCGACTCGGGCGTCAGGCTATCGTAAACGACAAATTTTGAGGGATGCGCGCGAATTTGCCGCAGGATCCTGCTGCTTACGCAGCGCAAGTTGCGTCCGCTCACTCGGCCAAGGCCTCCCATGTTTCGTACAGGGTTTCCAGGGAAGCCGCGATGCCGGTCTTTTCTTTGTTTAGCTCCATGCACGCGGCCGGGTCGCGGTAGACCTCCGGCGTCGCGAGCAGCGCGTCGATCTCCTGGTTTCGCGTCTCCAGGGTCTGAATTTCGTCCTCTGTTTTCTTTAAGTCGTTTTTGCGCTTGCGCAACCGCTGCTGTTCCTCTTTTTTTTGCATCCAGGCGCGCGCGCCGTCGCTTGTCTCGGCCTTTTTTTGCGCGTCTTGCGAAACCGCCCCGCCAAAAAGGGCGGCGCCCCGCCCGGCGGGCGCCGCTGTCTCGCCCAGCCCCTTTTTTTCGGCATAGTCGTCATAATTCCCGATGTAATTGCAAAGATCCTGGCCGGCCAGTTCGAGAATCCGCGTGCAAGTCTCGTTGATGAAATAGCGGTCGTGCGAGACGTATAGGACGGTCCCCGTGTAGGCACGTATGGCCTGTTCGAGGACTTCCTTGGACGTGATGTCCTGGTGGTTGGTCGGCTCGTCCAAACTCAGGAAATTCGCGTCCGAGAGCATCCGCTTTGCCATGGAGACGCGGCCGCGCGCCCCGCCGCTTAAGTCGCCGATTTTTTTGAACACGTCGTCGCCTGTGAACAAAAAGGACGCGAGCGTGCTGCGGATTTGCGTATTGGTCATTTTGGGGTAGGCGTCGGACAATTCCGCGAACAACGTCTTTTCCATATGCAAAATGTTGTGTTCCTGGTCATAATAGCCGATCCGCACGTTGCTCCCGAGCGAGACGCGCCCGCAGTCCGGCGTCTCCGCCTGGTTGATGATTTTGAGCAGCGTCGTCTTTCCCGTGCCATTGTCGCCGATGATGGCCACCTTTTCGCCCCTGCGTATCAGGAAATTGAGATCGGAAAACAGGCGCAAAGATCCATAGGACTTGCCGAGGTGCTCCACCGTCAGGACGTCATTCCCGCTCATTGCGGGCGGGTCAAAGCGCAGGCGCATCTCGCCGGGCGCGTCGGCCGGCTTTTCGACGCGCGTGACCTTCTCCAGCAATTTTTCCCTGGACTGCGCGCGCCGGACGCTTTTTTCCCGGTTAAAGGAGCGGAGCTTATGGATGACTTCCTCCTGGCGGCGGATTTCCTGCTGCTGGTTTTGATATGCCCTCCACATGGCCTCCCGCGCCTGGGCCTTTTTTTGGGCGTAGTCGTGGTAATTCCCGAGGTAGGCGCTGGCGCGGCCGTTCTCGATCTCGACGACTTTGGAGACGATTTTGTTCAGGAAGTAGCGGTCGTGGGCGACCACGACGACGGCACCGCCGTAGTTTTGCAAATATGCCTCGAGCCAGGCGACCGCGTTTAAGTCCAGGTGGTTGGTCGGCTCGTCGAGCAGCAGAATGTCCGGGCGCTGCAGCAGGAGCTTCCCTAAGGCGACGCGCGTTTTTTGGCCGCCCGAGAGCGCGTCCACCGGCTTTTGGAACTCATCCGGGGAAAACCCAAGCCCCTTCAAAATGCCGGTCACTTCACTTTCGTACTGGTAGCCGTTTTGGTTTTCAAACTCCACATTGAGCCGGTTGTACAATTCGAGCGCCTGAGAGAGGGCATCCCCCGTCAAGCGGCGCATCGCGCTTTCCGTTTCCCGTATGCGCGCCTCGAGCCGCAAAAGGTCCGCGCGCGTCTCCTGAAGCTCCGCGTAAACCGTGCGGTTTCCCGACACGGCACCCTGCTGCGCGAGGTAGCCGGCTTTCGCGCCCTTCGCAAAAAATGTCTCCCCCGCGTCGCAGGAGAGCTGCCCAGCGATGATTTTCAAAAGCGTGGACTTCCCCGCGCCGTTCGCGCCCACGATGGCCACTTTCTCGCGGTCCTCGACGGTAAAAGAGACGTCTCTGAAAATTTCATTCGCACCAAAAGATTTGGTTAAGTGGCTGCAAGTCAAAATCATAAACGAGATCCTTTCAAACCCGCCACGGGGGTTTTCTTTCCATTCTACCATATCCTTGCAATTTGTACTAGCTTTTTTGCCGAAAATGAAGTAGAATAACTTTTTAGTTGATCGAAGTGGAGGATGGTTCTGATGAAGAAGGTCGTAAAGTTTGGCGGAAGTTCCTTAGCGGACGCGCGGCAGTTCCAGAAAGTCGCGAGTATTGTCCGCGCGGATGAGGCGCGGCGGTATGTGGTTCCTTCCGCGCCCGGCAAGCGCTTTGACGGCGACACCAAAGTGACGGATTTGCTCTATGATTGCTATGACACCGCTGTTTGCGGGGATGACTTTGAAAAAAAGCTCTCCCAGATCCAGAAGCGCTATGACGACATTCTCACAGGCCTCGGGCTTTCCCTTTCGCTCGACGCGGAGTTTGCGCAGATCTATGATTTTTTCAAAAATGGCGCAGGCCCCAATTACGCGGCCTCCCGCGGGGAGTACCTAAACGGGCGGATCATGGCGGAGTTTTTGGGGTATGCGTTCGTCGACGCGTCGGACGTGGTTTTGTTTGGCGATGACGGAAAATTTGACGCGGAAAAGACGAACCGGCGGATGCGGGAGCGCCTCTCGGATGTCTCCCACGCGGTGATCCCCGGGTTTTACGGGAGTATGCCGGGCGGGGCGATCAAGACGTTCTCCAGGGGCGGGTCGGACATCACAGGATCGATCGTCGCGCGCGCGGTCCGCGCGGACCTCTACGAAAACTGGACGGACGTGTCCGGATTTTTGGTGACAGATCCCAGGATTGTAAAAAACCCGGAGCCGATCGAGACGATCACTTACCGGGAGCTGCGCGAGCTTGCCTACATGGGGGCATCTGTCCTGCACGAGGAGGCGATTTTCCCGGTGTTCCAGGACGGGATTCCCATCAACATCCGCAACACGAACGACCCCGACGCGCCGGGGACGATGATTGTCGCAAACACGTGCAAAAAACCGAAGTATACCATTACCGGCATCGCGGGCAGGAAGGGCTTTGCCGCGGTGAACATTGAAAAAAACCGCATGAACTCTGAGATCGGGTTTGGGAGAAAAGTCTTGCGTGTCTTTGAGGAAAATGGCATTTCCTTTGAGCACATTCCGTCTGGGATCGACACGATGAGCGTGGTTGTCCATCAGTCCGAGCTGGAGGAAAAGGAGCAGAAGGTGCTGGCCGGCATCCACCGCGCGGTCTCGCCCGACTTTTTGGACATGGAGTCCGAAATCGCCCTGATTGCGGTGGTCGGGCGCGGCATGCGCTCCGCGAGCGGCACGGCGGGGCGGATTTTTTCCGCGCTCGCGCACGCAGGGATCAACATCCGCATGATCGACCAGGGGTCGAGCGAGCTGAACATCATCATCGGGGTCAGCGACCGGGATTTTGAAAAGGCGATCCGCGCCATCTACGACATTTTTGTGACATTGCGCCTGTGAAATCCCATGGCGCGCAAGAGGAAAGGCAGGGAAATTTGGGTTGGAGGAAAAAGTAATTTCAAGGGCGGTCATCCAGCGGCTTCCCCGTTATTACCGCTACCTGGGGGATCTGCTGGATAGCGGGGTGGAACGGATTTCCTCAAATGAGCTGAGCCGCCGCATGCAGGTGACGGCCTCGCAGATCCGCCAGGATCTCAACAATTTTGGCGGCTTTGGGCAGCAGGGGTATGGCTACAACGTGGGCTACCTTTACCAGGAGATCGGCAAGATCCTGGGCTTGGACAAGACGTATCCCATGATCATCGTCGGCGCGGGCAACTTAGGTCAGGCGCTCGCCAATTACCTGCGCTTTGAAAAACGTGGGTTTCGCGTGGTCGGCCTGTTTGACATCGACCCGAAGCTCATCGGCAGGGAAGTGTGCCATTTGCCCATCCGCCCCCTCGCGGATTTGCCCGCCTACCTGGATGGGCGGGATGTCCAGATCGCGGCCCTGACGCTCCCAAAGTCCGCCGCGCAGGAAGTGGCGAGAAAACTGGTGGACTGCGGCGTGCGCGCCTTTTGGAATTTTGCGCACACCGACTTGAACCTGCCAAAAGACGTGGTCGTGGAAAATGTCCATTTGCTCGAAAGCCTGATGCAGCTCTCGTACAACCTCACGCGGCTGCGGGAAAAGGAAACGCCATGAACTTGCCAAAAGAATCGCCCCCAAAGGAGACCGCTTATTGCCCGAAGCGCCTGTCGGACGCGCTCCCAAAAAGATGGGAGGACTCCCACAAAGGGAGTTATGGATGCGTCCTTGTCGCGGCGGGCGCAAAAAACATGGCGGGCGCCGCGTATTTTTGCGCAAAGGCGGCCTACCGCGCGGGCGCGGGTCTTGTCATCCTATATGTGCCGGAGTGCAACCGCGGGATTTTGCAGCAGCTGATCCCGGAGGCTGTCCTGGCGACTTATGACGCGGAGCATTGGGATTCGCGCACGCTTCTGGATGCCTTGGGGCGCGCGACGTCCGTTGTCGCGGGGCCAGGCCTTGGGATGGAAGATCCGATCCCGCGCATCTTGAAGCCCCTGCTGGACGCGGATCTGCCGCGGGTGTTTGACGCGGACGCGCTCAACCTCCTCGCAAAAGACCCCGCGCTGCTTGCGGGGGCAAAAAAGCCCTTCGTGATCACCCCGCACATGGGGGAGATGGCGCGCCTGACGGGAAAGGACGCGCGGTGGCTTGCGGCGCGGGATGGGGAGGCCGCGTGGGCATTCGCAAAGCGCCACGGCATCGTCACGGCACTCAAAGGGCACCGCACCGTGGTCAGCGACGGGGAGCGGATTTCCCGCAACACGACTGGAAACCATGGCATGGCGACAGGGGGCAGCGGGGATGTCCTAAGCGGCGTCATCGCAGGGCTGCTCGCGCAGGGGATGCCCTTGTTCGACGCCGCGCGGCTCGGCGTTTACCTGCATGGGCTGGCCAGTGACGCCGCAAGAGACGCGCGGGGCGCGTACGCCATGATGGCGGGAGACTTGCTGGACTATCTGCTGCTTGGGCTTTGACAACTGCAATGACAAGGGGGCGATGCCATTTGGACAGCCATGGACGGGTGTGTGCCTATATTGACCTGGACGCCATCGCGCACAACTTTGCTGTGTTGTGCGCCAATACCCGCGTGCCCGCCTCTGTTGTGGCGGTCGTGAAAGCCAACGCCTACGGGCATGGGGCAGTGCGGGTCGCGCGCCGTTTGGAAGAGAAGGAGCGGCTGTGGGGATTCGCCGTCGCGACGGCAGCGGAGGCGCTGGAGCTTTTTGCGGCCGGCATCCGCAAGCCGATCCTCATTTTGGGGTATGTCTTTTGGGAGGATTTGCCAAAGCTTGTGCGATGCGGCATCCGCCTGACCGTCTTTGAGATGGAAAGCGCGCGGGCCATTGCGCAAGAGGCCGCGCGGCAGCGCCGCACGGCGCGTGTCCACATCGCGGTGGATACGGGGATGTCCCGCATCGGCGTATCGGACGACGGCGTGGGGCTTGGCGTCGCCTTAGGGGTCGCGTCGCTTCCAAATGTCTTTGTCGAGGGCCTGTTCACGCATTTTGCGCGCGCGGACGAGGCAGAAAAAGAAGCGTCCCAAAGGCAGCTTGCCCGCTTTTTGGCATTTGCGGGCAATCTTTTGGAAAAGGGCGTGCGCGTGCCGCTTTGCCATTGCGCGAACAGCGCGGGGATCTTGGATCTGCCGCAATCCCATTTGGACGCGGTGCGGGCGGGGATTGCCCTCTATGGCATTTACCCGTCCGGGGAAGTGCAAAGGAGTCATGCGCGGCTGCGCCCCGCCATGGAGATCAAGAGCCATTTATCGTTCGTCAAGGAAGTCGGGCCGGGCGTTCCCATAAGCTATGGCGGGACTTTTGTGACCACAAGGCCGACGCGCGTCGCCACGGTGCCCGTCGGCTATGCGGACGGCTACCCCCGATCCCTCTCGAACAGGGGGAGCGTGATCGTCTGCCAAAGGCGCGCGCCCATCATCGGGCGGGTTTGCATGGATCAGTTCATGGTGGACGTGACGGACATCCCAGAGGCGCGCGCGGGGGCGGAAGTGACCTTGCTTGGCAGAGACGGGGACTTGCGCATGGACGCGGAGGAGATTGGGGCAAAAAGCGGGCGCTTCCCCTACGAACTTGTCTGCATGGTCGCGGGGCGTGTGCCGCGCGTCTACATGGAAAGCAAGCGCGGAGAATGACACGGGCACAGTGACACGGAAGCGGAAAGCAAGCGCGGAGAGCGACACGGGCACGGTGACACGGACGTGGAAAGTAATCGCAGAGAATGACACGGGCACGGTGACACGGATGTGGAAAGCAATTGCGGAGAGTGACACGGAAACGGAAAGCAAGCGCGGAGGGCGACACGACCTTGACGGACATGGAAGAAAATGGTATGATAGTTCCAGTCCTGTAACAAAACGATTTTCGTATTGTCGTTTACGACAGGACAAAGAAAAGAAAGGAAGGGCAACTGTGTTCAAGGCTTTGGCCGGGCACTTAAAAAAAGGGCTTGGCAAGAAAAATGGGTCAGAGGAAATCGAGGACGAGATTATCTCCATGGTCAACGAGGGCCATGAGCAGGGGGTCATCCACGAGGACGAGGCCCAGATGATTGAAAATATCTTTGATTTTACGGACAAAAAGGCGCAGGACGTGATGACGCACCGCCGCAACATCGACGCGATCGACGGCATGACCACTTTGGGCGACGCCCTTTTTTGGATGCTCGGCAACGCCCACTCGCGGTTTCCCGTTTACCTCGGCGACCTGGACCACGTCATCGGCATTTTGTTTCTGAAAGACGCCATGCGTTTTCACATGAAGGATCAAAACCAGTATGACGGGTGGCTGGTAAAAGATGTGGAGGGGCTTTTGCGCCCCGCCGTGTTTGTCCCGGAAAAGCGCAACCTCAGCGCGCTGTTTAAGAGTATGCAGATGCGCAAGCTCCAGATGGTGCTTGTCGTGGACGAGTACGGGCAGACGGAGGGCCTCGTGGCGATGGAGGACATTCTGGAGGAAATCGTGGGCAACATCCAGGACGAGTATGACAACGACGAGACCGACATAGAAAAACTGCCGAACGGGGATTATGTCATCTCCGGGCTTGCCCCCTTGGACGAGGTGGCAAAGATGCTCGGCTTCGCGGCGAAAGACGCGGATTTTGAGACCTTAAACGGCTACCTCATTTCCAAGCTGGACAAAATCCCGGAGGAGGACGACCGCTCCGAGATCGTTACGGATGGCTACCGTTTCCAGATCTTGAGCGTCGTCAACAAGACGATCGAAAAAGTGCGCGCCCATGCGCTTCCCAAAGATGAGGGCGGGGAGGGGCAGTCCCAGGACGCGGAAAAATAAAAGGAGAGCAGACGAGATGTCAGGACATTCCAAATTTGCGAATATCAAGCACAAAAAAGAAAAAAATGACGCCGCAAAGGGCAAGATTTTCACCATCATCGGGCGGGAGATCGCCGTCGCCGTAAAGGAGGGCGGCCCGGATCCCGCCAACAACAGCAAGCTGCGCGATGTCATTTCCAAGGCAAAGGCAAACAATATGCCAAACGACACCATCGAGCGGGGCATCAAGAAGGCGGCGGGGGATTCTAGCGCCGTCAATTATGAATATGTGACGTATGAGGGGTATGGCCCTGGTGGCATCGCCATCATCGTGGACGCGCTCACGGACAACAAGAACCGCACCGCGGCGAATGTCCGCAGCGCCTTCACAAAGGGGAATGGCAGCATCGGCACGCAGGGGTGCGTCTCTTACAGTTTCGACAAAAAAGGGCAGATTCTCATCGACAAAGAGGACTGCGGCATGGCGGGCGACGACCTGATGATGCTCGCCTTAGACGCGGGCGCGGAGGACTTTTCCGAGGACGGGGAGTCGTTTTCGATCCTCACAGGGCCGGACGACTTGCACGACGTGCGCGAGGCGCTCGAGCAGGAGGGCGTGCGGCCATCGTGCGCGGAAGTTGCCATGATCCCGCAAAACTATGTCGCGCTGACGGACGAGGCGCAGCTGAAAAATCTGCAGCGCACCCTCGACTTGCTCGACGAGGACGACGACGTGCAAAATGTGTATACAAACCTAGAAATGCCAGAGTAGATCTGTCAAATGTAATGACACGAGCGTCAAGAGGTCATGTATTGGCATGACGTTGGGACGCGTTAAAACACCGGGGAGAAGATCATGTCGTTGCTGCAAGCTGTTTTATTTGGTATCGTTCAGGGCGCGACCGAGTTTTTGCCCGTGAGCAGTTCCGGGCATCTGGCCATTTTGCGCAATTTCCTCGGCATCTCCCAAAGGAGCGACCTGTTGTTTGACGTGCTGGCGCACGCGGGCACGCTGGTCGCGCTCGTGCTCGTTTTTTACAAGGATTTGTGCCGCATGCTTTTGGAGACGGCGGGGATGCTCTCGGACGTGCTTTTCAATATCCGGACGTATGCCCACAACGCGCGCGAGCGGGATGCCCTGCGCTACCGAAAGGTTGTCCACGGCAATTACCGCTGTTTTGTGATGCTGATTGCAGCCGCGTCCATCCCCACCGCCATCATCGGCTATGTGGCGCGGGACCTGGTGGTGATTGCCGGCCAGTCCTTGATCACGCCGGGCATCTGCCTGATTTTGAATGCCTGCCTCTTGCTTGTGGCGGACGTCTCCGAGGACGGGCATCTCATGCCAAAAGACGTCCCGTTCACAAACGGATTTTTGATCGGCGTCGCGCAGGGACTTTCCGTGCTGCCCGGCCTCTCCCGCGCGGGAACGACCATTTCCGCCGGGCTTTTGAGCGGGTTCGACAGGAGATTTGCCGTCAAGTACTCGTTTCTCATGTCGGTTCCCGTCATTTTGGGCGCGTGTGTCCTGGAGATTTTTACCATCCCGAAAGGGTCGGTCGCGCCGTCCCAGATCGGCGTCTGCGTGGTCGGGGCTGTTTTCGCCGGCATTTCCGGCTATGTGTGCATCCGCAAGATGCTCTCCATCGTGCGGAGAAAGAAGTTTAAGTTTTTTGCCGTGTACTGCCTGGTCTTGGGCGTCACGGCCATTGTGGGATATTTTGCCTTGCGCTGACGAAGGGGAGGACGCGCATCTGAAGGGGAGATCGTGCATCTATGGAGACAAAAAAGAAAAAACCGGCCGCAAAGGCATCCGGAGGCAAGACCGCAAGGAAGCCGTCGCAGGGGCAGGCTGCCGCAAAAAAGCGCGCGGCAGGCAAACAGGCGCAGGCGGCGGGCAAGAAGCGCGCCCAAGGCGCGGGGAACGCACGGGGGGACAAAATGCGCACCCCCGTTTTTTGCGAGATCCTGCTCTGGGCCATGCTTGCCTTTTGCGTGATTTTGTTTTTTTGCAACACCATCGGCATGGGCGGGAGCGTCACCGGCGCGCTCGGCCGGTTCTGTTTTGGCGTGTTTGGCGTGCTCGGGTACGCATTCCCGATCTTGCTTTTTTTGGCGACCGCGTTTTTGGTGGCAAACAGGGGAAGCGGCCTCTCGTGGGCAAAAACGGCCGCCGCGACTTTGCTGTTCGCGTGTGTCTGCGCGATGGTGGAGCTTTCGCAGAACCAATTTGACCCCGCACGCACGTTTGCGGACTATTTTGAGGCGGGAAGCACCTTGCGCGCGGGCGGCGGCGTCTTTGGAAGCCTTTTGTGCCGGGCGTTTTGCCCCATCTTTGGCACGGTCGGCGCGTTCGTCTGCCTGATTGCGCTCATGCTGATCGGCATGGTGGTCATCACGGAGCGATCCTTGTTTGACAATTTGCGGAAAAACAGCCAGCGCGCGTACCAGCGCGTGCGCCAGGATTCCAGCGAGAAAAGGGAAATGCACCAACTCAAGCGCGAGCGTTCCCAGCTGGAAAAGCGCAAGCGCCTGCTCGCGGAGGTGGAGCAGCTGCGCCAGGAAGTCCCGCAGGACATCCCCCTGCCCGACGCGCGCGCGCCCCGCAGGGCAAAAAAGGTATTTGGCGTGAGCAAGGACACCACGTTCGATCCCGCCTTGCCGAGTTCCGAGGAACTCCACGAGATCCTGCCAAAGGCGTCCGCCAAGGCCACCTTCGTGGAAAATATAGAAAATACAAAAATCGAGGATGGGAAAGCACAGAGACAGCCTGATGCCTCGGCGCAGTTCGAGGGCGACGCGGGCATTTTGGAGGAGGAAAACCGGAAAGGTGCTGCGGACAGTGCGGGACATGAAACTGCTGTGGGAGCCACAGTGGCCGCGCGCCCTGATGCGGCTTCCGGGGAGTTCGCTTCCGAGGAGTTCGCAAGTGCCGTGGATGCCAGAAAAGCCGGTGTCCAAGAGACGACCCTAGGAGAGGGCGATGCCAGAGATGCCATGAGAAATGTGGAAGCGACCGGTGAGGGAACTGCCGGGGTTGCCACGCAAGACGCGGCAGTGACTGGTGTGGGAACTTCCGAGGTTGCCGTGCAAGATGCGGCAGTGACTGGTGTGGGAACTGCCGGGGTTGCCACGCAAGACGCGGCAGTGACTGATGCGGTTTCTGCCGGGATTGCCGCGCAAGATGCGGCGGCAACCGGTATGGGTGACATCAGTTTCGGCAACGCGCAGATTTCCGCGGACTCGGGGGATTTGGGCGACTCTGGAAGGGAAAGTGACTATGCGACGGCCGTCGCTCCCGAGGATGCCCTCAACGGCACAGAAAATCGGGATGCCGCCCCGCAATACCGTTTTCCGTCCACGGATCTGCTCTCGCTTCCCAAAAGCGCAGCCGCCGGGAATGACCGGGAGGTGCGGGAGACAGCGGCAAAGCTGCAGCAGACCTTGCACAATTTTGGGGTGCGCGTGACCGTGACCAATGTCAGCTGCGGCCCGTCCGTGACGCGCTATGAGCTGACACCGGAGCAGGGGGTCAAGGTGAGCCGCATCGTGAGCCTTGCGGACGACATCAAGCTGAACCTGGCCGCGGCGGACATTCGCATCGAGGCGCCGATTCCGGGGAAGGCGGCGGTCGGCATCGAGGTGCCGAACAAAGAGAATAATCCCGTGTTCCTAAGGGAGCTTTTGGAGTCGGACGCATTTCGCAATTCCGCGTCTAACCTGACCTTTGCCGTCGGGAAAGATATTGCGGGGAAAGTCGTTGTGGCGGACATCGCAAAGATGCCCCACCTTTTGATCGCGGGCGCGACCGGGTCAGGGAAATCGGTGTGCATCAACACCCTGATCATGAGCATCCTCTACAAGGCAGACCCCAAGGATGTCAAGCTGATCATGATCGACCCGAAAGTCGTGGAGCTAAGCGTCTACAACGGCATCCCGCACCTGTTCATTCCCGTGGTGACCGACCCCAAAAAAGCGTCCGCCGCGCTCAACTGGGGCGTCGCCGA
>CAYVVW010000016.1:0-21221 GCA_964455335.1 uncultured Marvinbryantia sp.
GGCGCGCCGGTGATTGCCTTGCTCGACTGTGCGGGGTTGCGGCTCCAGGAGGCGACAGACGCGCTGTCCGCCTTTGGCGAACTCTACCGGATGCAGGCGCTTGCGTCCGGCGTGGTGCCGCAGATTTCGGCCGTGTTTGGCACGTGCGGCGGCGGGCTTGCCGTTGCGTGCGGGCTGTCCGACTTTACGTTTTTGGAGGAAAAGAAAGCCAGGCTGTTTGTCAATTCCCCCAATGCGTTGGCGGGCAACACCAAGGAAAAATGCGACACGGCGTCGGCCACATTCCAGGCAGAGGCGGGGAATGCAGATTTTGTGGGCAGCGAGGAGGAGATCTTTGCCGGCATCCGCGAACTGGTGGGCTTCTTCCCGTCGAGCAACGACGACCTGCCGCCCGTGCAGGAGTGCGGGGATGACTTAAACCGCATTTGCGAGGATTTGGAAAACTGTGTGGGCGACACCGCCATTTTCCTCTCCCAGATCGCGGACGACAACCATTTCGTGGAGACGAAGGCAGCCTTTGCAAAGGACATGGTGACCGGCTTTTTGCGGCTGAACGGACAGACCGTCGGCGCAGTGGCGAACCGCACGGAAGTCTATGGGGCGGACGGGGAAAAGGTATGTGACTTTGGCACAGTCCTCTCCGCAAAGGGCGCGAGAAAAGCCGCGCGTTTTGTGAATTTCTGCGACGCGTTTGACATTCCGGTCCTCTCTTTGACGAACGTCAAGGGATTCCAGGCGGACAAGCACGCGGAAAAAGGCATGGCCAAGGCAGTGGCAAAACTCGCCTATGCGTTTGCGCGCGCGACCGTTCCGAAAGTCAACGTGGTCATCGGCCAGGCATTTGGCAGCGCCTACGTCGCCATGAACAGCAAGGCGATCGGCGCGGACATCACCTATGCGTGGCCGCAGGCCGAGATCGGCACGATGGACCCGGGCCTTGCCACAAAAATTCTTTACGCGGGGTCTGACGCAGCGGTGCTGCGCGAAAAGGCAGAGGAATATGCCGCGCTCCAGACAGGCGCCGCCTCCGCCGCAAAGCGGGGGTACGTCGACGCGATCCTTGCGCCCGAAGAGACGCGCAAATACCTCATCGGGGCATTTGAGATGTTATTTACAAAAAGAGAAGACCGCCCGGACAAGAAGCACGGAACGGTTTGAGCGAGGTGGGTGCGATGAAAAATTTCAAAGGAACTTTTGCTTTCCTGCTGGTCTGCCTGCTTTTGCTGGTTCCGTCTCTGGCGCGGGCGGAAGAACTGTCCGCATTGGAGGCGGCCGAGCGGGGGACAGTTGTGGAGTCGGACCGCGCGTCGCTCGAGGCGTTTGTGGATCAGACGATCCAGTCGATCACGGCCATGTCGGACGAAGAGATTCAAGAATGGCTCTCTCCGTCCTCGATCCTGGTTTCGCAAAATAAAAAAGTGATGGAGAGCGTGCGCTCCTGGGCGGACGTAAAAGAGGATCTCGGCACTTTCGTGGAGGTGGAGGATCACCAGATCGCGGTGACAGACGACGAGATCACCATCGAGACGCTTTGCACGTTTGAAAAGGGAACTGCGACAGTGACGACCGTGCTCGACCGCAAAGACAGCCAGTTTTCCGCGTCGCTCTCTTTTGCGGAAGGCGGAAACGAGTCCCTGGCGACGGCCATGGGACACGCGGCACTCAATACCGTCATCGGCCTGGGCGTGGTGTTTGTCGTTTTGCTGTTCCTGACGTTCCTGATCGGGCAGTTTCGCCATGTCGCGGCTCTGGAGGGCAAGTTTGCGAAGAAACCCGCAGAAAAAGAGCAGCCTCCCGCGCCGGCGGTTCCTGTGGAAGAAGTTTTGCAGACAGAGGAGCTGGCAGGAGACGATGACCTTGTGGCCGTCCTGGCCGCGGCGGTCGCTGCCTATGAGGGAACGACAACGGACGGCTTTGTCGTGCGCTCCATCCGCAAAAGCGCGCGCAGCCGCTGGTAGGGCATCTTTTTACCACAGTATCATTATATTTGTTTATGATGCCAGGATTGCGGGGCATTGCGCGTAATTGCGCGCGCTTCGCACCGATCGGGGCGCAGCGCAAAAAAAGCACGAAGTGCGGAGCAATTGGCTTTCATTCATGGTGGCACATCACAAAAGCGAGGCATTGCAGTTTATGATAAAGGAGGAAAAATCATGAAAAGTTATACAATTACAGTAAATGGCGTGGCATATGACGTGACAGTGGAAGAGACGGCGGGCGCGGCCCCGAAAGCGGCGCCTGCGCCAAAGGCAGCCCCGAAGGCGGCGCCGAAAGCCCCCGCGCCGGCTCCTGCCGCGGCTGCGGGCGCGGGCAGCGTGAAGGTGACGGCTTCCGTTCCTGGCAAGGTATTTCAGATTCCGACACGCGTGGGACAGGCGGTAAAGGCGGGCGATGCGATCGTGGTTCTTGAGGCGATGAAGATGGAGATCCCTGTTGTGGCGCCGCAGGACGGCACCATCGCGAGCATCGACGTGACCGAAGGCGCGGCAGTGGAGAACGGCGACGTGCTGGCAACCCTGAACTAAACGGGAGGGGCGGCGCGCGGGTTTTGGCGCTCCCCACTCACCAACACAGGAGGTAAGACAATGTCATATTTCACAGACACGTTTGGCAACCTGATCCACCAGACAGCCTTTTTCAACCTCACCGTTGGGAACTATCTGATGATTGTCGTGGCGTGTGTTTTCTTGTATCTGGCTATCAAAAAAGAGTTTGAGCCGCTGCTTCTTGTGCCGATTGCCTTTGGCATGCTGCTGGTCAACATTTTTCCGGATATCATGCTCGCCCCCGAGGACTCGCCAAACGGTATTGGCGGCTTGCTCCACTATTTTTATGTCCTGGACGAGTGGAGTATTTTTCCCTCTTTGATTTTCATGGGCGTGGGTGCCATGACCGACTTTGGCCCGCTGATCGCGAACCCAAAGAGCTTCCTGCTCGGCGCGGCGGCGCAGCTCGGCATTTACATGGCATATTTTCTCGCCATTCTCATGGGCTTTAACGGAAAGGCGGCGGCTGCCATCTCCATCATCGGCGGCGCGGACGGCCCGACCTCGATTTTCCTGGCGGGACGGCTCGGGCAGACGACCCTGATGGGTCCCATCGCCGTGGCGGCCTATTCCTACATGGCGCTGGTGCCGATCATCCAGCCGCCCATCATGAAGCTCTTTACCACAGAGGAGGAGCGCAAGATTAAGATGGACCAGCTCCGTCCGGTGTCGAAGCTGGAGAAGATCCTGTTCCCCATTGTCATCACGATCGTGGTCTGCCTGCTGCTTCCGACCACGGCGCCCTTGGTGGGCATGCTGATGCTGGGCAACCTCTTCCGCGAGTCCGGGGTGGTGCGCCAGCTCACGGAAACGGCTTCCAACGCCCTGATGTACATCGTGGTCATTCTGCTCGGCACGTCCGTCGGCGCGACGACAAGCGCGGAGGCGTTCCTCAACATGGACACCATCAAGATCGTGGTTCTGGGACTGGTGGCATTCGCGTTTGGCACGTTTGGCGGCGTGATATTTGGAAAATTGCTGTGCAAGATGTCGGGCGGCAAAGTGAACCCGCTCATCGGATCCGCGGGCGTCTCGGCCGTGCCGATGGCGGCGCGCGTCTCCCAAAAAGTGGGCGCGGAGGCAGACCCGACCAACTTCCTGCTGATGCATGCCATGGGGCCGAACGTGGCCGGCGTGATCGGAACGGCAGTGGCGGCGGGGACCTTCATGGCCATTTTCGGGGTGTGAGTTTTTACCGCAGCATCAACATCATAGGATGGAGTACTTTTAGGAGGATTTGAAAAATGGCAGATCGAGCAAAGAAACCGATTCAAATTACGGAAACGATCTTGCGCGACGCGCACCAATCCCTGATTGCGACCCGCATGACCACGGAGCAAATGCTCCCGATCGTGGATACCATGGACAAGGTGGGGTATCATTCCGTGGAGTGCTGGGGCGGCGCGACGTTTGACGCGTCCTTGCGTTTCCTAAAGGAGGACCCGTGGGAGCGGCTGCGCAAGTTCCGCGCGGGGTTCAAAAAGACGAAATTGCAGATGCTGTTCCGCGGGCAGAATATTTTGGGCTACCGCCCCTATGCGGACGACGTGGTGGAATATTTTGTGCAAAAGTCCATCGCAAACGGCATCGACATCATCCGCATCTTTGACTGCCTAAACGACCTGCGCAACTTGCAGACGGCCGTGACGGCGGCAAACAAGGAAAAAGGCCACGCGCAGGTCGCGCTTTCGTACACCCTGGGCGATGCCTATACCCTGGAATACTGGACGACGATGGCGAAACGCATTGAGGAGATGGGCGCAAATTCCATCTGCATCAAGGACATGGCGGGGCTTTTGCTCCCCTATGCCGCGACGGAGCTTGTGGGCGCGTTAAAGAAGGCGGTTTCCATCCCGATTCAGCTGCACACGCATTATACGTCAGGCGTGGCCTCCATGACTTATTTAAAGGCGGTGGAGGCGGGCGTGGACGTCATCGACACGGCCATTTCGCCCTTTGCGCTCGGCACGTCGCAGCCGGCCACCGAGGTGATGGTGGAGACGTTTAAGGGAACGCCTTACGACACCGGCCTTGACCAGAGCCTGTTGGCAGAGATCGCCGACTACTTCCGCCCGATTCGGGACGACGCGCTGGACAGCGGCCTTTTGAACCCCAAGAACCTGGGCGTGAACATCAAGACGCTGCTTTACCAGGTGCCGGGCGGCATGCTCTCCAACCTGACTTCCCAGTTAAAGGAACAGCACGCGCTCGACAAGTACTATGACGTGCTCGAGGAAGTGCCAAAGGTGCGCAAGGACTTGGGCGAGTGCCCGCTTGTCACGCCTTCCTCGCAGATTGTGGGCACGCAGGCGGTATTCAACGTGATCACGGGCGAGCGCTACAAGATGGTCACAAAAGAGACAAAAGACATCCTGAGCGGAAAGTACGGGGCTACCGTCAAGCCGTTCAACCCGGAAGTGCAAAAGAAGTGCATCGGCGACGCGGAGGTCATCACCTGCCGGCCGGCGGACTTGATTCCGGACGAGCTGGACACGTTGCGCGGCGAGATGGCACAATGGTCCACGCAGGATGAGGACGTGCTTTCGTATGCCTTGTTCCCGCAGGTGGCCGTGGACTTCTTCAAATACCGCGAGGCGCAAAAGACCGGAGTGGACGCGACCGTTTCCGACACAAAAAACGGCGCGTACCCCGTCTGACACCGCGGCGCGGCAACACTTGCTGACAAGAGAGGAGTCGCTTTGAAAAGGCTGGCCAAGGGATTGGCCGGCCTTTCTAAAAGGAAAAATGGGAACGATTTTGATCATCGGCGGCGGCGCGGCGGGGATGTACGCGGCGGTTGCGGCCGCACAAAACGGGCACGCCGTCCATCTTTATGAAAAAAATGAGCGGCTGGGAAAGAAGCTCTATATCACGGGAAAAGGCCGCTGCAACCTCACCAATGCGTGTGACGCGGACGATTTTTTCGCCGCGGTTTGCACAAACCACAAGTTTCTCTACCGGCCGTATGCCGCCTGCACGAACCAGGACGTGGTGGATTTTTTTGAACGGCACGGGTGCAAGACAAAAGTGGAGCGCGGCAAGCGCGTATTTCCCGCGTCGGACAAGTCCGCGGACGTGATCGACGCGCTTCGCCGGGCGATGGCGCGCGCGGGCGTTGCCGTGCACTTGCAATCCCAGGTGGACGATCTCCTGATCGGGGAGGGCCGCGCCAGGGGCATCCGCCTCGCAAACGGCCAGGAGGCGACGGGCGACGCCGTGATCGTCTGCACCGGGGGCCTGTCCTACCCGAGCACGGGGTCTACGGGGGATGGCTACCGCCTGGCCGCGCGCTGCGGCCACACGGTCGAGCCATGCTGCCCATCCCTTGTGCCGTTTCAGGTTGCGGAAACCGACGTTGCCCGGCAGCTGCAGGGGCTTTCCCTGCGCAATGTGTCGCTTGCGGTGATGGACGGAAACAAGGGGCTGTATGAGGGGTTTGGCGAGATGCTGTTTGCGCATTTTGGCGTTTCGGGGCCGCTGGTGCTTGACGCAAGCGCCTATGTCGCGCGGCGGCTTTTGGAAAAAGAGCTGCAGCTGCGGATCGATCTGAAGCCCGCCCTTTCCGAAAAACAGGCGGACTTGCGCATTTTGCGCGCGTTTGACGGGGCGCAGAACCGCCAGTTCAAAAATGTGATCGGCGCGCTTTTCCCGCAAAAACTGACCCCTGTCATGATTGCGCTCTCCGGCATCTCGCCGGAAAAGAAAGTGAACGTGGTCTCCAAAGCGGAGCGAGGCAGGCTGGTTTCCCTCATCAAGCATTTCCCGTTGACGGCGACGGGGCTTGGCGGCTACCAGGAGGCGGTCGTGACAAAAGGGGGCGTGCGCGTCAACGAAGTCTGGCCGTCCACCATGGAGTCCAAGCTGGTGCAAGGGCTGTATTTTGCAGGCGAGGTGCTGGATTTGGACGCCCTCACGGGGGGATTTAACTTGCAAATCGCCTGGTCCACCGGACATGCGGCGGGAATTGCCGTTCCTTTTGGGCAGGCGGGAAAACAGGCCGGTAAGGCCGATGGGAGGAAACGATGACGTACCAGATAGCCATAGACGGCCCGGCGGGCGCGGGAAAAAGCACTGTCGCCAAGGGGGTCGCCAGGGAACTCGCGATGATCTATGTGGACACTGGGGCGATGTACCGCGCGATTGCGCTGTTTCTTTTGCGACGGGGCATTTCGGCCATGGACGAGGAACGCGTAACATCCGCCTTAGGCGACGTGGATGTGTCCATCGCCTACCAGGACGGGGAACAGCAGGTTTTCCTAAATGGGGAGAATGTGTCGGGGCAGATCCGCACCGAGGAAGTGGGGAACGCGGCCTCGCGCGCGGCCGCCCTGCCATGCGTGCGCGAAAAGCTGATCGACTTGCAAAGGGGGCTTGCCCGCACCTATGACGTGGTGATGGATGGCAGGGACATTGCCACGAACATCCTGCCGGACGCGCAGCGCAAGTTTTATGTGACGGCCTCCGCGCAGACGCGCGCCACGCGCCGCTACAAGGAACTTGCGCAAAAGGGGGTGGCGTGCGACTTCGGCGAGATCTGCGCAGACATCCAAAAACGGGACGAACAGGACATGCGCCGCGCCGTCTCCCCGCTTGTGCGGCACAAGGATGCCATGTTGCTGGACACGTCCGACATGACGGCAGAGGAGGCGATTGCCCGCGTCGTGTCCGTCTGCAAAGGGGATCGGTAAGATGCGCGTCCTTGTGGCAAAAAGCGCCGGCTTTTGCTTTGGCGTGCAGCGCGCGGTCGACAAGGTGTACGAGCAGGTGGCAGACGGGGAGCAGCCGATTTACACCTATGGCCCGATCATCCACAATGAGGAGGTCGTCCGGGACTTGCGGCAAAAGGGCGTGCGCGCCATCGGCCGGCAGGACTTGCAAACGCTCTCTAAAGGAACGGTCGTCATACGATCCCACGGGGTCGGCAGGGAAACCTACCGCCAAATCGAGGCGCGCGGGCTGCGGATCGTGGACGCGACGTGCCCCTTTGTGAAAAAAATCCACCGCATCGTGGAGGAGGAGAGCGCGAAAGGGCACCAGGTCGTGATCATCGGGAATCCCACGCACCCCGAGGTGGAGGGCATCCGCGGGTGGTGCAAGGCGGGCGCGGCCGTCGTCGGGGACGAGCGGGAGGCCCGCGCATTTGCGGGGGATCCGGGGAAAAAGCTGTGCATTGTCTCGCAGACGACATTTCACAAGAATTATTTTAAAAAATTAGTTGAAATTCTTTTGGAAAAGGGTTATGATGGTAACGTTAAAAATACGATTTGCAGTGCGACAGATGAGAGACAGCGCGAGGCGCAGAGAATTGCGAGACAAGTGGATGCAATGATTGTTGTAGGCGGGCGAAACAGTTCCAATACGCAAAAGCTATTTGAGATTTGTAATCGGGAATGCAAGAATACTTACTATATCCAGACACTTGTAGACTTGGAGCATGACAACTTACCTCCTGTCGATTGCGTAGGTATTACAGCAGGGGCCTCTACCCCCAATCATATTATTAAGGAGGTTCAAGATTATGTCAGAAATGAGCTTTGAACAAATGCTGGAGGAATCACTGAAGACTATTCACAACGGAGAGATCGTGGAGGGGACCGTCATCGACGTGAAGGACGACGAGATTGTCCTGAACATCGGCTACAAGGCGGACGGCATCATCCCGAAGAGTGAGTATTCCAACGACAACTCCATAAAGCTGACGGATGCCGTGAAAGTCGGCGACGTGATGGAGGCCAAGGTCATCAAGGTCAATGACGGGGATGGCCAGGTGTCCCTCACTTATAAGAAGCTGGCGGCGGAAAAGGGGAACAAGCGGCTGGAAGAGGCGTTCCAGAACAAAGAGGTGCTGAAGGCGCCCGTCACGCAAGTCCTGTCCGGCGGCCTGAGCGTCGTCGTGGACGAGGCGCGCGTGTTTATCCCGGCGAGCCTTGTGTCGGACACCTACGAGAAGAATCTGGAAAAGTTCGCCAACCAGGAGATCGAGTTTGTCATCACGGAGTTTAACCCGCGCAGGCGCCGCATCATCGGCGACCGCAAGCAGGTCATACTGGCCAGGAAAGCGGAGATGCAAAAGGAACTCTTCGCAAGGCTGCGCGTGGGCGACGTGGTGGAGGGCGTGGTGAAGAACATCACCGACTTTGGCGCGTTTGTCGATTTGGGCGGTGCGGACGGCCTGTTGCACATCTCCGAGATGTCCTGGGGCAGGATGGACAACCCGCGCAAGCATTTCACCGTCGGGCAGAAGCTGAGAGTCCTGGTAAAGGACATCAACGGCACGAAGATCGCCCTCAGCTTGAAGTTTGCGGATGAAAACCCGTGGCTGACGGCGTCGCAGAAGTATGCGACGGGCAGCATCGTACATGGGCGCGTGGCGCGGATGACGGATTTTGGCGCGTTTATCGAGCTGGAGCCGGGCGTGGATGCCCTGCTGCATGTCTCGCAGATTTCGCAGAATCACGTGGACAAGCCTTCGGATGTCCTGAAAGTCGGCCAGGAGATCGACGCGAAAGTCGTTGACTTCAACCAGGATCACCACAAGATCAGCCTGAGCATCAAGGCGTTGGATGCGGCGCGGGCGCTGGCCAACGAGGGCGCGCAGGAGTCCTGGCACGACCAGCCGGAAGAGGCCGAGGCGGATGCGCCTGGCACGTTCGCGGAGGAACCGATCCAGGAGGAGGCGGAAGTCCCGGCAGAGGAACCCGTCGCGGGAGCCGCCGAGGAGGCAGCCGCGGAAGCGGGCGATGCAGCGCCGGCGGAGGAGGCGCAGGCGGAAGCCTCTGCAGCGGAGGAAACAGAAGCGTAAGATCATCATAGAAAAGCGAAAGCATACTTTTTCGAGCCGTGGGTCGGCTGCTCCTTGCAGCCTTCCCGCGGCTTCGTTTATTTGTGGCAAACGGTAACGTTTGTTGATTCTGCCAGTTCAAACCCATCAAAAAGTGTCTTTTCCTTGTTTTTCTTGTCTGTTCTTGTGGAATTTCAACAAATTCAAAAAATTATTTGTTTATTATTGACAAAAACATAGGATATAGGTATAGTTAGAATATCTATTTTCTGGCGAGGGGATAACATGTTTGCAGAGGAACACAAAGAACGGATTATACAGGAGTTTGTACCCGGCCGGCAAGTGACGCTGGCGCATGTGATTCCGCATCCGGTAGACGCGCTATATTCCAAGATGGGTCTGTTGGATGGGGAAGGGGCGATTGGCATCCTGACCATCACGCCGAGCGAGGCATCCATTATTGCCGCAGACGTGGCCAGCAAGGCGGCAGGGGTCGAGATAGGATTTGTGGATCGGTTTAATGGATCCGTAATTCTCACCGGTGAGGTGGCTGATGTGGAACATGCGCTGCATGACGTGCTGCGTGTGCTCTGTGACGAGATCGGATTTGCCCGAACCGCAATCACCCGCTCTTAAGGAATCGAAAGGGAAATGGCGTCTATGAAAAAGGGGAAGCGGATCATCCTCATTGGGCGATCCATGGCCGGGAAGACCACGCTTTGTCAGTATATCAATCATGAGGCACTGCGGTATAAGAAAACACAGACGATCGAGATTGTGAATGCTAACATGATCGACACGCCAGGGGAATATCTGGAGCGCTCCTATATGAGAGGCGCGCTGCTCGTGAGCGCGGCGGATGCGGACTGCATTGTGCTGGTGCAGCAGGCCAATGAGCATGGAACGATGTTCTCTCCAGGGTATAGCAGTATGTTCGCAAAGCCTTGCATCGGTGTGGTGACCAAGCGGGATTTAGGCTCGCCAAAGGAGATCGAGGACGCGAAGAAATATCTGGCAATGGCCGGGGCTAAGGAAATCTTTGTCACCAGCAGCTATGAGGGCGTCGGATTTCAGGAATTGCTGGATTATTTGGAGAAATGATAGGGAGAGCCTTATGAAGGAAGTTATGCAAAGCGTGGGAATCGACATCGGGACATCGACAACCCAGTTGATCTTCAGCCGCCTGACGATCGAAAACCTGGCCAGCAGTTATGCAGTGCCGCGGATTCAGATTGTGGAAAAGGAGGTGACCTATCGCAGTCAGATCTATTTTACGCCGCTCCTCTCCCAGACGGAGATCGATGCCGCAAAAGTAAAGGAAATTATCCGACAGGAATACCAGATGGCGGGCATGACGCCAAAGGATTTGCGGACGGGAGCCGTGATCATTACCGGCGAGACGGCGCGCAAGCGGAATGCCAATGCGGTGCTGGAAACTTTAAGCGACATGGCTGGGGATTTCGTAGTGGCGACGGCGGGGCCGGATCTGGAGTCGGTGCTCTCCGCCAGGGGCGCGGGGGCGGATAAGCTCTCTGAGGATAACCGTGCGGTTGTGGCCAATGTGGATATCGGCGGCGGGACGAGCAATGTCGCCATCTTTCAGAAGGGAGCGCTGAAAGGAACGTGCTGCCTGGATATTGGGGGACGTTTGGTTAAGGTAGCGCATGGGAAGATCAGCTATGTCTACAGTGGCATCCAGAGGCTCGCGAAGGAATACGGGCTTTCTGTGCGCGTGGGGGATCTGGCGGATGCGCAAGCACTCTATCGCGTTTGCGAGAAGATGGCGGATCAGCTGGCCATGGCCATTCACGTCAAAGAACCGGACGAGATCCACCGATCCCTCTACACAAACCAAGGCAAGCCTCTTCCCGCAGAACCCAAGATCGAGGCTGTGACCTATTCCGGCGGTGTTGCCAGCTGTTATTACGAAGGGGAGCCGAGGAACGTATTCGAATACGGGGACATTGGCGTGCTGCTTGCCAGGGCAATCAAGGCGCATCCCGATTTGGCGGCGGTAAGGACCTATCCCGCCAGGGAAACGATCCGCGCCACGGTGGTGGGAGCAGGAACCCACACGACAAATGTCAGCGGCAGCACCATCAGCTATACCGAGGGCAGTCTGCCCATCAAAAACATTCCGGTTCTGAAAGTTCTGGAGGAGGAAGAACGGGAACCGGTTCTGTTTCGGGAGTCCATCCAAAAAAAACTCAAACTGTATGAGTCGGATGGGGTACTGGAACCAGTCGCCATTGTATTTTCCGGCAAATACCATGCAAATTTCAACCAGATCCAGGAGCTGGCCAGGGATATTGTTTCAGGCGCAAAAGAGGTCATTGAAGGCGCTCATCCATTGATTCTGGTGGTGGAAAATGACATTGCCAAGGTACTTGGAAACGCGGTCAATGTCCTGTTGGGGCGCAAAAAAGACTTTATTTGCATCGATGGGATATATGCGAACAACGGCGACTATCTCGACATCGGCGAACCCATAGCGCAAGGGCGCGTGGTTCCGGTTGTGACCAAAACACTGATATTTAATTCGTGACAAAGGATGGTGAATGGATTGATCTTAAAGACAACGTTATTTGGCAAAGTGTATGAATTTCAGTCTCTTCGCGAAGTCATGGCGAAAGCCAACGAGGAGAAATCCGGCGACAGGCTGGCGGGTATCGCCGCGGAGTCGGCGGAGGAACGTGTCGCCGCAAAGGTGGTTCTTTCTCATGTCACGCTCGAGGAGCTGCGCAACAACCCCGCGGTTCCTTACGAGGAAGATGAAGTGACGAGGATCATTCAGGACGGCGTAAACGAGAAGATCTACGGCGAGATCAAAGGCAAGACCGTTGCGGAATTTCGCGAGTGGCTGCTGGATATCAACACGACTGGCGATATGATTCAGCGCGCGTCCAGGGGGCTGACCAGCGAGATGGTTGCGGCGGTTTGCAAACTGATGACCAACCTGGACTTGATCTATGCGGCAAAGAAGATCCGAATCTCCGCGCATTGTAACACGACCATCGGCCTGCCGGGCACGTTCTCCTCTCGGTTGCAGCCCAACCATACGACGGACGATCCCAAGGGCATCATGGCATCCGTGATGGAAGGGCTAAGCCTTGGCTGCGGCGATGCGGTTATCGGGCTAAACCCCGTGGACGATTCCGTGGAAAACGTGGCGCGGGTCTTAAACGCGTTTGAGGATTTTAAGAACAAGTGGGGCGTCCCAACGCAGATCTGCGTGCTGGCCCATGTGACGACCCAGATGGAAGCTGTTGACAAGCTGGGCGCGCCAGCCGATTTGGTATTCCAGTCCATCGCCGGCTCTCAGAAAGGCAACGAGGCGTTTGGCGTGACGGCAAGCATGCTCGAAGAGGCGCGGGAGATGATGCTGAAGAAAGGCGTTGCCACTGGCCCGAATGTGAACTATTTTGAAACCGGCCAGGGATCAGAGCTTTCTTCCGACGCGCACAACGGCTGGGATCAGGTGACCATGGAGGCAAGGTGCTATGGCTTCGCAAAGAAGTTTCAGCCGTTCCTGGTAAATACGGTCGTTGGTTTTATCGGGCCAGAGTATCTGTACGATTCCAAGCAAGTCATTCGCGCGGGCCTTGAGGATCATTTCATGGGCAAATTGACGGGCATTCCGATGGGGTGCGATGCCTGTTACACCAACCACATGAAAGCGGATCAGAATGACATTGAGAATCTTGCCACATTGCTGGTGGCCGCGGGCTGCAACTACATCATGGGAGTCCCGCAAGGAGACGACTGTATGCTGATGTACCAGTGTACCGGGTATCATGAGGCCGCAAGCCTCCGTGAAGTGTTCGGGCTTCGCCCGATTAAAGAATTTGACATGTGGCTGGAGAAGATGGGATTCTCGGAGAACGGGAGACTGACGCCGCTGGCTGGCGACGCTTCCGTATTCTTGAAGTAAACAGGAGGTGAGGTTCGTTGAGCGAAAAAGATTTGAGAGAGATTATTGTGCAAGTGCTTACGGAAATGAACGTGGGGAAAGAAGACGACACGCCCGCTTTCGTGCCAGACGCACAGACGACGGTGATCGAGGACGGCTGCCTGGAGGATGTGGCCGCTGTAGATCTGCGGAAACAGTATTTGGTTGAAAATCCTGTGAATGGGGAGGCTTACTACGATTTGAAGCAGTACGCGCCTTGCCGCCTCGGCATCGGCAAGGCGGGCGCCCGTTACAAGACGCTTCCGGTTCTTGAGTTTCGGGCCGCGCACTCGGCTGCCCAGGATGCCGTTTTCTCGGATGTGGATCAGGATTTCATCGACAAGATGGGGCTGTTCACTGTCCAGACTTGCTGCGACAGTAAGGATACCTATCTGACGAGGCCGGATCTCGGCAGGATCCTAAGCGACGATGCGGTGCGCGTGATTCGGGAAAAATGCAAGAAGAGCCCAAAGGTGGAAGTGTATGTGTCTGATGGCTTAAGTTCCGCTGCGATCGCGGCGAATGTCGGCGATGTGCTTCCGGCGATTCAGCAGGGCCTGAAGAGTTACGGCATCGAGTGCGGCACGCCGTTTTTCGTAAAATATGGCAGGGTGGGAGCCATGGACCATGTTTCCGAGATTCTGGATGCCGAGGTGACTTGCGTGCTGATCGGCGAGCGGCCAGGGCTGATCACCGCGGAGTCTTTGTCCGCGTACATCGCCTATAAGGCGACGGTCGGCATGCCAGAGGCGAGAAGGACCGTGGTGTCCAATATCCACAAGGACGGCACAATCCCGGCGGAAGCCGGCGCGCATATTGCCGAGATTATCAAGAAGATCCTGGACGCAAAAGCCAGTGGCACTGATTTAAAACTTTAATTTAAGAACGGAGGCCAACAGATGAAACGTGATCCTATTCAAACAACGGTGCTTGCCACAAAGATCATCCCGAATGTAAGTGCGGATCTGGCGAAGGAACTGAATCTGACGCCGGATCAGAGATCGTTAGCGCTGATCACCGCCGATTGCGATGATGTGACTTATACGGCTCTGGATGAAGCCACGAAGAAAGCCGATGTAAAAGTTGTGTATGCAAAGAGCTGCTACGCCGGTGCCGCCAATGCCAACACCAAGCTGGCAGGCGAGATCATCGGTATCTTGGCCGGCCCAAATCCCGCCGAAGTGCGCAGCGGACTGGATGCGTGCGTGGATCTGATCGAGAACGAGGCGCATTTTATTTCCGCCAATGACGATGACAGTATCTGCTATTACGCGCACTGCATTTCCCGTACAGGTTCCTATCTGTCCGAGGGCGCGGGGATTCAGGAAGGCGAGGCGCTCGCTTACCTCATCGCGCCGCCGCTTGAGGCGCTGTACGCTGTCGATGCAGCTTTGAAAGCCGCGGATGTCAGGATGTGCGTGCTGTATGCGCCGCCATCCGAGACCAACTTTGGCGGTGCCCTGTTGACTGGCACGCAGTCCGCATGCAAGGCGGCCTGCGACGCGTTCGCCCAAGCGGTGGAGTTTGTCGCGGACAACCCGATCGCATAGTTGTTCTGGCCGTTTTCAACGAAGTGAGGGACTGTATGAAACAAGCATTGGGAATGATAGAAGTATATGGTTACCTTGCGGCGGTATCAGCTTTAGACAGTGCTTTGAAAGCAGCCAATGTTTCCAGGACAGATGTGGTAAAGGTGAAAGGCGGCCTGGTGACGGTGCTGGTGGAAGGGGATGTCGGCGCCGTGAAAGCGGCGGTAGACGCTTCCGCCGCAGCTGCCGGGAGCGTGGGCACAGTCGTGCGTGCCCATGTGATTCCCCGCCCCGCGGACGATATCGAGCGGATGTTGAAAGGCGGTTCTGGCATCTCGCTGCCGTTGAAAGAACAGAAAGCGGAATCGGGCGAAGCGGACGTGCCAGTGACGGATGCGGTGGCTTCCTGCAAAGAGGGAGCGCCCGTAAGTCGCGAGGAGATGCAGAAGATGACGGTGGACGCCCTTCGCAAGCTCGCAAGAACGCTGGAGATCACCAATATGACGCGTCCCGAGATTCGTTTTGCCAAGAAACAGGAGCTGATCCAAATGATACAGGCATTCATAGAACGGGAGAACTAAGACATGCAATTATATGATAAAGATCTCTTGTCAGTGCAGGAAGTACGCGAATTGGTCGACAAAGCAAAGACTGCCCAGGCCGCGCTGTGCCAGAAGAGCCAACAGGAAATAGACGCGATCGTGAGGTCGATTGCCAATGCGGGCGTGCGGAACGCAAAGCGCCTTGCAAAGATGGCCCACGAGGAGACGGGGTTCGGCGTGGAAGCTGACAAGGTAATAAAAAATATATTTGCCAGCCGTGATGTGTATGAGCGCGTGAAAGACATGAAGACGATTGGCGAGATCGGAAGGGATGATGACAGGAAATTGCGCGTCATCGCAGTTCCTGTCGGCGTGATTGCCGGCCTGATTCCCTCCACGAATCCCACATCGACCGTCCTTTATAAGTCCGAGATTGCCATCAAGGCCGGAAACGCAATTGTATTTTCACCGCATCCGAATGCGCAAAACTGCATTTTGGAGACGGTCAAGGTCATCCGCCAGGCCATAGCGGAAGCGGGTGGGAATGAGGATTTGGTATCTTGCATTACCATCCCGACCATCCAGGCCACGGATAACCTGATGAAACATCCGGACATCTCGATGATTCTGGCGACTGGCGGCACTGCCATGGTGCGCGCGGCCTATTCCTCGGGCACGCCGGCCATTGGCGTCGGGCCTGGCAATGGCCCGGCCTATATCGAAAAGACGGCTGACATCCCGCTGGCGGTCAAGCGGATCATCGATTCAAAGACGTTTGACAATGGCACGATTTGCGCCTCCGAGCAGTCTGTTGTCTGTGACAGGGACATGGAGGCGGCCGTTCAGAAAGAGATGGAGCGGCAGGGAGCTTATTTCCTTACGGATGATCAGAGCCAGAAGCTTGGGAAATTCATTCTCCGTCCCAACGGCACGATGAATCCCATGATCGTTGGCAAAAGCCCAGCGGTCATTGCGGAGTTGGCGGGAATCCAGATTCCGGCCGGAACCAGGGTACTGGTCGCGCGTGAGACGGGCATTGGCCGTGGGCATCCTTATTCCAACGAAAAGCTGGCGCCGATTCTTGCCTTCTATACGGCGGAGTCTTATGTGGAAGCGTGCGAGCTGTGCCAGGAGATCCTGCGTTACGAAGGCGCAGGGCATACCTTTTCCATTCATACAGAGGATCCGGGCATGGTGGATTATTTTGCATTGCGTGTTCCGGCGTCGCGGATCGTCGTGAATTCCCCGAGCGCCCTGGGTGGCATCGGGGGAACGACCGGACTGATGCCGGCTTTGACTCTGGGATGCGGGGCGATCGGCGGCAGCGCGACTTCTGAGAATGTAGGCCCTATGGATCTGATGGACATCCGCTACATTGCGGAAGGCCTTTGCGAATTGGACGACATCAAGGCCAGTCTTCCGGACTGCTCAGAAGGAATTTGCGTTTCGGGCGCGGTGGATGTCGATGTTGACGCGCTGGTGGAAGAGATTATGAGGCGGCTGCGTTCCGTGTAAAGCGGGCGCGCAATTTTAGACAAATAGGAGGAGTGTTAAAATGGCAGCACAATTGGCACTGGGAATGATAGAGACCAAAGGTCTGGTTGGCGCAATTGAGGCGGCGGACGCGATGGTGAAAGCGGCAAATGTGACACTGATCGGCAAGGTTCATGTGGGCGGCGGGCTTGTGACCGTGATGGTGCGCGGAGACGTGGGAGCCGTAAAAGCGGCAACAGACGCGGGCGCGGCGGCGGCCGAGCGCGTGGGGGAACTGGTGTCGATCCATGTAATCCCCAGGCCGCATGAAGAAGTGGAGGCAATTCTGCCTTCTCTATCATAAATGGGACAAGGCCGCTGGCTCCGCAAAAAACCAAGGAGCCGGCGGCGGGTGATCCCAAATGACAGAACAAGGAGGTGGCTTTGCAAGTATGAAAGTTATCACAGAAGCGATCGTGCGCGATGAACTGCGGGCTTCCCATCCGGCGGAATATGAGATTCCGAAAGGCAAGATCCTTTCGCCTGCTGCCAGGGAGTATCTGCAGCAGTGCAAGATTCGGATCGTGGATGGCAGGGAACGCGCAAGGCAGCCGCAAGCTGTCCGGGAAGAGGCAAAGCCCGTCGCAGAGCCAAAGAAATGCGAGCCTCAGGCGGCAGGGCTGCCTCGTTATGTGGACGATGTGACAGGTGCTTTTTATTACGAGAAGCCTGAGCACATGACCCAGATCACAGGCGATCGTTTGGTAAGCAAGGACGACAAGCGGATTGTGTTCCGTGGGAAACTGGACAGTCTGGAGGCGCTGTTTGTGCTGAACCAGGCGCTGCTCGCTGAGATGGGAGAATCCCAGGAGATGCTCAGCGATCTGGAGGATATTTTGGTGAGTTTGCGGGAAATGATGCGCTGTGACGTGCGAAAAGAACCGCTTTCCCGCGAGACGATTATCGGGCTGAGCCATGCGGAACTAAGAGAGCACTCCCACCATCCCATGAAATACTACAATGTGAAGCAGATGGTGTTGCCGAATTACAAGTTTGGCAGGGTCTATGCCATGCTGAACCAGATGCGCACGGCGGTGCGGGAGACAGAGGTTGCGGCCGTAGCCGCTTTCCATAACGGAAAAGGGTGTGAGCGCACCGACATCATAGAGGAATTGAACCGTATCTCCAGTGCGATGCATGTCTTGATGTGCAAATATCTGGCGAAGGCGCAAGGTTAGGAGGGCAGATGAAGCAGCTTTTAGACAGTCTTGCGAAAACGATTTTGCAGGCAGGGCTGGTGGAGGTGGAAGTGTCCGCCAGGCATGTGCACCTGACCTGCGCGGACGTGGAGGCGCTGTTTGGAAAGGGCGCCAAGCTGCATGAAAAACGTTCGCTTTCCCAACCAGGGCAGTTTCTCTGCGAGGAGCGGGTGAACTTGACAGGCCCGAGAGGGCGGCAGGAGCGCGTGGCTGTCTTGGGGCCTGAACGCAAGGCGACGCAGGTGGAGCTTTCGGTCAGCGACCGGATAGCCCTTGGCGTGGCCGCGCCAGTGCGCGAGTCTGGCTGCATCGACGGCGCCGGGGCGATTGGGATCGAGGGGCCTGCGGGCGCCATCCAAGCGCCGTGCGCGGCGATCGTGGCGCAGAGTCACATTCACGTGCCGCCGAAGATTGCGCAGATGCTCGGCCTGGCCGATAAGCAGCATGTGCGTGTGCAGGTTCTGACAGAGCGGCCAGTCACTTTCGACAATGTGGTGATTCGGGTCAGCAGCCAGTTCCGGTACAAGATGCACATTGATTTTGACGAGGCAAATGCGGCCCTTGTCAGTGGGTTTACGCTGGGCAGGATTTTGAAAGATTAAGGCGGACAGTTGGGGAACGAATGTATGGACATTGGACGGGTAGAGGCATTTATGAGGCGCGTGGAGCGCTCCGAGACAGAGACTTTTACCCCCGTGGGGGACACGTTGAAGGTGGGGCTGGATCTGGGAACCGCTTATATCGTGATCGTGGTTTTGGATGAAAAGGACCATCCCATCGCTTGCGAGAAACAGGCGGCAGATGTCCTGCGGGACGGCGTGGTCATGGATTACACTGGCGCTTTAAAGGTTGTGAGACAGCTCAAAGCGAAGTTGGAAGAGCGGATCGGACGGGAATTGGCTGACTGCGCGATCGCTATGCCGGCTGGAACACAGAGCAGTGTCAAAACCCATAAATATGTGGCGGAGGGCGCTGGTTTCGAGGTAACCGCCGTGCTCGATGAGCCGAGTGCGGCCAATGCGGTCTATGGGATTTCTGACGGGGTGATCGTGGATGTCGGCGGGGGCACCACGGGGCTTGCGGTCATTCAGGGCGGTCAGGTGGTGCGGGTTGCCGACGAGCCGACCGGAGGCACGCATCTGACACTGGTACTTGCGGGGAATTACCACATTCCCTTCGCGCAGGCGGAAGCCATGAAGCAGGATTACGCAAAGCATAAGGAGATCCTGCCCGTGTTAAAGCCGGTGGTGGAGAAGATTGCCGCGATCATTCGCCGTGTCGTCGGCCCGCAAGACGTGGATACGATCTATCTCTGCGGCGGCACCTGTTGCCTTACGGGCATGGAAAAGATCATAGAAAGCGAGACGGGAATCAGAACCATCAAGCCGGAGAATCCGTTTCTGGTGACTCCAGCGGGCATTGCCATGAACTGTGGGCGCGCGCCGATGGTTCATGGATGAGGAAGGAGGAGATTGCGTGGACATGGATGCTTTGATAGGCGAGATCTGCGCAAGGGTGCAAGAACGTATGTTAGCCTGTGAGAAGAGGGATTCTCCAGTGGCCGACGCGAAACCGGGATTGCTGATTTTGTCGCAGGATCATGGGGAAACCTGCCATTCTGTATTGGAGAGCGGCCGGTTGGCAGAGTTTTACCGGATGGATTGCGCCTTGTTCAAGGAGGACTGTAACCTGGCGGAGTACGAGGGAGTGATTGCCTATACCCTGACCAACGAGGCAGTTGGCAAGATTGCCAATGGGATTCTGGACACAGATTATGCGAAGCTGTTCGCCAAAGCACTGCTCTGTGGGAAGAAAGTCTTTGTTCCGCAGGAGGAGGTCGAGCTGTACGCTTACAAGGATATGGCATCTGCCGCCTATTATGGGGTTCTGGAGCAGAATCTGCAGCTGCTGGTGACAAGCGGCGTGGTGATCGTGCCCAAGGATCGGCTCATATCCGTGATTTTGGGCGCGTGCGAGCCGGAGAAGGAGAAGTCGGCTTGCGGCCATGAGGAAAAAGGTCCCGGGGTTACTGTAACGGTTGCAAAAAAGGTGCTCACGGAAAGGGACCTGATCGGAGCCAGAGACCAGATGGCCAATTGCGTGATCATCAGGGAAAATGCGATCGTGACGGATTTGGCAAAGGATTACGCCAGAAAGTATGGCATGGTCCTGAAGCGTGAAAGGGACAGCGCATTACCCGAGGAAGGGGTTTAGGATGGAGACGGGCAAGGTAATCGGAAATATTTGGGCGACGCGGAAAGATGAGAAGCTGGCTGGCCTGAAGCTGCTGATCGTGCAGCCTCTGAATCTGCTGGGCGGCAGCCCTGTCGGCCATCCGATTGTGGCGGCTGACATCATCGGCGCGGGCGTGGGAGAGAAAGTGCTCTATGTGGGCGGAAGCTCTGCCCGAGGCGCAGCCGGTTCCAGGGACATACCGGTGGACGCGACGATTGTGGGGATCATAGACGATCAGGAGATCGAAGAAAGCCTAATCGAGGATGGACGGTGACAGAAGTATGCAGATGGTAGAAGCTGTGCAAAGGGCGGGCGTGGTCGGGGCAGGGGGAGCTGGGTTCCCCACGCATGTGAAGTTGAATGCAACGGCGGAATATTTCCTTGTGAATGCCGTGGAGTGCGAGCCGCTGATTGAAACGGACAAGTATTTGTGCCGGACATTTCCGGAGCGAATCGTGGAGACTGTTGGAAAGATTGCGGAACACTTGGGAGCCGCGCGCGCATACATTGTGTTAAAGGACAAATATACGCGGGAGATCGACGCCTTGCGCAACGCGATCGATGGACAGGGGGCATCCGTAGAGATTTTTACGCTGCGCGCTTTCTATCCGGCGGGGGACGAGCAGTTGCTGGTGCAGCAGGTGACAGGGCGGGTTGTCCCAGAACGGGGGCTTCCCTTGGACGTGGGCTGCGTGGTGGAAAATGTGGGAACGGTGCTTTCCATTGCGGACGCGATCGAAGGGAAACCCGTGGTGGAGAAGTACCTGTCCGTAACCGGCGCCGTCAAGAAGCCGCTGATGTACAAGGTGCCGCTGGGAACTCCTTTTCGGGAGATCCTCAAAGAAGCCAATTTGCTGGTGACGGATTTTGCCGTGATTTCCGGCGGCCCCATGATGGGCCAAGTGCT
>CAYVVW010000016.1:21276-23163 GCA_964455335.1 uncultured Marvinbryantia sp.
CGAAGACGACCGGCAATCTGCTGGTGCTGCCAAAGGATCATTACCTCGTGCGAAGGGCATCGCTGTCTGTGAAACAAATGATGCGCCAGGCGGCAACCGCTTGTATTCAGTGCAGTATCTGCTCGGATTTGTGCCCGCGGAATTTGATTGGGCACGA
Organism: uncultured Marvinbryantia sp.; assembly: GCA_964455335.1. GTDB lineage: Bacteria > Bacillota > Clostridia > Lachnospirales > Lachnospiraceae > Marvinbryantia. Next base: position 21,434 of record CAYVVW010000016.1, read on the forward strand.
TGTGCAGCCGCATCTCATCATGCGGAACATTTGGAGGCAGGCCGACGTCAGTGACGATGTGGAATTTGAAAAACGCTTCGGCAGTGCGGCGAATTGTTGTAATTGCGGTGCCTGTGAGCTGTTCTCCTGTCCGATGGGCTTATCTCCCAGGATGATGAATGCGCATGCGAAGGGATTGCTGCGGGAGAGAGGCATACAGCCAAAGAAGAACCGGCATCCGCGCGTGCGGGCAGGGATCGATTCCCACCGGATTCCAACGGAGCGGCTGATTGCGCGGTTGGACCTGGCTTCCTATGTCTCTTGCGATCTGCCTGAATTGCGTGCGCTGGAACCAGAGGAAGTGATGGTTCCGACATCTCAGCACATCGGCAGCCCCGCCACGCCTGTGGTATCCTTAGGGGACAGCGTGTCTTGCGGCTCTCTGATCGCCGCGGCGGCAGAAGGGCTTTCCGCAAACATCCACACGGGATTTTCAGGTGTGGTAAAAGAGGTCACGGCACAGGGCATCCGAATTGGCAGACAGGAGGGATAGGCCATGGGAAAAGCGATTGGCATGGTGGAACTGGCAAGTATTGCGAGAGGCATTGAAACCAGTGATTTTATGGTAAAAGCTGCTCAGGTGAACCTCATCCGTTCTTCTACCGTATGTCCTGGGAAGTATATGGTGATTGTCGGGGGCAGCACAGGCGAGGTTCAGGCCTCCATGAAGGAGGGGATCGCGCGGGGAGGGGAATTTGTTGTGGATTCCCTGATCATCCCGAACGTCCATGAACAGCTGTTCCCGGCGCTGATGGGCACAGTTTCTGTGAACGAGCCGAAGGCGGTTGGCGTGGTGGAGTTCTATTCCATTGCATCGGCGATCCTGGCTGCGGACGCGGCGGCCAAGGCGGCGCAGATCACGTTGATCGAGGTGCGGATCGGATTTGCCATCGGCGGCAAGGGTTTTGTAACGTTAACCGGAGATGTGGGGGCTGTCAGAGCGGCTGTGGAAGCAGCGAAGCGGGAGACGGAACTCTATGTGGAGAGTGCGGTGATTCCGCGCCCCGCGCCCCAAGTATTGCAGTCACTGCTATGACGAGAGAGGAGAAAATGTTATGTTTCAAGAGTTGGTTGACAACATCACGGATGTTGAGGTATTCACACAGAGTATCGGGGAATGGGTCAGCAACGTTTCCATAAACTCGGTGATTATGCTGATCATGATGATCTTCATGATCGTTGGCGCAGTTGACCGCATCCGCGGAAACAAGCTCGGGTACGGCGAACAGTTTGAGGAAGGCTTTAACGCCATGGGGCCGCTGGCGATTGCCATGGCTGGCGTTGTGGCTGCCGCTCCGGTGCTGGCCATTTTGCTGAAACCCATTGTTGTTCCGATCTATACGATGCTGGGTGCGGATCCGTCGATGTTTGCCACAACGCTTCTGGCTTGTGACATGGGTGGGTATCCGCTGGCCATGCAGCTTGCGGAAAATGAATCCGTCGGCAACTTTGCCGGCCTCATTCTGGGGACCATGATGGGGCCTACTCTGGTATTCACAATTCCGGTTGCCCTCTCCATTATCAAGAAGGAAGATCGCCCGTATCTTGGCGCCGGTATTTTGGCGGGCCTTATCACTGTCCCTATCGGCTGTATCGTTGGCGGCCTGGTCATGAATATGACTCCGTATAAGATGGATCTCGGCAGCATTCTCGTCAATTTGGTACCGGTGATCCTCATTGCCGGGCTGATT
>CAYVVW010000017.1:0-3011 GCA_964455335.1 uncultured Marvinbryantia sp.
CCATCTCGCCAAATACCAATCCGGCGGTCATTCGCCGCACAAGGGAGCGCGGTCTTGTCTCCATTCCGGGGGCGATGACTGCGACGGAAATCCTGACGGCGCACGAGGCAGGCGCGGACTTTGTGAAGGTCTTTCCGATCGGGGAGTTTGGGCCTGGCTACCTCAAGGCACTTTGCGCGCCGCTTTCCCATATTCCGATGATTGCCGTCGGCGGGGTGCACGCGCAAAATGCCCTGGATTTTTACAAAGCGGGCGCGGTGGCGGTGGGCGTGGGCGGAAATCTCGCAAACCGCACATGGATCGCGCAAGGGGAATTTGGGAAAATCACAGAGGCGGCCAGGGAACTGGTCGGCGTTTTTGCAAATGTATAGGATGAGAAACTGGCAGCGTGGGTTGCCAGGATGAGGAGAAAACGATGGGAAAGCAAGTGGTCACGTTTGGGGAAATTATGATGCGGCTCAATCCGCCGGGGTATTTGCGGTTTGTGCAAGCCGACACATTTGAGGCGACCTATGCGGGCGGTGAGGCAAATGTCGCGGTATCTCTGGCAAATTATGGGGTCGATGCGGCGTTTGTCTCAAAGATTCCCGCGCATGAGATCGGGCAGTGCGCGGTCAATGCGCTGCGCCGCTATGGGGTGGATGTCAGCAAGATCGTGCGGGGCGGGGATCGCCTGGGGATTTATTTTTGCGAAAAAGGCGCGTCGCAGCGGGCGTCAAAAGTGATTTACGACAGGGCGTGTTCCGCAATCGCGCTGGCGTCGCCGGAGGAGTTTGACTGGGAGGCTATTTTCCAGGACGCGCGCTGGTTTCACTTTACGGGCATCACGCCCGCGCTCGGGGGAGACTTGCCCGGCATCTGCCTTGCGGCGTGCAAGGCAGCAAAAGAAAGGGGCATCCCGATTTCCTGTGATTTGAATTTCCGAAAAAAACTCTGGACATCCGAGCAGGCGGGAAAGACGATGGGAACGCTGATGCCCTATGTCGACGTGTGCATCGCAAATGAGGAGGATGCCAAGGATGTCTTTGGGATCGCGGCAAAGGGCAGCGACGTGGAAAGCGGGAAGCTGGATCGGGAGGGTTATGTGCAAGTCGCACGCGAACTGTCGCGGCGGTTTGGGTGCAAGAAAGTGGCCATCACCTTGCGCGGGTCGATTTCCGCGACGGAAAATGACTGGGCGGGCATGCTCTATGACGCGGGAGCGGACGACGCGCATTTTTCCACCACTTACCATATTCACATCGTGGATCGCGTCGGTGGCGGCGACAGCTTTGGGAGCGGCCTGATCTACGCCCTGCTGGGCGGGTATGACGACCAGAAGGCCATAGACTTTGCGGTGGCGGCATCCTGCCTCAAACACAGCGTGGAACACGATTTCAACCTCGTGTCGGTCGCGGAGGTCTCTGCCCTGGCGGCGGGGAACGCGTCCGGGCGCGTGCAGCGTTAGGTATTTGGCACGATGGAACATCGTGCCTTTCCTCACCGACATGCAGGCATGTCTTGGGAAAGGGCTTTCTATCCTGTCATCATAAATGGTTGAAAATGTTATTTTTTTGGTCGAAAATGATGACTTTACAAACGCAAGAATTGTTACAATATGCACATAAGTTTTTCGCGAAAGCGAAAATAATCAGCAAAATGCACAAAGGAGGCACTTTATGAAAGCGAAGAAACTCGTAAGCGTGACGCTTGCGGCCGCGATGGCGCTCACATCTGCAGGATTTGGGGCTGCGGCAGAAGAAGGGGAACAGAAATTGACGGTTTGGTGCTGGGATCCGGCATTCAACCTCAACGCCATGTATGAGGCGGAGAAGATTTACCAGGCGGATCATCCGGATTTCACCCTCGAAGTCGTGGAGACGCCGTGGGAGGACATCCAGACCTTGCTGACCACTGCCGCAACGGCGGGCGATTTGTCAACGCTTCCGGATATTTTCCTGATGCAGGACAACGCGTTCCAGAAAAATGTCATCAGCTATCCGGACGCAATCGTGGACATCACGGACCTTTTGGATCTCTCCGAGTTTGCGCCGGCAAAGACGGCTTACTCCGTCGTGGACGGCAGGAATTATGGCGTGCCGTTTGACAATGGCACGGTCATCGGCGCATACCGCACCGACATCCTCGAGGAGGCCGGCCTTACCGTTGGGGATTTCACGGACATCACCTGGTCTCAATTTATCGAGCTTGGCAAACAGGTTCTGGAAAAAACGGGCAAGCCGCTCCTTTCCATGCAGGCCGGCGAGTCCGATCTCATCATGATTATGCTGCAGTCCGCGGGCGCGAGCCTCTTTGACGAGGAAGGCAATCCGGCGATTGTGGACAATGAGATCCTGATGCAGATCATGGAGATCTACAAAGAGCTTGTGACGTCGGGCGTCATGATCGAAGTCAACAACTGGGATGAGTACATCCAGACTTTGAATGCCAGCACCGTGGCGAGCACGATCAACGGCTGCTGGATCATGGCATCCATCCAGACGGCGGAGGATCAGTCCGGAAAATGGGCGATCACCAATATGCCGTCGTTAGACGGGGTGGAAGGCGCGACCAATTATTCCAACAATGGCGGTTCCAGCTGGGCGATCAGCGCGAATTGCAAAAATGTGGAATTGGCGACGGATTTCCTCGGCGCGACCTTTGGCGGCAGCGTGGAATTTTATGAGAACATCCTTCCGAGCGGCGCGCTTGCCACATGGCTTCCGGCCGGCGAGAGCACTGCCTACGAACAGGGTTCTGAGTTCTTTGGCGGCAATTCGGTCTACGCCCTGCTCACGGAATTTGCGGGCAAGACCCCGAGCAACAACACGGGCGTTTACTACTACGAGGCGCGCAACGCGGTCGCGACAGCCATCACCAACGTGATTGCCGGCGCGGACATTGCGTCCGAGCTGCAGGTGGCGCAGGACACCGTCGCATTTGCGATGGGCATGTAAGGGTGCCAGGGTAGGAAAAAGTGGGGCTTTGCATTTCCAGGGGAACGGATCTTTGCACCCGTTCCCCTATTTCCT
>CAYVVW010000017.1:3021-22401 GCA_964455335.1 uncultured Marvinbryantia sp.
ACAAATACCGACCGAAGCGAAATGCAGGCCGCGAAGCACGAAACAATTCGTAAGGCATCTTTTTACGGTAACATCATAAAAAATAAAAAAGGGGGGATGGGCGTGAACCAGCCGAAAAAAAAGAAGATGTCTCTGAACAAAAAAATCAACCTGACCGGGTGGTTTTTTTTGGCCCCGGCTGCCATATTGATTGCGGTCATGTATTTTTGGCCGATGATCCAGACGCTGATACTTTCGTTCAAAAAAGGGATCGGCGCAAACATGGAGTGGGCGGGTCTTTACAATTACACGCGCATGTTTAAGGACAAGGTATTTTTGACCGCGCTGTGCAACAATTTTTTGTATTTGCTTATTCAAGTGCCGATCATGCTCATCTTGGCATTGATTTTGGCATCGATGCTCAACAACAAGGATTTGCGCTACAAGGGGCTGTTCCGCACGGCCATTTTTTTGCCCTGCGCGACATCCCTGGTTTCGTATGCCATCATCTTTCGCTCCCTGTTTGCGGTGGACGGGTTTGTCAACAATGTGTTGCTGCACTTTGGCATCATCGACCAGGCCTATAATTTTTTGGGGCACCCATTCAGCGCGCGCGCGGTGATCATCATCGCGCTGATTTGGAGGTGGACCGGGTACAACATGGTGTTTTACCTGGCGGGATTGCAAAACATCGAATACAACGTGTATGAGGCGGCGCGGATCGACGGGGCGACCCCGTTCCAGTCGTTTTTCCGCATCACCATCCCGCTCTTAAAGCCGACCATTTTGCTCACGACGATCATGTCCACAAATGGCACCTTGCAGCTGTTTGATGAGTCGGTCAATTTGACGAGCGGAGGCCCCGCGAACGCCACGATCACGATGTCGCATTACATCTACAATATGTCGTTCCAAAACGTGCCAAATTTCGGCTACTCCGCGGCATTGTCGTATGTGATTCTGATCCTGGTTGCCATCCTCGCGTTCTTCCAGTTGAAAGTAGGTGACAAGCGTGAATAAGGGAAAAAAATTTGCAATGTACACGTTTTTGACCATCGTGTCCGTCATTTCCGTTTTTCCGTTGTATTGGATGGTCTGCTCGGCGACCAACCCCAGCGTGGAGGTCATACGCGGCAGGCTGATTCCGGGCACTTACCTGATTGAGAATATGAAAAGCCTGCTCGCCGGGCAAAACCTGGGTGCGGCCATGCTCAACTCGTTCAAATATTCCATCCTGCTGACGTTGCTCTCGCTGGTCGTTTGCTCCCTGGCGGGCTATGGTTTTGAGATTTACCACGACAAGGGAAAAGATCTGGTCATGTCCATTATCCTCTTGGCGATGATGGTGCCTTTTGCGGCGATTTTGATTCCCCTGTTCCAGATGTTTTCCAAGGCAAAATTGCTCAATACCACCCTCGGTTTCATTTTGCCGACGATCTCCACGCCATTTTTGATCATGATGTTCCGCCAGAGCGCGCGCTCTTTTCCGCATGACATCATCGAAGCCGCCAGGCTGGACGGGTTGAATGAATTTCAGATTTTCTACAAGATGTTTTTCCCGACCATGCGCTCTACGTATGCGGCGGCGATGACGATCACGTTCATGAATGCGTGGAACAGCTACCTGTGGCCAAAAGTCATCATGACGAACGGCAAGAGCCTCACCATGCCAATGCTGGTGGCAAACCTGGTCGGCGGGTACGTGACGGATTATGGGAAATTGATGCTGGCCGTTCTGTTCTGCTCGGCGCCGACCATTGTCGTATTCTTCGTCCTGCAAAAGAGCTTTGCGGAGGGCATTACCGGCGCGGTCAAGTGAGGAGCGGAGCGCAACATCATGCTGTTTCGGGCGCGGTCAAGTGAGGAACGCGGCATCTGTCTTTTCGGGTGCGGCCAAAAGGCGCGGCAGTTCGGCGCACGTGTCGCCATCACAAAGAGGGGAGGCACTGTAACAAAATGTTTGATTATGGGAAGCTGCGAGATCCGGAATTTTTTCGGGAGAATGTTTTGCCTGCGCACTCAGACCATGTGTGCTATCCGGATCTGGGCCGTATGCAAAGGGGCGAGAATCCCTATCGGTATTCGCTGAATGGCGTGTGGAAATTTTCTTACGCCAGAAATCTCACGGAATGTGTGCCGGGCTTTGAAAGCCCCGACGTGGATTGCAAGGGATGGGCGGACATCCGCGTTCCCGCGCACATTCAGCTGGAGGGGTATGACATTCCGGCTTATGTCAACACGCAATACCCGTGGGATGGGCACGAGCAGATCTGGGCGGGGGAAATTCCAGAAAGGTTCAACCCTGTCGCGAGCTATGTGAAGTATTTCCATGTGCCGGACGCCATGGCGGGCAAGCCGCTCTACATCTCTTTCCAGGGGGCGGAGAGCGCGCTGGCCGTGTGGCTCAACGGCCAATATGTCGGCTACGGCGAGGACAGTTTCACGCCGTCCGACTTTGATCTGACGCCATATCTGAAAGAGGGCGAAAACAAGCTGGCCGTGCAAGTGTTTAAGTGGACCAGCGGCAGCTGGACGGAGGATCAGGACTTCTACCGCTTCTCCGGGCTGTTCCGCGATGTCTACCTCTACACGCATGGCGACGTGCACGTGCAAGATCTGCGCGTCGAGGCGCGGCTGGATGACACTTACGCAAATGCGGATCTCGTGGTCAAGACAAAGGGCTGCGGGAATGGCACGGTGCGACTGGCACTGTGCGAGAGCCGATTGGAAACATACCAGCTGGCGGATTTGCTGGAGCTGGGCAACCGCCCGACGGGCGGAAAGGTCCTTGCCCAGGCGGAATTTCCCATCGAAAATGGGGAGGGCGCCCTTACGCTTCCCGTGCGGGGCTTTCGCCTGTGGAGCGCGGAAGAGCCAAACCTCTACGAGCTGGTTCTGACGGTGCGCGCGGCAAATGGGGAAGTCGCGGAGGCGATCTGCGAGGCGGTCGGGTTTCGCCGGTTTGAGCTGCGCGACCATGTGATGTGCATCAATGGGAAGCGCGTGGTCTTTCGCGGCATCAACCGCCACGAGTTCAGTTCCAAGACTGGACGCGTGCCGCAAAATGACGAGATTTTACTGGATCTGGTGACGATGAAGCGGCACAACATCAACGCCATCCGCACCAGCCACTACCCGAACGATTCGCGCATGTACAGGCTGTGCGATCGCCTGGGGCTTTACCTCATCGACGAGAACAACATGGAGACCCACGGCACTTGGGATCCGCTCGTGCGCGGCGTGGGCGGCATGGATCTGGTCGTGCCGGGCGACCGTCCGCAGTGGGAACAGGCGATGCTCGACCGCGTAAACTCCACATACCAGCGGGACAAAAACCACCCGTCCATCCTGATTTGGTCGTGCGGGAACGAGTCCTTCGGAGGGCTTGTCATCAAGCGGATGGCCGAGAAATTCCGCGCGTTGGACGACACGCGCCTCGTGCACTACGAGGGGGTGAACAGCGACCGCCGCTACAGCGAGACGAGCGACATCGAGAGCCAGATGTACACGCCGGTGGCCGCCATCCGCACCTTTTTGCAGAAAAACCGCGACAAGCCTTTCCTGTGCTGCGAATATGCGCACGCCATGGGAAATTCCCTCGGGGCGATGCACAAATATACCGATTTGGCCGAGGAGGAGCCGCTGTTCCAGGGCGGGTTTATCTGGGATTACGTGGATCAGTCTCTGTACAAAAAAGACCGCCGCGGGGAGTGGTTCCAGGCATATGGCGGCGATTTTGGCGAGCGCCCGACCGATTACAATTTCAGCGGAAATGGGATTGTCTACGGCGGCGACCGTGCCCCCTCGCCGAAAATGCGTGAGGTAAAGTACAACTACCAAAGCATTCGTGTGCGCGTGGAAAAAGACCATGTGCGCATCACAAACCGCAATCTTTTTGTGGGAACGGATGCCTATGGCTGCGTCGCGACGCTTGCGAAAGACGGAAAAGAGATTGCGCGCGTGCAGATGCAGACCGCTGTCGCGCCCCTGTCGGAAGAAGTGTGCGCGCTGCCATTTGAGGCGCGGGAGGAAGCGGGCGAATATGCGCTGACGGTTTCCTTCTATCTAAAGGAGGACACCCTGTGGGCAAAAGCGGGTCACGAGGTGGCGTTCGGGCAGGGCGTGTACCGCGTGGAAGGGAAAAAACAGGCGCTGCCCAAAAAGCCTTTGCGCGTGGTAAAAGGGTTTTGGAACCTCGGCGTGCAGGGGGAGGACTTTGCGGTGCTGTTCTCCTACTTAAATGGGGGACTTTCCTCCTACCGCTACGCGGGGGTGGAACTTCTGGAGGCGATCCCGAAGCCAAACTTTTGGCGCGCGCCGACGGACAACGACTTGGGAAACCACATGCCGGCGCGCTATGCGCAGTGGAAGGCAGCAAGCCTGTACCTGACGCACAGAGACCCGCAGACGAACGCGTGGGCGGAGCCGCTGGTTGCGCAAGAAGACGGCGCGGTCACCGTGACCTATACCTACCACATCCCGACGGCGCCAAGCGCCGCCTGCCAGGTGGCATACCGCGTGGAGGGCGACGGCACGGTGCGGGCGACCCTGACCTACGACCCCGTGGCGGAATTGGGCGACATGCCGGAATTTGGCATGCTGTTTCGGCTCAATGCGGATTATGACCAGCTGACCTGGTACGGCCTTGGCCCCGACGAGACGTATGTGGATCGGATGCGCGGCGCAAAGCTTGGCATCTACCACAACGAGGTCAAGGACAACATGGCGCGCTACCTCGTGCCGCAGGAATGTGGGAACAAGGTGGGCGTGCGCTGGGCGAAAGTCTGCGACCGCAAAGGGCGCGGGATGCTGTTTGCGGGCGACGCGATGCATTTTAGCGCCTTGCCCTACACGCCGCACGAGCTGGAAAATGCCATGCACCCCTACGAACTGCCGCCCGCCAACTACACCGTCGTGCGCGCTTCTCTGCAGCAGATGGGCATCGCGGGCGACGACAGCTGGGGCGCGCGCACCCACCCGGAATACTTGCTGGACGCGAGCAGGCGGATGTGCTTTTCCTTCACATTTCGCGGGATCTGATGGAAAAATTTGATAGAAAAAACTATTGACAATTGCCATTGCAAGTATTATGCTTGATCTAACCAGAGGAGCGTGAAAGGGCTCTCGGACGGTTTTTGTTTGTCGTGTGCCGCACTTTTTCCCAAAAAAGATAGAAGCGGGAGAGGCGGTGCTTGGGTGTGGGGCTGGCCGAAGTTTCACACAGGTAGAGAGGAAGCGTGGAGATATGAAAGGGAAGTTTGGAAAGAGGTTCACCGAACACCGCAAGGTTCTTCGAGCCGGTTGCGGGTTGGTGGCGGCCGCGGTTCTGCTATCCGGCAGTTTTTATATCTATGACACCCGTGGGGCAGTGGCAGAGCTGCCTGTCATCGTGGATGGCATGGATGTGGTGATCGAGGACGAGCAAGTCCCGTTGGCGAGCGCGCCAAAAAAGAAAACGGAGAAGATCAAGCCGACCACAAAGACTACAAAAAAGAAAGTCAAGATGAAAAAGGCGGCGAAGAAGACCTACTCCAAGGTCGTCAGCAAAAAGACCACCAATGACTCGAAAGTGACGAATTACACGGACAGGAAAGTCACGACCAAGACGAAAGTCACCACCACCGTCACGGAAAAATACAAAAAGAAATCCAAGACAAAGACGGTGATCACAAAGGTAAAGACAGAGGGCACCATCGTCACGGAGTGGAAGAGCGGGTCAAGTTCCAGCGGGAAGTCGTCGGGCTTTGCGACTGCGGACGAGCTGGTCACGACAGAAACGTCGGATGCCCCAGTGAAAAAGACCTTGCCGGTCGCGACGACCATCGCAAAGGCGGACGCCAACGTGCGTGACGCGTTCATCAAGATGGGCTTTACCATCCAGGTAGATTCCTCGGTGGGCTACACCGGAAAATTCAACGCGCAGGCCAGGACCATCACCATGCGCAAGGAGAACGACGATGCCGTCTACCATGAGCTTGGGCATTTCCTGATGTTCCTGTACATGGGCAACGCGGAAAATGACGGCGGCATCAAGGGCAGAAATGCCTATGCGGCAGAAAAAGGGCTTTACAGCGGATTCAACCAGGCATACGTCGCGCAGAACGCATCTGAATACATGGCTGAATCGTACTACGACTATTGCATGAACAATGCGAAGCTGAAGGCGACCCGCCCGCAGACCTACGCGCTGATCGAGGAGGCGGTTTCCAGGGTGGACGATACGCTCGTTGCAAGGTACCAGAAGCTGTACGCATCTGTTTGGAAGTAAGGTACGGTCGAGAACAAAAGGATTCCGAGAGGACCGGTTCCCAAGGGAACCGGTCCTTATTGTGAAAGTCAGGAGGAGAAGGTGCCCATGCATGACCGTTTGAGAGGTTTGTTCATTTTGCCAGCTTTTCTGCTTTTCTTAAATTTCGCGGGCGCGGCGCGCGCGGAGGAGGGCACTGGCACAGGCGTGGCGGACGCGGGTGGAAAGGTGTCCTTTGCCAAGGTGACTGCAACAAAGGTGCGGAAATCCGGATGGGTGGAAAAAGCGGGAAAGCGCTTTTTCTACATCGATGGCAAAAAGGCGACCGGCTGGCAAGTGATCCAGGGGAAACGCTTTTATTTCAACGAGAAGGGCATCGCGCAGACCGGCTGGCAAAGGATCGATGGGCACACCTATTATTTTGGCCCAAAGGGCGCGTGCAAGACCGGCATCCAGACCATCAAAAAGAAAGTATACTTTTTCCGAAAGAAAGGGAAACTGGCCAAAGGCTGGGTGTCGTTTGGGGACAAGGACCGTTACTTCGGAAAAGACGGCGCGATGGTGACGGGATGGCAGACGATCAAGGGACAGAAGTATTACTTTGGCGCGAAGGGCGCGTGCAAGAAGGGATTCCAGGTCATTCAGAAAAAGACCTATTATTTTGCGCAGGACGGCCACATGGTGACCGGCTGGAAGAAAGTTGACGGCAAGCGGTACTACTTTGGGGAAGACGGCCAAATGATCACAGGAAGGAAAGTGATCGGCGAGAAGTCCTACTTTTTTGACGAAAAGACGGGCGCGATGGATCCGAAACAGACGCAGGTGCGCAAAATGTCCGAACTGGAAAAGCTCTGTGCGGATATTGTCAGCAAGAAAGTAAGCCCGACTGACAGCACCAACGAAAAGTTGCGCAAGCTCTTCCAGTATGTGACATACAGCTACGGCTACATCCGCTTTGGGTCGCCGGGCGGCTACCACTGGTATCGGAGCTATGCCAAGAACATGATTTCCGCTGGGGGCGGCAACTGCTACAGCTATGCGGCTTTGTATGCCTGCCTGGTCAAAAAGGCGACGGGGCTTCCCGTGCGCGTGGCGCGGGGCATGACCCCGGGCTTGAGCGTTCCCCTGACGCCGCATGGGTGGTGCGAAGTGCAGATCAACGGTGTCTGGTATGTATTTGACCCGGATCTCTATCGGTTTGTCTACCCGGGGAGCTGTTACTACCAGACCATGGGACAGATCGGGCACTACTACTACAACCGCAACTACTCCGACGTTTCCTTTGAGGAAGTGTACGAGTAGGCGGTGCTGACGGAAAAGGGTTTTCTACCCTGGCATCAATGATAGGTAAGGAACAAGATGTGTCAGAGAGGGAGATTGCATGGTCTTTAGCTCCATTGTTTTTTTAAGCGTTTTTTTGCCAGTTGTATTTTTGCTGCATTTGGCGTTGCCGGGCATTCGCCTGAAAAATGCCCTGCTCGTGCTGGCAAGCCTGTTGTTTTATGCCTATGGCGAGCCGGTTTATGTGCTGCTGATGATTGCATCCGCGTTGGCGAACTACTGTTTTGCCTTGCTCTTGGAAAAGCTGGCGCACAGAAAAGCCATTCTCTTTGTGGCGGTCGCGGCAAACCTTGGCACGCTGGCGGTGTTTAAGTACGCGGGCTTTTTGGCGGAATCTGTCAACGCGCTCGGCATCGTCACCGTTCCGGTGCCGGACATCGCCCTGCCGATTGGGATTTCGTTTTTCACGTTCCAAATCCTTTCCTATGTGATAGACGTGTACCAGAAAACGGTGCGGGCGCAAAAGAGTTTTGCCAAGGTCTTGCTGTACGTCTCGTTTTTCCCGCAGCTCATTGCCGGCCCAATCGTGAAATACCACGATGTGGAGCAGGAAATCCTGGACAGGCAAGTGACCGTGCAGGGCGCGGCGGCCGGCATACGGCGATTTTTGTGCGGGCTTTCCAAAAAGGTGCTGCTTTCCAATGTCCTCGGCCTTACCGCGGATACCCTGTTTGCGGCGGAACTTTCCAACATCAATGTGTGCACAGCCTGGATTGCGGCCGTGTCCTATGTGCTGCAGATTTACTTTGATTTCAGCGGCTACAGCGACATGGCGCTCGGCCTTGGGGAGATGTTTGGCTTTCATTTTAAGGAAAATTTCCACTATCCTTATGTGGCGGACAGCGTCCAGGATTTTTGGCGCAGGTGGCATATGTCCCTCACGGGGTGGTTTCGCCAATATCTGTATTTCCCGCTTGGGGGCAACCGCAAGGGAAAAGGCCGGACGGTCTTTAACAAGTTTTTCGTGTTTTTCTGCACGGGGCTGTGGCACGGCGCAAACGTGACATTTATCGTCTGGGGGCTGTTTCACGGTTTCTTCCTGATGCTGGAGGAATATCTGCCAAAGCGGCCAAAAGGCAGGCTGATTTCCGTTGTGGCACATGTGTATACCCTGCTTGTCGTGACCGTGGGATTTGTGATTTTCCGCGCGGACACGATGGCGCAGGCACTCTATTTTTTGCGCGAGATGTTTGCGGGGTTCCATTTTGAACCGGCCGCGCTTTCCCTGGCGGCGCAGCAGCTCACTCCCTTGTACCTGACGGTTTTGGCGGCCGCGGTAGTTTGCTCCCTGCCTTGGAGGGAGCGTTTTGGAAACGCAAAATGGTATGGGGCGCTGGCCGTGCCGTGCAGCATCGCGGGCTTGCTGCTTTGTATGCTCAGCCTGTCGGGCAGCACCTATAACCCCTTTATCTACTTCCGGTTTTAGGACGCGCGCACTTTTTTTGGGGAGAAATGGATGAAAAACAGACTGATGGCGGCCTATGTGGCCGTGGCGATCGCAATCATGGCGCTGCCCCTTGTCGGCCTTTTGTGGAAGAAAAGCGCCGCGTCCACCGAAAATCGGAGGCTGGCCGCGTTCCCGTCCATCCGCACAGAGACGCAGGAGGGGTGGAACACCGAATATTTGCCGCAATTGGGCGCGTATTTTGCGGATCATTTTGCCTACCGACAGGAATTTGTGACGGCGGATGCCTTGCTGCGCGGCAAACTCTTCGGGGTTTCCACGCAGGATGGGGTGATCCAGGGAACGGATGGCTGGCTGTATTACCAGGACTCGCTTGCGGATTACCTGGGCAGCGCACCCTTGAGCGCGCGCGGGATTTTTAATGTGGCACATACCTTGAAATTGATGCAGGACTATGTGCAGGGAAATGGGCGCAACTTTCTGTTTGTGATGGCGCCAAACAAAAATACGCTCTACGACGCAAATATGCCTTATTATGACAAGGTAAAGGCAAGCGGCACGCACAATCGGGATTTGCTTGCGCAGGCCTTGCGGGAGGAACAGGTGGCGCACGTGAATCTCGTGAGCGCGTTTCGGGCGCAAGGGGAGGTGCTCTACCATGCGCGCGATTCCCACTGGAACAACAAGGGGGCGGCCCTTGCGGCAGAGTCCATGCTGGACGCCCTGGGGCGCGCGCATACGTCCTACCAGGACGCGCCATTTGCGGTGCGCAAAGATTTCACGGGCGATTTGGACCAGATGCTCTACCCCCTGGCCACGACCTTGGAGGAGGAAATCTACTATGACGGCGCGTTCACCTATGCCTACGAGGGGGAAGTGGAGAGCAACTTTGACCCAGAGATCCGGACGACCCAGCCAGAGGCGGACGGAAGCCTCTTGATGTTCCGCGATTCGTTTGGCAATGCCCTGCTCCCCTTTTTGGCACAGGAGTTTGGGGCGGCCAAGTTTACGCGCGGCGTGCCCTACCACATGGACGAGATTTTCTTTACGAACGCCGACACCGTGATCGTGGAGCGGGCGGAGCGCTTTTTGCCCGACATGGCCACAAGCCCGCCTGTCATGCAAGCGCCGAAGGTGGATCTGGACGTGCGCGCGGCAGAAGGTTCCGCAGCGCCGGCGGCTTTTGCGGCCACCATGGAGACATCCCAGGACGGGCAGTTCCGAAAGACCACCATGGAGACATCCCAGGATGGGCAGTTCCGAAAGACCACCATGGAAACATCCCAGGACGGGCTGTTTCTGAAGATCAGCGGGCGGATCGACCCGCAATATGTGCAGACGCATACGCGCATTTACCTGCGTTTAGACAAAGAGGACACCTATGAGGCATTTCCGATGAACGTCGAAATAGAGGGCGAAACGTTCGACAATGGATATGCGCTTTACTTGGAAAAAGGCACGCTGGCAGAAGAAATGGCGGCCGAGCTTTACGTGGAAACAGATGGGAACTTGCAAAAAGTGGCGCAGGAGACCATCCAACCAAATTCTGGTACTATCACAGGATAACACAAGGAGGAGAAGAGAACATGAGAAGAAAATGGATGGTATTTGGCATCGCGGCGGCCGTGTCCGCCATGTCGCTCCAGACAGGGGGCGCGGTTTTTGCCACATCTGCAGAAACGGAAGTGCAGACGGAAGCGGCTGCAGCAGACAGCCAGGAAGCGGCAGCTGACCAAAGCTCCACAGGGGATGCCGCAGACGATGCCAAAGAGGATGCCGAGATACTGGAGGCGATCCAGGTGAGCCTGGAGGGGGAGGAACCCCTCTTGATTGCGAATACCGCCAAGCTGGCCATTCGTGCGGCATCTGTGGAAGCGCAGGATGCCGCGGAAGGGGAAACCGAGGCGGGTCAGGCGAATCCTGACGCGGCAGGCACTGGCGCGCAAGACGAGTCAGCGACTCTGGTCACCATCGAGCTGGTCGGTTCCGAGGGGGAGAGCTACCTCTTTTTGGATGTGCCATATGCGGAAATCGGCAATCCGGAACTGATCAAAAAGGGCGCGTTTGTGTTTCTCAAATACACCAGCCTGGTATCGGAAAAAGAACACGAGATTCCGCAGGAAGGCGAGCTGACCTATGAGAATGCCGTCGAGCAATTTGCCGTTGACGATGTATATATCCGCAAAGAGCCGAGCGACGAGGCCGAGATCTTGGGCGTGATCAGCCGCGGCGATGCCATCGAGGTGTTAGGCGAGACCGCCACCCACTACCAGGTGAAAAAAGACGAAGTGATCGGATATGCGGTGCGCAGGTGTATCAGCGAGGATGAGCAGGAGGCGATTGCCGCGGTGCAGGCAAACGAGGCGGAGCTTCAGGCACAGGCCGCGCAGCAGGCGCCGGCGCAGCAAAGCCCGTCGGGAGACGCGGGCGGCGTCTATGAAGTGTCGCGCCAGCGTTTTGACGACTGCGACGGGAGCGGGCATGGCTACTACCTCATTACCTATTCCGACGGAAGCACGGCGACAGAGGAGTATTGACATCCCAACCGCAAATCGGCATCTCGTCCGCATTGGGGGAAAAACGGCAGGGATTTTATGAAAAAAAGAAAATTTCTGGAAATCAAACTGAAGGCGCGGGCGAAAATCAACCTCGGTCTGGATGTCCTCGGCAAACGGCCGGACGGGTACCATGAGGTTCGGATGATCATGCACACCGTGGACTTGTGTGACGAGATCACGCTCTGCGCCCTCTCGGATGAGCAAATCCGCCTGTTGTTCACGAACCGCGTGCATTTGCCGGCCAACGAGGGCAACCTGGCATACCGCGCCGCAAAGCAATTGATAGACGAGTTCCACCCCGGAATTGGCGTGGAGATCCGCCTGAACAAGCGTATTCCCATCGCGGCGGGGCTGGCGGGCGGAAGCTCGGATGCTGCAGCGGTGCTGGTTGGCGCGAACCAATTGTTTGGTCTGAATCTCAGCCGCAAGGCCTTGATGGAGCGCGGGGTTCGGCTCGGCGCGGACGTGCCTTATTGCATCTTGCGCGGGACGGCGCTTGCGGAGGGCATCGGGGAAAAGCTGACCTCCCTGCCGCCCTTGCCGCCCTGCCAAATCCTCATTGCCAAGCCAAAGATTTACGTTTCCACGAGATTTGTCTACGAAAACCTCAAGCTGGACGCGCAAACGCGGCACCCCGACATAGACGGCCAGGTAGCGGCGCTCGAAAATGGGGATCTGCGCGCCGTGGCCGGGAAAATGGGGAACGTGCTGGAAACCGTGACGGCATCGGCCTATCCTGCCATTTCCCAGATCAAAGAGACGATGGTGCGCCATGGCGCCCTCAATGCGCTCATGAGCGGCAGCGGCCCGACGGTATTTGGGATTTTTGAAGAGGAGGGGGCGGCGAGGGATGCATGCCAGGCGCTGCGTGCGTCCGGTGAGGCCCAGCAGATTTACCTTGTCTCGCAAAAAAGCCGGCCGAACGCCGGAAGGAGTCAATGATGGAAGACAAGTTCGATCTTGAGATGCAGGCACGCCTTCCCTTGCGGGAACTCGTTTTTCAAACCCTGCGCGATGCCATCCTCAAAGGATCTTTGCCCCCGGGGGAGCACCTGATGGAAATCCCGCTGGCGACCCGGCTCGGCGTAAGCCGCACGCCCGTGCGGGAGGCAATCCGCAAATTGGAATTGGAGGGGCTGGTGCGCATGGTGCCGCGCCGTGGCGCCGTGGTGGCGGAGATCACCGTCCAGGACGTGGAGGACGTGCTGGAAGTGCGCACGGTGCTGGAAGAATTGGCGGTGCGCAAAGCCTGCGCGAACATCTCGCAGGCACAGGTGCGCGACTTGAAAAAAACAGTCGCGGAATTTCGTCGCAGCCTGGAAAAGGGGGACCTGACCGCATCCGCGGAAAATGACATGGCATTTCACGAGATCCTCTATGCGGCGGCGGAAAACAGGCGGCTGCAGCAGATCTTGCAAAACCTGCGCGAGCAAATGTACCGGTTTCGGCTAGCGTACCTAAAAGACAAGCAAACCCACCGCCTGCTTATAGAGGAGCACGACGCCATCGCGCAGGCGATTCAAAAAAACGACCCCGCACAGGCACAACAGGCGATGCGCGCGCACATCCAAAATCAGAAAGATCGCATCGTGGGGCGCCTGACAGAGAACTTGGCGGACACAAAAGCAGAAGCAAAGGATAGCCCAAAAGAAAGATAACCCCCGAGACAGTTCCCTCGGGGGTTATCTACACTGTGCGTCTTGCGGTTACGTGGGTTGTGACGCAAAACAGCGTGGTCTGAAACTTCTACGTTTACTTTGCGTTCTTTTTTCTGCGGTATACCAGGGTTCCAATGAGCACCGCCGCTGCCACAACCAAGGTAACTACCAGCACCACAATCGGTGTGTTGTCGCCCGTTTGCGGGTTGATATGGATGCCATCTGTCGCGTTCGTTCCATTGATGTTCGCCGCACCGCCAACCGTAAAGGTGATGGTCTTGGTGTCGGTTTCGTTGGTGGACTGCCAACTTCCCTGGTAACTCTGCTTCTGGTAGGTGACGGACAGGTTGTAAGTGCCCGCCTGCGTGACCGAGAAGCCGCCCGAGTAGTTGTCGCGGAACGCGCCCGGCGTGCTCTGAACGGCCCAAGACATCGGCACATAACGCACATCGCCGTCGATCGGTTCTACATTGCCCATGCCCGAACCAGCGGCGCTGAACGACAGAACCGCGTTTACATCATAGTTGGCATTTGCCGTGATGCCGCTGATGCTGTTTGCATCTGGCGTGCCGATGATGTTCAATACGCGCTCCTCAGAGTAGTCACAGCCCTCGCGGTGGCAACTGCGTTTCTCTGTACCATGGGTGGTATCCGTAGATGCCTGCACAACTTGCCAGTCATCCCGCAAGTCATGCCCCAAAGGCTCGCCCTTCGTTTTGCCACAGCGATCGCAGGTCTTCGGCTCTGTGCAAGTGGCGTCTATCCAGTCGTGGCCCAGAGGTTTTCCTTTCGTTTCGCCACAGCGCTTGCAAGTCTTCGGCTCTGTGCAAGTGGCATCTTTCCAGTTGTGCCCCAACTTTTCGCCTTCAGTCTTACCGCAACGTTTACAGGTTTTCGGTTTCGTGCAAGTCGCCTTTTCCCAGTCATGCCCAAGCGCTTTGCCCTCAGTCGCACCACAGCGTTTGCATGTCCTAGGCTTCTCGCAAGTGGCTTCATCCCAGTCATGCGCAAGTTTTTCCCCTTCGGTCGCACCACACACCGTACAAGTTTTCGGCTCTGTGCAGGTCGCATCTTTCCACACATGATCCGCCTTCTTTAAGGTAAGCGAAATTTTGTAGGAAACCGTGGCGTCACTTGTCGAGGTCAACGAGACTTCCTGGGTGTTTGTCGTGCTAAAGTTCATCAACGTGGAACTTAACGATACAGTTCCATCCGAATTTTTCGCGGTGATGGTGATCTTCGACAGATCCAGGTTGCAGGGGAGGTTCTCCCATGCGAGCGGGATCGTCTCCGCACCTTTTAAGGTAATATCGCTCGGATCGTTGTTCGGGTTGGTATTCGGGTTGCTGATCGCATAAGTGGCCGTCACATTGTTTGCGTCCGTCACTGTCAGCTTCACGGCGATATCCGCAGGTGTCGTTGGCTCAGGACTCGGACTCGGTGTTGTACTCGGATCACCACTCGGGGTCGATTCGGAACCACTGCCATCGCCATTACCCGGTGTCGTATCCGGACTTCCACTCGGAGAAGGATCGGCTGTTGCTTGGTCATCACTCGGTGTGCTGTCAGACGCTGGCGTATCTGTACCGCCGGCCACATCCCCATCCATGGTTTCCACGCCGAGATCATCTGTCCCGATGTCTTCTTCGGACTCGGATACCAACGGTTCCGGCTGCTCCCCGCCGGCCGTGTTGCTGTCGTATTGCTGTGTGTCGCCTTCTTCCAAGCCGAGCGCTTCGTCATCCAAGCCCGCAAAGATATCGCCCTCGTCGGTTGTCGTGGTGTCCGAATCCGCGCTTGGCTCTGTAGTTTTGTCCTCTTCTGCAGGAACTTGCAGCTCCGAAATGTCGGGAACAATCAACGTATTTTCCGGGGCAATCGGCTGTAGGATGGAAGGATCGCCATCTGTCGGTGCGGTGGGATCCTCCGCGTCTGCAATTGCGCCATCGGCTGCATCTGTCGCATCCGAAATGGCACCATCCGTTGGCTCGGTCGTATCCGTAACCGTGTCATCTGCTGGTTCTGTTGCATCCACAATGGAGTCATCTGCTGGTGCGGCTGGTTCTGTTGCATCCGCAATGGCATCGCCCGCCGGCGCAACCGGTTCTGTTGTGTCCGCAATCAAAGCATCTGACGCTTCGGTCGTGGGTGCCTCTGTTTCGAGGAACGCTGTCTCTGGTTCGAAGGCTTCGGTCTCAATCGGCTCGGTTTCTGCCGGCTCGGTTTCAATCGGTTCGGTTTCCGGTTCCAGAATGGCGACATCAAACGCGATCGGCTCTACGCCCTCCGCAAGTTTGTACTCGTCGTACAAGATGGAGTCCAACAACCCGTTTGCCAGGTCCTCGGCCTGTTTTTCCGCATACTTCTTTAGGTCTGGCACGAACGTATAGGTTCCCGCCAAAGTTTCCGCCGAGTATTTTTCGTCTGGGTTCTCCGTTTTGAGCTTCCAGATCATTTTTTTCAACTCGGCCGGTTCTTGCATGATGTCCGGCCCATCGGACTCCAGGTATCCTTCTGCCATCAGCGTGGCCGGAAGCCCAAGCTCATCGATTTCCGTGCCTTGCGGGGCGGACAGGGCCGCATACGTCTCTTCGCTCTCATCCTCTTTCAAAGAGAACTTTGTGATGACCAAAACGCGGGGGCCTGCGTCCTGCGCGTGGTCGTGGCCATCCTCCGCGGTGGCCGTTTCGTCAGCCGCGAGATCTTCCTGCGCAAGCACGGCCGCCGGCATCGATGTGCATATCATCACCAGCGCCATGAGCCAGGCCAGATACTTGGCGGACACATGGAAATACTTCTTCATACTGCTCTCCCCTTTCAATCTTAGAAAGTTTCTTTTCTTCAAGCTCATGTTAGCATAAAAAAAAATGGGATTCTAGAAAAAAATTGTGAATAATTCATGGATGTGTTAAGATATTTATAAGATTTCCCATGTAAGCCATTTTTGCGGGAAATGAGGGGGGAGTTTGGGGCGTTTTTGGAGCCGCGCGGGCAGTGGCGCGCAAGGCAGGGAAGGCAGGCAAGGCAAGGTTCGCAAGCGGGATTGCGGGAATGGAGGATGTGTGAGGAAGCTGTTGGTGGTCGTGGACATGCAAAAGGATTTTGTGGATGGCGCGCTTGGAACGAAAGAAGCGCGGGCAGTCGTGCAAAAGGTGCGGGAAAAGATTCTGAAGCGCAGCCAGGAGGGGTGGCGCATCGTTTTCACTATGGACACGCATGGGGAGAATTATCGCGCGACGCAGGAGGGCAGGCTTTTGCCAGTGCCGCATTGCGTCAAGGGAACGGACGGGTGGGAACTGGCGGAAGGGCTTTGCCCGCCGGACATCCTGTCGGGGGCAAAGATTTATGAGAAGCCCGCGTTCGGGTCTGAAGCGTATGCCCTGGACTGGGCGCGCGGCGCATACGCGGATGTGGATGAGGTGGAACTGGTCGGGCTGTGCACGGACATTTGCGTCCTGTCCAATGCCATTCTGACAAAGACGTTTGCCCCGGAAATTCCGGTGTCGGTGGACGCCGCGTGCTGCGCGGGGGTCACGCCCGAGAGTCACGCACGGGCACTGGAGGCCATGAAAATGTGCCAGATCCTTGTGACGTGAGCGGGGCTCGGAATTTGCGGATTTTGTGACTGGATTTTGTGACGTGAGCGTGGCTCGGATTTTCCTTGATGTTTTTCGCAATGTGCGTTATGATAGGATGATGCCAGGGCAGGATAAGCAAGCAGGAGCGGAGGGTTGCATATGCGAAAACCCACAAGGGTGGTGGCCATCGGAGACCGCGTGATTGGCGGTGGGAATCCGATTTTGGTTCAGTCGATGACGAATACAAGGACAGAGGACGTGCGCGCGACGGTGGCGCAAATTCACCGTCTGGAGGCGGCGGGGTGCGAGATCGTCCGCTGTGCCGTGCCGACGCAGGATGCCGCCGTGGCCATCCGCGAGATCCAAAAGGAGATCTCTATCCCCTTGGTGGCGGATATCCATTTTGACGCGCGCCTGGCTATTTTGGCCATCGAGCATGGCGCGGACAAAATCCGCATCAATCCGGGAAATATCGGCGGGGAGGCAGGCGTGCGCAGTGTGGTGGCCGCGGCGCGCGAGCGGCGCATCCCCATCCGTGTGGGCGTAAACAGCGGCTCTTTGGAAAAGGAAATTTTGGGAAAATACCACGGGGTTACGGCCGAGGGCCTGGCGGAGAGCGCGCTTGGGAAGGTGCGCCAGATCGAGGAGCTGGGCTATGACAATCTGGTGGTCAGCATCAAGTCCTCGGATGTGCGCATGTGCGTGCGTGCGCATGAATTGGCGGCGGCGCAGACGGACCATCCCCTGCATGTGGGGATCACGGAGGCGGGGACCGTTTTTTCCGGGGCGATCAAGTCCGCCATCGGCATCGGGCTGATTCTCGCGCAGGGGATCGGCGACACCATCCGCGTCTCCCTGACGGGCGATCCCGTGAGGGAAGTGGAAGCGGCCAGGCTGATTTTGCGCACGCTGGGGCTGCGGGAGGGCGGCATCGAGGTGGTTTCCTGCCCCACTTGCGGGCGCACGCAGATTGACCTCATCGGACTTGCGACCCAGGTGGAGGAACTCGTCAAGGATTATCCGCTGGATCTGAAAGTCGCGGTAATGGGATGCGTCGTCAACGGGCCTGGCGAGGCGCGCGAGGCGGATCTTGGCATCGCGGGCGGAAAAGGGGAGGGACTGCTTTTCAAAAAGGGCGAAGTCGTCAAGAAACTTCCCGAGGACGCGCTCCTAACGGCACTAAAAGAGGAGCTGGATCATTGGCCGCCCACACAAAGGAAGCGATTGTGACATGGATGAGAAATCGTTTGCGGATGTGTTTCCGCAGTTGTCTGTAGAGGAGGAGCTGCAACCGCTGGTTGCGAAGATGGGGGTCGCGCGCGTGAGCGCCACGTCCGCCGGGGATTTTGTGCGCGTGTATGTCACAAGCCCTACCTGGGTGTCCAAGTCTGCTATTTACCGCCTGGAGGAGGGCATCCGCAGGCAGTGTTTCTCGGGCAAGGTGCAGGTAAAACTGATCGAGCGGTTCTGCCTCTCCAAGCAGTATACGCCGGAAAATCTTTACCCGCTTTACCGCGAGAGCATTTTGCTCGAGCTAAAAAATTACAACAGGTTTCTGTTCCAGATGCTCTATGGCGCGCAAGTTGATTTTTCCGCCCCGACTGAGATGACCGTGACGGTTCAAAAATCGGTGCTGACAGAGGGAAAGTCGCGGGAGCTTTTGCGCATCCTGGAAAAGATTTTCACCGAGCGCTGCGGGCTGTCCGCGCAAATCACGCTCGTGGAGGCGGAGGCGGAAAGGAGCGGGGAAAGCAAAGAGCGCGACTGGGTGATAGACCAGGAAGTGCGCGCCATCTCCGAGCGGGTGGCATCCGCAAAGGAGGACGGCGACGAGTGGCTGATCGCAAAGAGCCGCCCGCAAAAGGCAAAAGGCGGGGCAAAGGGCGAGCCAAAAAGAAAAGAGAAGGGGGCGATGCCCTTGCGCCAGGGAGACCACCCGGATTTGCTTTACGGGCGGGATTTTTCGGACGCGCCCATTCCGATTTCCAGCATCGAGGACGAGATCGGCGAGGTGGTCATCCGCGGGCAGGTGCGCGAGGCGCAGACGCGCCAGCTGCGTGGGGAGAAGTGCCTGTTTCTTTTGGAAGTGACGGATTTTACGGACACGATCGTGGCAAAGCTGTTTTTGCCGGAAGAACAGGGGCAGGCGCTTTCGGAAAAACTGAAAAAAGGGATGTTCATCAAGATGAAGGGGGTCGCTGCCCTCGACCGCTATGACACGCAAATTGGCATCACGTCGGTGCGCGGCATCAAAAAAATCCAGGATTTTCGGGTGAGCCGCGTGGACAATGCCCCGGAAAAGCGCGTGGAGCTGCACTGCCACACCAAGATGAGCGACATGGACGGCGTCTCGGATGTCAAGGACATCGTGCGGCGCGCGTATGAGTGGGGGCACGCGGCCATCGCCATTACCGACCACGGCTGCGTGCAGTCATTCCCAGACGCCAACCATGTGATCGAGGACATTGACCGCGCCTATCGGGATGCCTACCACAAGGATCACCCCGAGGCCACAAAAGAGGAATTAAAGAAATTGCATCATCCGTTCAAGGTGCTCTATGGGGTGGAGGGGTATCTGGTGGACGATGAGGTTCTGGCGGTCACCGACTCGAAA
>CAYVVW010000018.1:0-22268 GCA_964455335.1 uncultured Marvinbryantia sp.
CCTCATCTTATGATGACGCTTGGAGGGAGTAAACAAACAAAGCGTAATATTCTTCGAGAAAGTAAGTTTTCAGCAAATCTGATAACGGAGGATACTCTTTGGATCGCGGATTATTTGGGGAATACGAATGGAGCGGATGGAGAGAAAAACGTTGTTTCTTATACTTACCAATGGGGAAAGATTGTCGATGTGCCGATACTGGATGCGTGTCATTGGGCATATGAATGTGAAGTCACAAAGGTAATAGAATTAGATGGTGCGCATTTGTTTCTGGCATCGATGAAAAATATACAAATCGATAAAAAGTATGAAAATATGGATATGAAGAAAATTGATTTAACGCAAATAAGACCAGCAATTTATGCTCCATATAACTATTTTTCGATAGGCGAAAAACTGGGCGAAATGGGGGATTGGAAGAAGCATATCAGCTGAAAGAACTATTTGGGGATCGGCGCAGGTGCAACACGCAAAAGTTACTCATAAAGTTACTCATATTCAATGGAAAGTAAAATGGAGTCAAAAGAGGAAAGAGGGAACGCTGACAAATGGCAATCGTTTACTCAAAAACAGCAGTAAAGGAAATATCACAGCTTGACGCAAAGACAAAGCAACGGATAAGGAAAGCCATAGAATCCATACCAGCAGGGGACATAAATCCTTTAAGAGGCAGTAGATCCCTTTACAGGCTAATGGCGGGAAACAGGCGCATCGTATTTCCCCCGACGCGGACACGGTATTGATTGAGAGAATCGGACCGAGAGGGGACGTGTACAAAGGAGGTCTATAGAATGAGCGTAAAATCGCAGATTTTTGAAATGGTGAACCTTGTGCCAAACAGCGACTTGCCAACGCTTTTGGAAGTGGTAAAGCACTTTGTGCCAGTTGACACGGATGACGTGGCGACGCCTGATGACGTCGCGGCACACGAGGCGGCGATGAAGGAATATGCTGCCGGGGAGACGATACCCCACGATGCGATAAACTGGAACTGACGGAGGGTTTTCCATCAGATTCTACTATCGTAAACGACAAAAATATTTGCCGTTTGCTATATTTTTTTCAAAACAATCTCACCGAGCAAAGAAAAGGACGAAAAACGCTTATTTTACGCGCTTTTTCGTCCTTTTTCCCTCTATTCGAACTCGATCGTCCCGGGCGGCTTGGAACTCAAGTCGTACATCACGCGATTGACCCCGCGCACTTCATTGATGATCCTCCCCATCACTTTTTGCAGCACGTCAAATGGGATGTCTGCCGCCTCCGCCGTCATGTAGTCCACGGTGTTGACCGCGCGCAGGGCGATGGCGTAGTCGTATGTGCGCGCATCCCCCATCACGCCCACGCTCCGCATGTTTGTGAGCGCCGCGAAGTACTGCCCGATCGTTTTGTCCAAGCCCGCGTTTGCGATTTCCTCGCGATAGATGGCATCCGCCTCCTGCACGATTTTCACCTTTTCCGCCGTCACCTCTCCGATGATGCGGATGCCAAGCCCAGGTCCTGGGAATGGCTGGCGGTACACCAAGTGCCAGGGGATGCCAAGCGCAAGCCCTGCCTTTCGCACCTCGTCCTTAAACAAGTCGCGAAGCGGCTCTAAGATTTCCCGAAAATCCACGAAGTCCGGCAGCCCGCCCACATTGTGGTGCGACTTGATGACCGCCGACTCGCCGCCCAGCCCGCTTTCCACCACGTCCGGGTAGATGGTCCCCTGCACCAGAAAATCTACCGCGCCGATCTTTTTTGCCTCTTCCTCAAAGACGCGAATGAACTCCTCGCCGATGATCTTGCGCTTCTTTTCCGGTTCTGACACGCCCGCGAGCCTGGCATAAAAGCGTTCCTGCGCGTTCACGCGGACAAAGTGCAAGCGGTACGGTCCATGCGGGCCAAACACGGCTTCCACCTCGTCGCCTTCGTTTTTGCGCAAAAGCCCATGATCCACAAACACGCAGGTCAGCTGTTCCTGCACTGCTTTCGCAAGCAATACCGCCGCCACCGAGGAATCCACGCCGCCCGAGAGCGCGCAGAGCACCCTTCCGTCTCCCACCTTCTCGCGAATCGCCCGAACCGACTCCTCCACGAAGGAATCCATGCGCCAGTCGCCGGCGCACCCGCACACATGCAACACAAAGTTTTCCAACATCTTTGTGCCCTCCTGCGTGTGCAGCACTTCCGGATGAAACTGAATCGCATAAAGTTTGTGTGACACATCTTCTGCCGCCGCAACCGGGCAATCCGCCGTGCGCGCGGTCACGCGAAAGCCTGGGGCAACCTGCGCGATTGCGTCATTGTGGCTCATCCAACAGATGGTTTTTTCCGAAACATTCTCAAACAGGGCGCTCGACCGATCCACCGACACCTCGATTTTCCCATATTCCCGCACAGCCGCCCGCTTGACCTCGCCGCCCAGCAAATGCTGCATCAGCTGCGCGCCATAGCACAGCCCCAGCACGGGAATCCCCGCCCGAAACAATTCCGCGGTACAAGAAGGGGCGCCCTCCTCGTAGCAACTACTTGGCCCCCCTGTGAGAATGATGCCTTTCGGGCGCATCGCCTTGATTTTTTCAAAATCCGTTTTGTAGGAATAAATCTCGCAATACACATTACATTCGCGCACTCTGCGCGCCACAAGTTGATTGTACTGCCCGCCAAAATCCAATACGATGACCAACTCCCGTTTCACAAAATCCCTCCTGTTGTGTATCGTCCGTGCCTCTTTTTGTGCCTCGATAGTGGCGTCGCACCATTTGTCAAATTCCGGATCTCCCACCTGACACTCCGTAGAGGATCTTTCCGACCGCTGCCCGCGCCTCTTTTTGTGCCTCGATAATGGCGTCGCACCATTGGTCAAATTCCGGATCTTCCACCTGACACTCCGTATGTGACAATACATACTGCACTGCCTCGCGCACGCCTTGGTCAAACCGGACTGTCGCCGCAAAGCCAGGCACCAGCCGCTTTAATTTTGTGTTGTCAAACACGACGCTGTTGGACTTATCCCCCAAAAGGTTGCCCAGCAAATCGCCTGTGTCACAGGCCGCCAGAAAATCGGACGACACATAAAATGGGTGAAATGGCACGCCGAGCGCATCCGCGATCGCCTGGTAAATCTGATTCCATGTGAGCGTCTCGTCGCTCGTGATCTGCACCGCTTCCCCGATGGCGTGCAGGTTTCCCAAAAGGCCGATAAAGCCCTTGGCAAAATCCCTGTCCATCGTCATCGTCCAAAGCGATGTCCCGTCTCCGTGCACCAGCACGGGCTTTCCCTCTAACATGCGCTTGAGCACCTGGTAGCTCCCCTGCTTGCCATGGATGCCCACGGGAACGCTTTTTTTGCTATAGGTGTGGCTCGGCCGCACGATGGTCACCGGAAATCCGTCCTCGCGGCAGCGGCGCATCAACAGCTCCTCCCCCGCGATCTTGTTCCTGGAATATTCCCAGTAGGGATTCGCCAGCGGCGTTCCTTCGTTGACGCGGTAGTCGGACAGCGGCTTTTGGTAGGCCGAAGCGGAACTGATAAACAGAAACTGCCTGGTTTTCCCCGCAAACAAGCGGTAGTCGCGCTCCAAATGCGCCGGGACAAACGCGATAAAATCGGCCACCGCGTCAAAGCTCTGCCCCTTTAGCCGCTCGGCGACAGCCGCCTCGTCCTGGATGTCCGCCTCGACAAGATGCGCCCCTTTTGGCAGCTCATGGTTGTGATGCCCGCGGTTGAGCAGCCACAGCTCGTGGCCCTCGGCGAGAAGCTGCCGGGAAATCGCCATGCTGATCGTTCCAGTCCCACCGATAAAAAGTATCTTCATATGTTCAACCCCCTTGCCGCGCCCCGGCCTGCATAGCCTGGATGTCGTAGGACAGCACGATGCCAGACCCCGCGTAAATCTTGTAAAATTGGCTGATGACGCGCTGCGCCACTTTTTTCCCGCCATCCGTGTCCGAGTCCACCAGGATGACGATGTATTGCACGCTGCTGTAGCGGCATCCCACGTCAACCATGCGCAGGGAATAGACGACCGCCATCTCCAGCGCCGCCATGGCCTCCTCGTAGGCGGCATTGTCCAAGTGGCCCTTCGCCTCGTTCCCGATGGTGAACAAAAGCGTCTGCACCATCTCCCCCTTGCGCTTCACGCAGCGGGAGATATAATTGTAGAGACGCTGAAATTCGTCATATTCCACGTCCAGCGCGCCCTTTCCGGAATCTAAGTTGCCCTCGATCATGGTGCGGATGTTTTGCAAGTCGGTGACAGGCTCGACTTCCACGCTCCCGCGCTCCCGATCCTCGCTGTAAAACGCGTAGGCGTTTTTCCCGCTTTTCTTTACGAAATACAATGCCTTGTCCGCATTGTTATAAAGCGCGGTGAACGACTGCCCGTCCTGCGGGGTCAGAGCGATCCCAGCGGAGAGCGTCGTGGTTGGCTCGCACCCCGTCTGCCCGAGCGCCTTGTAGAAGTCGGCGCGGATGTCCTCCACTTTTTCGCGCACGTCCTCGCGCTTCGCGATCCCCACGAAAAACGCCAGAAACTCATCCCGCCCCAGGCGGCATACGATGTCGCGCGCGTCCGCGTGGTCGATCAGGGTGTCGCCCAGGATCTTGAGCACCTGGTCGCCCATGATGTGCCCATATTGCTCGTTGATGCCCTTAAAGTTGTCCAAATCCAGCAAAAGCAGCGCGCCCCTGCTGCCGATGTTGAGCAGGCGTTCGATGCGCCGCTCCCCATTTCCCTTGTTCAACAGGCCCGTCAAGGGGTCGGTCGCCCCTTTTTTCTGCACGCCGGCGGTATATTCGCTCAAGGCCTTGTTGAGCATGATGCTGTTTTCCGTCTCGCCGACTTCCTGGAACACGTCCCCGTCTTTTCGGACTTCCTCCGGGATGTGGAATCCCTCTTTTAGCATATCGACAAAAATGGCGGACAGCTTTGGGTCAAATTGCGTGCCCGCGCATTGCTCAAATTCGTGAATCACTTTCTCCCTGGGCAGCTTTGCGCGGTAGATGCGATCCGACGTCATGGCATCGTAAGTGTCCGCAATGCCGATGATGCGCGCGCAGAGAGGAATCTCCTCCCCTTTTAGCCCAAATGGGTAGCCTTTCCCGTCGTAACGCTCGTGGTGGTAGAGCGCGCCCGTCGCCACGTCCTTGATCACGTGGACGTTTTTTAGAATGTCGTTGCCGATCAGGGGGTGGCGCTTGATGAGGGCAAACTCCTCGTCCGTCAGGCGCGTCGGCTTATTCAAAATAAAGTCCGGCACGCCCATCTTGCCGATGTCGTGCAAAAGCGCCACATAATACAAGTTTTGCACTTCCTCCTCGCTCCAGCCGAGCTTCCTGGCAATCGCCTCCGCGCACTTTGCCACGCGCACGGAATGGCGCGAGGTGTACGCGTCCTTTGCGTCGATGATATTTGCAATGGCCATGATCGAGTCCAGGGAAACCTGGGTCGCCATCTGCGTGTTTTCCTCCATCCGCGTATCCAGGCTGTCTTTTAGGTCGTGCAGCTCGATGATGCGCTCCACGCGGGTAAAAATCATTCCCGGAACGTATGGCTTGGCGCAAAAATCCACCGCGCCCATGTCAAAGCACAGCTTTTCCACCTTCGGGTCGGGGTTGTCGATCAAAAAGATCACAGAAATGTCTTTCCAGGCATCTTCTTTGCGCAGGCGGTCGTACACTTCTTTTCCACTCATTCCCTCCATTTTAAACGCAAGCAGGATCAGCTTCGGCTTGTATTGCACCAATAAACCAAATGCCTCACCGCCCGACTTTGCCACCACGACGCGGTATTTTGTCTTGAGCGTGTCCTGTATCAGCTTTCGGTCAAACGCATCGTCATGGATGACCAACACATCGATCACTTCCGGCATCTTTCTTTCCACCTCCCGAAACAAGTTCCGTAGCATCATACCATATCCGGCCACACTTTGCTATCTTTTTTTACAGCGCTTTGCCCGGGCCCATCTTCCCCTCGCGGTAGTGCTTCCGGCACAGCGCGGTATAGCTGTCGTTCCCGCCCACAAAGACCTGCTGCCCCGCGCGAACCACTTCGCCCCGCTCGTTGAAGCGCGTGTTGCAATTTGCCCCCTCGCCGCACCAGCAGACGGTTTTGAGTTCCTCGATGACGTCTGCCCACGCCAGCAGCCAAAGGCTTCCCTCAAACGGCTGGCGCAAAAAATCTGTGCGCAGGCCATAGCAAATGACCGGAATTTTCAAGTCGTCCACAATGTGCAGGAAAAACTCGATGTCACTTTTTGCGCAAAATTGTGCCTCATCGACAATGACGCAATCATAGGCGGCAATCTCCCCGTCCTGCATCCGCACCAGCTCTTCCACGTAAATGCACGGCTGCTCCAGCCCCATGCGGCTGCGCACCACGCCCGCGTCCCGCGTGTCGATCTTCGGCTTCGCCAGCAGGGCGCGCTTCCCGCGCTCGTAATAATTGTAAGCCACCATCAGGGCGTTGGCAGTCTTGGAACTGCCCATCGCCCCGTGGCGGAAATATAACTTTGCCATCGCAGAACCCTTTTTTTGCACCCTTCTTTTTTTGCAAAAGTGTTGTGGCGTCCAAGGCGCGCAGATCTTTTACGGCAGGAGCATTGCTTCCAGCTCGCCTGCCATGCGCGCGATGCACCCCTCCTCATAGGGCACGGAAAGGCCGACTTCCTCTAGCATCTGCGGGTAAAACTTGCTCGCGGACAGGCGGCAGAGCTTTAAGTAACTCTCCCATGCCCCCTGGCGGTCATGTGCCATTTTGATTTTGTACATAAACGCGCAAGTCTGCGCCAGCACATAATCGATGTAATAAAACGGATTATCATAAATATGGTGCTGTTTTTGCCAGAAGCCGCCGTTCCCAAAATAGCGGTTCTCCCCATAATCAAGGTGTGGCCGATATTCTTTCTCAAGTTTCGCCCAGGCCTCTTTTCTCTGCCTCGGCGTCCATTCCGGGTTCTCATAAACCAAATGCTGGAACTCGTCCACCATGCAGCCATAGGGGATGAAGATGGCGGCATCCTCGGCGTGCATGGTGCGGTAATCGTCCGCGCGGTCGTGGAAAAACAGTTCCATCCACGCATCCGCGAAAAACTCCATCGACATGGAGTGGATTTCCGCCGTTTCCATGGTGATGTCATTGTGTTCCAAGATGGGGTCGCCCGACGCGAGGTATCCCTGGAACGCATGGCCGCACTCGTGCGTGATCACGTCGAGATCCCCGCTCGTTCCGTTGAAATTCGCGAAAATAAATGGGGCATTGTAATCCGGCAAAAAGGTCATGTAGCCGCCCGCGCGCTTTGTCTTTCGCCCGAGCACGTCAAACAGCTCATTCTCCATCATAAAATCGAAAAACGCGTGCGTCTCCTCGGACATCTCGGCATACATCTGCTGCCCGGCCTTTAGAATCCCGTCCGGCCCCATGTCCGGTGCCGGATTCCCATCCGCAAAATACATCCCCTCGTCGATGTAAGACAGCTTGTCAAGCCCCAGGCGCTTGCGGCGCTTCTCGTGCAATTTCTCCGCGAATGGCACATAATATTTTTTGATCTGGTCGCGGAACTGCTTGATTTCCTCCTGCCCGTAAGAGTTGCGCGTCATGCGGTAATAGCCGAGTTCCACAAAGTTTTTGTAACCCAGCTTTTGCGCCTGCGCCGTGCGGTTTTTCACCAATTTGTCATAAATGTCGTCGAGCTGATCCTCAACGCTCTCAAAATATGCCGTATATTTTTCCCATGCCTTTTCGCGCACCGCGCGGTCTTTGTGGCTTAAGTAGGGACGCATCAGGGAGAGGTTCAGCTCCTCGCCCTCCCACTCGATTTTCGCCGTGGCGATCAGCTTGCTGTATGTCGTCTTTAACTCGTTTTCCTCCTGCGACAGAGAAACAATGGACTCATCAAACGATTTGAGCTGCAACTCCATGTTTTTGAACGCCACCTGGCCGATTTTTTTCTCCAGATAAGGGCGGTAGGGAGAGGAAAACAGCAGCATCTGGTAGTCCTTGTCCAGGCTTTGCAGCCGCGGCCCGATCTGGTCGTAATAGTTGTGTTCCTCCTGATAAAACGCGTCCGTCATATCCACGTCAAAGCGAATATGCGCAATGGTTATCTGCGTCTGGACGCGCTTTTTCATCTCATAATACTTTTGGTGGACGGCAAACTGCTCCTCGCCGCTTTTCGCCTGGCGCATCTCCTCCATCAGCTGGCCATACTGGCGCTCCACATCTTCCATATTCACGCGCTGATAGGGCATATCCTGAAATTTCATGGGATCCTCCTCTTGTATTGTGCTTACATCTTGTGCTTGCATCTCTTTGTGCTTGCCTTGCTTCAGTATACCCACCTTTTTGAGAATTGGCAATTCCTTTTTTCGACGCGCCGCAAAATTGCGCCGCAAAATCCCCGCGCGCATTTCCTCTGTCAGCCGCGCGCCCCGCAAGGAGGGTTCCCAGAGGAGTTTTGCTTGACTTTTGCGCCGAAATGGATATGATGATTACAGCGTCCAACGCTTTCCCAACAGCATGCGCGCGTGCAAGTGGGAAAAGGCTTATCTCTCTCCTGGAGGTTTTCGTATGAAACGCATCGTGCTTACCGGCGGCGGGACCGCCGGCCATGTGACGCCAAATCTCGCGCTCGTTCCGCGCCTGCGCGAGCTGAGCTACGACATCCAATACATCGGCTCTTACGACGGCATCGAAAAGCGGCTTGTGGAGGATGCAGGCATCCCCTATTATGGCATTTCGTCCGGCAAGTTCCGCCGTTATTTCGATTGGAAAAACTTCACCGACCCCTTCCGCGTCCTCAAGGGGTTTGGCGAGGCGCGCAAACTTCTGAAAGCACTCGCGCCAAATGTGGTCTTTTCCAAGGGCGGTTTCGTCTCCGTTCCCGTGGTGGCCGCGGCGGGAGGGCTTCATGTTCCCGCCATTCTCCACGAATCAGACATGACCCCGGGGCTTGCCAACAAGCTCTGCCTGCCTTTTGCCAAAAAGGTCTGCTGCAATTTTCCAGAGACGCTGGATGCCCTGCCAAAGGGAAAGTCCGTGCTGACAGGCTGCCCCATCCGCGCCGAGCTGCGCCATGGAGACCGCGCGCGCGGGCGCGCGCTGTGCGGCTTTTCTGCGGACAAGCCCGTGCTTCTGGTCATGGGGGGAAGCCTGGGATCGGCCAATGTCAACCAGGCCATCCGCCGCGTTTTGCCGACGCTGCGAGAGACATTCCAAGTGGCGCACCTGTGCGGCCAGGGAAAAACAGACCCCTCCTTGCAAGGCACGGCAGGCTATGCCCAGTTCGACTACGTTGAAAAGGAGCTTCCCGACCTGCTGGCACTTGCGGACATCGTGGTATCCCGCGCGGGCGCGAACGCCATCTGCGAGCTTTTGGAACTGCGCAAGCCCGCATTGCTCATCCCGCTCGGATCGAACGCAAGCCGCGGCGACCAGATCCGCAACGCGCAGTCGTTCCAACGGCAGGGTTTCAGCGAGATGCTGACAGAGGATGCGCTCACCGACGAGAGCCTGCTTCGCGCCATCCGATCGCTCTACCAGTCCCGGGAAACCTACCAAAAGGCGATGGGACAGAGCGGCCAGAGGGATGCCATCGCGGCGATCACAGCCCTCATCGAGGCCGAGGCCAGGCGCGATCCTTAACCCTTGCCTCCAAGGCACGACCCTGCACAGCGGCCACTTTCCTTGACTTACGAACTGTTTCGGACTCACGGATTGTTTCGCGCCGCGCCCTTTTGCGAAACGCTTATGCGCGCGCAAACGCCGCAAGCAGTTCTGCTTTGTCTTGTTCTGTCAGTTTGCCCGGCTTCCAGCCAAGCCCCACCTTGTCCTTCGCGAAGCGCGGGATCAGGTGGATGTGAAAATGAAAAACCGTCTGCCCTGCCGCCTCGCGATTGTTTTGCAACACATTGATGCCGTCGCAGTGCAGGGCGGCATCCATTTTTTCCGCCATCGATTTGGCGAGGACAAACGCCTTTCCCGTCAATTCCTGCGGCATTTGTGTGATGTCCGCGTAATGCTGCTTTGGCAGCACAAGCAGATGCCCCTTCGCCGCCGGGGCAATGTCAAGAATCACGCGAAACTCCGCGTCCTCATACACCGTTGCCGAGGGGATCTCCCCCGACGCAATCTTACAAAAAATGCAATCCTCCATTGTAAACTCCTCTCCGGATTCTCCCCGTGCCATGCGTTCTCGAACGCCTGCAAAGCACCGTAAATCCCACCGTAAATCCGCTTCTTCTGTCACCTGCGTCGCCCCTTCGCGGAAGCCCTGCTAATTGCGCCGAGCGCAAACCCGCCCAAAAATCCCCCCAGGTGCGCGTAAGGGTCGACCCCAACATTTTGAAACCCCTGCACCAAGGAGAGCACGGCCATCAGCAAGACGCCGCGGGCATCCAGGCCCGGCACCTTCCCCTTGTATTTTACAATCAGCCAGACAAGGCCGCCGATAACCGCAAAGACCGCGCCCGACGCGCCCGCGGAGACCACCTCAACGCCTTTTTGGCAATCCACCGCGAGGGAGAGCACATTTCCCAAAAGCCCCCCGCCCAAGTAAATGAGCAGATAGCGAAGGGTCCCGACCCGCTCCTGCAACATGTCACCCGCAAAAAGCAAAATCAACATATTAGACAAGAGATGCTCCACGCTAAAATGCAAAAACATCGACGTAAACAAGCGGTAATACTCGTTCCCTTGCACAATGGCAGACGGGAGCATCGCCCCGTGCCCTGCCAGGTAGCCCACGCGCGGGGGATTTCCCCCGCCCGCAAAGACCACCCACAGGTAAACCGCAAGATTCGCGGCCACCATGAGCAAATTCGCGCGCTGCCTCCGAGCCAAAAAATCCCCCAACTCCCGCAACATTTTTTGTTCCTTTCTGCCCGCAATTTTTTGTTCCCGTCTGCCCGCATTTTTTGTTCCTGTCCGCCCACATTTCCACTTGTATATTTGCCGGTTCTGTATTAGAATGGTCTTAGCATTCGGGAACGGATGCCATACCAAAAACATATCAAGCAAAAAGGAGGATGACAATCATGGCATATGTAATTTCTGACGATTGCGTGGCATGTGGTTCCTGCGAAGGCGTATGCCCGGCAGAGGCCATCAGCGAGGGCGACGGCAAGTACGTGATCGACGCGGACGCATGTCTGGATTGCGGCACCTGCGAGGCAGAATGCCCGACCGGCGCCATCTCCGCCCAATAGGGGCCACGCCCCCGGCAAGACGCAAAGAGCCCATGGCGAACGCTGTGGGTTCTTTTTTATGGCAAACGGCAAATACTTTCGTCGTTTACGATAGTATACCATAGTTTTCCGATTTTCCATAGGGATTTCTCAAATTTTTCTAAAGTCTCAAATTTTTCTAGAGTACTCTCGTAAACGGCACATACTTTTTGTCATTTATGATAGCACTCTCTTGCGATTCCGACTCATCCACACGAATTTGTGCTATTTTTTGAATTTTCATATTTTTCTGACGAAATTATCTAGTATCTTCTAAAATGATTCCCTTTTATTCACTTTGTATCCATGCTAGAGTTTAGTGGTCTTATTTCTATGCAATATGACAAAAAATTTTATGGGAGGCACATCATGAAAAGAAAAATTGCTATGTTGCTGGCAGCCACGATGACCATGGGCGCCATGGCCGTTCCGGCCGCAGCGGAAGAGTCGCAGAAAGTTGGCATCGCGATGCCGACGCAGTCCTTGGAGCGCTGGAACCGCGACGGTTCTTACCTCAAGGATCAGTTTGAGGCGGCGGGCTACGAAGTCGAGCTGACCTACTCTGACAACAAGCAGGATCAGCAGATCAACGACATCCAGAACCTGATTTCGGGTGGCGTGGATCTCCTGGTGATCTCCGCCATCGACGGCGAGGCCCTCAACACCGTAATGGACGAGGCAGCCGAGGCGAACATTCCGGTCATCGCTTATGACCGCCTGATCATGCACGACGGCGTATCTTATTATGTGTCGTTTGACAACTACACCGTAGGCCAGTTGCAGGGACAATATGTTGTGGACACGATGGATCTTGAAAATGCGGGCGACCAGGTTTACAACATCGAGTTCACCGCGGGCGACCCGGCGGACAACAATGCCGGCTACTTCTTCAACGGCGCGTTCGACGTCCTGAAGCCCTACATCGACGCTGGCACGCTGAACGTCGTTTCCGGCCAGACCGATTTTGACACCGTCGCGACCGCGCAGTGGGATACGCAGACCGCCATGGAGCGGATGCAGAACATTTTGGCGTCCTACTATGCGGACGGCACCCAGCTCGACATCGCGCTTTGCTCGAACGACTCCACCGCGCTCGGTGTCACGCAGGCCATCGAGTCTGACTATGCGGGCGACAACCAGGTTCTGATCACCGGCCAGGACGGCGACGAGGCGAACCTTGCGAACATCGTGGACGGCAAGCAGTCCATGACCGTTTACAAAGCCGTTGCGAACGAGGCTGTTGTGACGCTCGACCTTGCGAAAGCTATCTTGAACGGCGACACTGTGGATGAGTCTCTGATCGAGGCTTCCAGCTGGGATTTCGACTGCGCGTATGACACCGAGTCCTATGCGACTTCCGAAGGCCACAACTGCCCGTCCTTCCTGCTGGTTCCGACCGTCGTGACGGTGGACAACCTGCAAGAGGCCCTGGTAGACCCGGGTTACTACACCATCGATGACAGCGGCTACCTGCATCCGACGGCATAACCTACACAAAATCAGAGAAACCTTCACAAGTTGTGAGCATGGGCGGGGGATCAAAGCCCCGCCCTATTTTTTATAGAAAGGGGGCACCATTTTGGCTGACAACATTCTGATCATGGAACACATCACCAAAGAATTCCCCGGGGTAAAGGCGCTCGACAACGTCAACCTGGAGGTGCGCCGCGGGGAAATCCACGCGCTGATCGGGGAAAACGGGGCCGGAAAATCCACCTTGATGAACATCCTGAGCGGCCAATACCCCTATGGCAGCTACACCGGAACTGTCACTTACGAGGGGAAGGAATGTCACTTTAAAAAGTTGAGTGACAGCGAGGCAGAGGGCATCGTCATCATCCACCAGGAGCTTGCCTTGATCCCGCTGCTCTCCATCGGGGAAAATATGTTCCTTGGGAACGAAATCCGCAACAAATTCGGCTACATCGACTGGGACAAAACCTACAGCGAGGCCGAAAAACACATGGCGCAAGTCGGGCTGCACGAGTCGGCGCAGACCCTCATCAAAGACATCGGCACGGGCAAGCAGCAGCTGGTGGAAATCGCAAAGGCCTTCTCCAAAAAAGTGAAATTGCTGATTCTCGACGAGCCGACTTCTTCCCTCAACGACGAAGATGCGAAAATGCTGTTGGACCTGCTTCTGGAATTTAAGAAGAACGGACTGACTTCCATTATTATCACGCACAAATTAAATGAAATCATCTATTGCGCGGATCGCGTGACCATCCTGCGCGACGGCAGCACCATCGAGACACTCGAAAAAGGCGTGGACGACCTAAGCGAGGCGCGCATCATCAAGGGCATGGTCGGCCGTTCCATGGACGACCGCTATCCCGCGCGCGACCACAAAGTCAGCAAAGAAGTGGCCCTGGAAGTGAAAAACTGGACGGTTCACCACCCGCTCTACCACGAGCGCATCGTGGACGACAATGTGTCCTTCAAAGTACACAAAGGGGAAGTCATCGGCTTTTCCGGCCTGCAGGGCGCGGGCAGGACGGAGCTTGCCATGTCGGTATTTGGCAAAAGCTACGGCACGGGCATCACCGGCGAGCTGTACATCCACGGGCAAAAAGTGACGCTCAAAGACCCGCGCGCGGCCATTTCCCACGGCATCGCGTATGTGACCGAGGACCGCAAGACGAACGGGCTGATTTTGGACAAGTCCATCCGCTTCAACACGACGCTTGCGCGCATCTCCAAGGTCTGTAACCACGGAATCCTCAACGTGGATCAGGAAGTCCACATGACCGACCTCATCACCAAGGACATGGGCACCAAAACCCCCAGCAACGAGCAGCGCGTGGGCAACCTCTCCGGAGGCAACCAGCAAAAGGCCCTGCTCGGAAAATGGATGTTCGCAGAGCCTGAGGTCCTGATCCTGGACGAGCCGACGCGCGGCATCGACGTGGGCGCGAAATACGACATTTATTGCCTGATCAACAAAATGGTCAGCGAGGGAAAGGCCGTGATCATGATTTCCTCGGAAATGCCCGAACTGCTCGGCATGTGCGACCGCATTTATGTGATGAGCGAAGGGAAACTGGCGGGCGAATTGGACGCAAAAGAGGCAACACAGGAAAAAATCATGAGCCTCATCATGCAGCATTCCTGACAGGCCGATGCGTGTCATCACACACTTTGAAAGGAGAACACTCTCATGAATAAAAAGGTAAAGGATTTTCTTACCAAATACACCATGGTTTTGGCCCTGGTGGTGGTCTTTGGCCTGTTCTGTGTCCTGACCGACGGCCGCCTGCTGTTCGCCCAAAACATGTCCAACCTGATTTTGCAAAACGGGTACGTGCTCGTCCTCGCCTGCGGCATGCTCCTTTGCATCCTCACGGGCGGCAACATTGACCTGTCCGTCGGATCTGTCGTCTGTCTCGTGGGCGGCATCGCGGCAGTTCTGATCACAAACATGGGCTTCCACCCCATCCTGACCATTTTCCTGTGCCTTGGCATCGGCCTTTTGGTCGGCATCTGGCAGGGGTACTGGATTGGATATGTGCGCATCCCGCCGTTCATCACCACCCTGGCCGGCATGTTCATATTCCGCGGGTTTGGCCGCCTGGTGCTCAACAACAAAACCGTTTCCATCCAAAACAAGGCATTCCTGAATGTCTTTACCTCTTATGTGAAAATCCCCGGCCTGGATGAGACGACCAGTTATTCCGCCATCATCCTGGGCGTGGTCGCGGCGGTATATGTGATTTTCTCCACCGCCAATTCCAGGCGGAACAAGGCCAAGAAAGGCTACCGCCAAAACAGCGCGGTTTCCGATTTTGGCAGGGCGCTCATCATTGCCGGCGTGATTTTGTGGTACACCTACCTGCTCAGCCAGTACAAGGGCATCCCCGTGATGATGATCTGGGTTGCGGCCATCTGCCTCATCTACCACTTCATCACTTCCAAGACCGCCTTCGGCCGTTATTTCTACGCCATCGGCGGCAACGAGAAAGCCACGCGGCTCTCCGGTATCGACACCAACAAGATCTATTTCATCGCCTATGCCAACATGGGCCTGCTCGCCGGCCTCGCCGGACTTTTGTGCGTGGCGCGCGTGGGTTCCGTCAACGGCAACAGCGGCATGTCCTTTGAAATGGACGCCATCGGCTCCTGCTTCATCGGCGGCGCTTCCGCCTATGGCGGCGTCGGAACCGTGGGCGGCGTGGTCATCGGCGCGCTCCTGTTGGGCGTCATCAACATGGGCATGTCCATCATGGGCATCGGCGACGCCTGGCAATATGTCGTCAAGGGCGCCGTTCTGCTGGTGGCCGTCGTGTTCGACGTCGTGTCCAACAGAAAGTCCTCCTGACACAAAAAGCGCCCAAAAAAGAGGCCGCAGGGCAGGTTTGGTTTCCTGCCTTGCGGCTTTTTGCTGCCTAATGTTTTTTCCTGGAAAGTATCTGGTTGACGATGATGCCGAGAATCAACGCGGTCGCAATCGATGTGATGGTCACCGCGCCAAAGTTCAGGGAAAGCCCGCCGATGCCACAGATGAGAATGGCGGAGACCACGAACAGGTTGCGGTTTTCTTCGAGGTCCACTTTTTGCACCATCTTCAGGCCGGATACGGCGATGAAACCGTAGAGCGCGATGCACAGCCCGCCCATGACGCAGCTTGGGATGGAATTGACAAACGCGACAAACGGGGCGACAAAGCTGACGAGTATCGCCAAGACTGCCGTCGCGATGATGGTGGCGACAGAGGCATTGCCGGAAATGGCGACGCAGGCAATCGACTCGCCATACGTCGTGTTGGGGCACCCGCCAAAGAACGCGCCGACCATCGATCCGACCCCGTCGCCGAGCAGCGTGCGGGAAAGCCCGGGGTCTTCCAGCAAGTCTTTCCCGATGATGGAAGAAATGTTTTTGTGGTCAGCCACATGCTCCGCAAAGACCACAAACGCCACGGGAACGTAGGCAATGGCAATGGCGCCCACATACCCCGCGTCCAGCTCCTGAAAGCCTCCCATGGCGGTCAGGAACGTAAACTCCGGAATATGCACCAGCGTGTGCAGCCCGAACCCGCCCTCCACAAGACCGGTGATCGGCTGGAAATCCACGATTTTCAGGGCATCCACATTTGCCACATTGCCGATGACCGTAAAGACCGTCGCCAGGGCATACCCCCCGAGAATCCCGATGATGAAAGGAATGAGCTTGACAAATTTTTTGCCGAACGTGGAGCAAAGCGTGGTGACCAAAAATGTCACGACACCGACCAACACGCAAATCAGCGTCGCCGCCACCGGCGTGCCGTCCGCGGCCTTTACGCCGCCTTTTTGCAAGTCACTGATGGCATTTCCCGCAAGCCCCAGCCCGATGATGGCAACGGTCGGGCCGATGACAACGGTCGGCATCAGTTGGTTTAACCAATTCACTCCTGCGAATTTTACGAGAATGGCAATGATGACATAGACAAGACCAGCAAAGACAGCCCCAAGAATCAGACCAAGAAAACCGAGTTGCATCGATACGCCCCCCGCAAACGCGGATGCCATCGAACCTAGAAATGCGAAAGACGAGCCTAAAAACACTGGACTGGACGCCCTCGTGAACAACACATAAGTGAGTGTTCCAACACCGGCCCCAAACAACGCGGCCGCCGGGTCCATCGCCCCGCCGCTTATCGACCCTGACGTAATCACCGGAACGACCAGTGTCGCGGCCATGATTGCGAGCAACTGCTGAACCGCAAAGACGATCAGCTGGCCAAACCGCGGTTTGTCCTTGATTCCATAAATCAGCTTCATGTTCCTCTCCTCCCTACAATCCCCAAAAAGCGGGGGTGGCTCGGATATCCGAAATGCCCGCGCGGCAAGCCGGAAAATCCATGGTCATCGGCGCCAAACAGCATCACAGATGTATACATCCCGACTGTTTTAACACATGCGCCGCGCTTTGTCAAGGAGAAAAATGCAAAAAAAATTTGCGAAAAACCCCCGCCGCCCGCGCCCGCGCGGCCCTGCCGGGGCGCAAAAAAACGGCCAAAGCACGCTTTCTCAGCGCGTCCCGGCCGTTTTCCCATGCTTTTTCTTATGCATTTTTCTTCTTTGCCTGTCTTATTTGTTTTTTTGTTCAGCTTCTGGTTTCTTCTTCCCTATCCTTTTACCGCGCCCGTCGTCAGGCCCTCGACGATTTGGTTGCTGAACATGCAATAGACGAGAATCGTCGGCGCAATCGCAATGATGATCGCCGCAAACATTTGGACATAATTTGTCGCATAAGGACCGACAAAATAGGTCAGCGTGACCGGCAGCGTCTTTTTCGCCGGATCGGAAATAAAGACCATCGCCAGCAAAAGCTCATTCCAGTTGCTGATAAAGGTCATCAGGCCGGAAACGAAGAAACCCGTGCGCGCCAATGGCATCGCAATCTGAAAATAGCAGCGGTAAATGCCGCACCCGTCAATGGCCGCCGACTCAAAAAGCTCATTTGGGATCGACTTGAAAAACCCCGTCATCAAAAAGACCGTCATCGGCAAGGAAAAGGTGATGTAAGGCAGCATCAGCCCAAACCTGGAGTTGGTCAGCCCCAGATGCGAAAAGCGCACGAACAATGGGATCAAAATACAGTGGACCGGCACCATCATGCCGATGAGGAAAAAGGTCCCGACGGCCTCTGAAAACTTCCAGCGCATACGGCCAATCGCAAATGCGGCCATCGACCCGAAAAACAGGCTGACCACCAAGGTAAGCCCGCAGACCAGCACGGAATTGAGCAAAGCGACGCCTAAGTTTCCGAGCGTCCAGGCCTCCACATAGTTGTTCCAGTGGATCATTTTCGGCCACCCAAACGGGGCTTTCATCAATTCCGGGTTGTCCTTGACAGACACCAAAAGCATCCAAAAAAGAGGCGCAATGTAGAGCACTGCAAGCAGCACCAGCACCACATATACGAAAAATAGCGCCAGATGGAACGGCTTTTTTTTCTTTGTTTGACTCTGATTCATAATCCTGCCCCCTATCCCTCGTAGTGTTCCACTTTGATGACTTTCTTGACAAGCAGCGTCACCACCAGGCACAGCACGAGGAGAATGACCGAAATGGCGCTTGCGTACCCATACTTAAAATAATTGAAACCCTCCGCGTAAAGCTCGGTCGCCAAAACTTCCGTGCGGTGGTTCGGGCCGCCCTGCGTCATGTTGTACACAAGGTCAAAAAACTTCAGAGACCCGATGCAATTTAAGGACAGCGACGTCACCACCATAGGCTTGACAAGCGGCAGCGTGATGTAGCGAAACGCCTTCCCCCGCGATGCCCCGTCAATGTAGGACGCCTCGTAAATGTCCTTGGAAATGCCCGTGATCTGCGCCATGTACAGCATCATATTTTGCCCGACATATTGCCACAGCGCCACGAACGCAATGACCCACATCGGCAGCACGATAAAGCCCCTGGAATCCATTAGCCACAGCGGGCCCTCGATGCCAAATTTCGCCAAAAGCTGGTTGATGCCGATGCGCGGATTAAACAAAAACGCCCACAAAAGGCCGAGTGCGGCCGAAGAGAGGACGCACGGCAAATAGTAAATATTTTTGAAGAAATTGCGCCCTTTGGGAACATTTGTCAGCAGCACCGCCAGAAAAAGCCCGATGATTTGCTGCGTGACGGCGGAAAAGACCATAAAGAAAATGGAGTTTTTCAAGGCAATGCGAAACGTCTTGTCCTTAAAAAACAGCTTTTGGTAATTTCCCAGCCCGATAAATGAGGGCGGCGTCAATGCGGCATAGTCGCAAAAGGAATAGTAAATCATCTGAAAAATGGGAATCACCAAAATCAGCACGAACAAAATCAGTGCCGGGGCGACAAAGATGAAAATCGCCTTTTTGTCCCGCAATATTTTATCCATAACCCGCTCCTTTGTATCAAGAAAGCCGCTGCAGAAAGAACCCTCTCGCGCCTGTTCTGCAGCGGCCTTTTTCATGAGATTCCGTCCGGGAACGCGCTCTTACTTATTCCCAAACATTGCTCTCGTAGTAGTCCTGGATGGTCTGCACGGCATCCTCCGGGGTCAGGTTGCCAAGGAACACGTCCACCATTGCGTTGTCAAAGGTGTCGCCCGCCTCAACGGAATCCAAAGACTCGTTGTAGAACCCAAGCGTGCCGGTGACATTTGCCATGATGTCCTGCACATATTTTAGCTGTGCCGGGGCAACGTCATAGTCGATTTCCACATTTTTGTTGATCGGGAACTTGCCGGCGACTTCCGCCATATACTTCTGGGCGGTTTCATCCGTAAACATCTTCATCAGCGCGATCACGGCATCCTGATGCTCGGTGGTGGAGCTCATCAGCAGGTTGTCCGTCTTGACGATCATGCGGTTCGGGTCGTTTCCGCCCTCGATGGCCGGGAACTGGAACACGCCGCATTTTGCCTCAATCGTGTCGCTCGCGCCGTTCATCTGGCCGATAACCCAAGAACCTTGCACCAGCATCGCTGCTTCCTCGTTGTAGAACGCTGCCGTCGCCTGGTCGTTGGAATCGCCCGCCGCCGTCGGCTGGAAATACTGGGAAAGCGTCTGCAATTTCTTTGCGGCTTCCACAAATACCTCGTCCGTCCAGTTTGCCTCGTGGGAAGCGATCTTCGTCAGGTCCGCGCCCTGGCGGTCGCAAAGGTAACCGGCGATCATGGACAGGCACCACGCCGTGCCGGCCGAGCAGGAGATCGGCGTATAACCCGCATCCTGCAAGGTCTGGCAGACCGTGAGCAGCTCGTCATAGGTGGTCGGGACTTCCACGCCCGCTGCCGCAAACATCTCCGTGTTGTAGAACACGCACGCTGCCTGGAAGCAGGTCGGGATGCCCATGATCTTCCCATCGTAAGTCATACGCTCGAAAATGCCATCCGTAAAGGTGTCATACCAGTCTTTTTCCTGGTTGGTCAAAATGTCGGTGAGATCCGCCGCCGCGCCGCTCTCCACATAGACATCCATGTTCGGGCCGGGGTTGCAGATAAACACGTCCGGCGTGTCG
Source organism: uncultured Marvinbryantia sp. (assembly GCA_964455335.1). Lineage (GTDB taxonomy): Bacteria > Bacillota > Clostridia > Lachnospirales > Lachnospiraceae > Marvinbryantia. The sequence continues at coordinate 20,185 of CAYVVW010000018.1, forward strand.
CCCGCGGCAATCAGGGCGTTGAGTTTGCCGTCGTACTCCTCGAGATTCGTGGTGATCGCCGTCACATGGTACTTGCCCGCGTACTCCTCGTTGAAACGTTCCAAAACCTGCGCGTACCCAAGAGATGTCGTGTCCGTCGTCGCCACCAGATCATCCCAGAACATCCAGGTGATCTCCTCCACGTCCTCCGCCTGTGCCGGAACTGCCGCCACCGTCATGCTGCCCACCATGGCCGCCGACAAGGCAATGGATAACCATTTTTTCATCTTCATTGTTCCATTCCTCCTATCCGTGAAAAAATGTGTTGTTCTGCAATAGATTCATTATATCAGAATCGGAGGATGGTTTCTGTGCAATTTTTGCTATTTCTCTGTCAATTATTGCGAATTTTCGTGAATTTCCACAAAATCCAGCTGTTTATTGAGCAAAATGCTTTTGTGATGTTTTCATCGCCCAATGTTGCAATGTATTTTTTGCAAGCGAATAGCTATTTTCTACAGTATCAGGCTCTGATGCATTTTCATCAATTCCGCGACACATTTACTCTCGGTCATGTCCTTTACGGAAAATCCATACGCTTGCATGACAGCCCTGTCGTTCTCCTGATGGGCTTTCCGCAGTTCCGGCGGCATGGCAAGGTCGTCATAGAGATCTGCCAAAGAGCTTTTGGGATACAACGCACGCGCGTCCAAAATCGCCTGCGCTGTACGGCTTATCTTTTCCTTTTGCACTTCCGTAAGCTCTGGCCATGGGAAATTATTGTAAACAGCCGGAGAATAGCTATAATCGCTCTTCAAACGCCCTCCAACAATACGGATCCATGCGTTATGTACATTTGATGTCAGGAAACCGAATTGATACATTTTTGCGTCTTCAATAAATTGCAATTTATCTCCCGCAATAATATTTGGTTCTAAAAATGCCATAGGAATATACCTGCGTCTTTCCGATGAGACACGAGGAATGGCAAGATATTTTGATTTTGGCTGCCTAATCTGCGTAAATAACATAGGCGTATCGGCATCGCGTCTGACAGATTCCGTGGGGCTTTTACTTCTGATAGCGCGTATATTGTCAAGACGTTTCATAATCTCTGGGCATTCCCTTAATTCAGATGGATTTACTCCGACAAGCCATAAACAATAGCGGTATTTGTTGTTAATAAAATCCTCACCCATCATAAATCGATATATCCATTTCTCCGCGATAGGATATTCGTCGATTAATTCTTTCCGTTCACTTTCTGAGAGAATTAAATTACCTCCGTCCGTTGGCTGGCTACCTTTTCCCATTTTTGGAAAACCCTTAGTCAGAACCTTCCCTCTTGACTGGATAAAAACATCCGGTGCTTCTAACAAATAGCCGTTAATATGAGAGACTTGTTTTTTCTTATTAGATTCAAATAAAAGTTTTGAAGCGAAAGGAACCCCACAAGTAAAACCTACGATCACACAATGAACCGCTGCTTGTTCTTTTGCTTCACTTGTCCAGACAAACGTTCTATAGGCAAATTCGATTTGCAGACCTCTTTCAAATAAAGGTTTCCAAAGAATCCCTACGGATTCTCCCTGCGAGATGGAATTTGTCGAAACAAACGCCGCATGTATGTTGGTTCCCTGCATGTATTGTTCTGCCTTCACATACCATGCACAAACATAGTCCAATTTTCCGCATTTTGGTATATCCTTACAAACAAATTCCAAATCTTCAGCTTGTTTTTTTGAACGCCACTGATGACCCGCAAATGGAGGATTGCCGCAGATATATTTCAACTGATAATTAGGTACAACGCTTTCCCAATCAATCCGCAGAGCGTTTCCTTCCACAATATTCGCATTCGTCTTTAGGGGCAAGAAGTCCAGATCCATCAGAATAATATCTTCTGTCTCTTTCATCATCTGGCTCTCCGCAATCCAAAGCGCTGTCTTTGCGACCGTCACGGCAAAGTCATTGATTTCGATCCCGTAAAACTGACTGATGGATACTTGTATGGGGCTGTAATTCTCTGAACCAAACGTAAGCTGTCCTCCGGATAAAATTCGCAGGATTTCATTTTCCAACCGGCGCAGACTCAGATAAGTCTC
>CAYVVW010000019.1:0-22049 GCA_964455335.1 uncultured Marvinbryantia sp.
TTGCACAGTTCCAGGTCGGTTTCCTTGCGCTCTCCGAGTTCGATTTGCCACATCATGCTGTAGACGATTCCAAAATAGGTGTTCGCCAGAACGGAAATCAAGGCATTTTCCCGCGCAATTTGGATCGCATCCCATTTCATCTGGATGGCGGTCTCATGTTTGCCCATGAAAGTGTAGTATTTCGCCGTGTTGTTCAAAAGGACAGCCTTGAGATGCGCAGTGGTTTCCTCATCCATATACCCCATATCCAGGCTTCTGATCAGCATGTTGTTGATGCGCGCAGCTTTTTCATATGCGCATTTTTCTTCGTATGCAGCCGAGATATTCATGAGCAGAAGCACTTCCTCATTGAAAAATGGGAACGCGGAATCCAAAAAGACTTCGTAATCGGCAACGGTGAGTTTGAGCAGTTCCTCTGCTCCGCGCAAAAACGTATCCAAGGAACGTTCGGTGGGGGCACTTCGCCGGTATTGCAGCAGCAGTTCCCTTTTTCCCGCCCATTGCTCGGTCATCGGCTGTGCCGTCCGCCGCAGGTTCGGCAGAATTTTCCCCAAGAGGATTTCTGCCTCGGCATATTCGTGCTTGTGGATCGCGGTTTCCACCTTGGCCATGTAGTCAAGGGCATCCATGTCGAATGCGGCCACCGTGCTGTGCGCGCGCGATCCGTCCCTGCCCATTTTTTCCATCAGCTGCGCGTAAACGGCCCGTTTCCCATGCACTTTTGCGTTCTCCATGCGGGACAGTGTCTGCACCGAGCAAATGCCGGCGCACAATTCCTCCTGGCTGATGCCCAGCGCGCAGCGCGTCATCCGCAGGACGGTTCCAATACGGTAAATGGACATTGCAGCACCTCCTTCGCATACGTTCGCACGGCTTCCATTTTCTCTGTCTCTCCCTCTAACAGGTACATGTAATAAAGGTTGTGGCACTCCTTTTGCCACTCCTCTTTTTTCTGGTCGCGATCTCCCTGCCAGGCGGTCTGGACAGCTGCCCGCAATTTCATAAAGCAAAAGTCGTTCAGGTGCGTGTAACTTCTCCCCGCCCGGATGATTTCGATGGCTTTTTCCGCCACGCGCCCCATTTCGTAGGGCTTGCCCGCCGCGTCATACTCCTTTGCGCGCTGGTACAAAAATGGCACCATCAAGGGCTCCTTTTCCTCATCGTCATAGAAGCGGTCCACAAATTGCATCAGGGCATCCATGGATGATCTTGCGTAAGCCCCATGGAGAAAGAGGTGGTAAAGAATCCGCACTTCCATGGCGGAGAACAGCGAGGCGCCGATCGGCTGTTCCGCAAAGTCAGGTCGCGTCAAAGACAGGGCTTCTTGCAAAAGCGCCACGGTTTTTTCTGCTTCCCCGCCGTCTTGTTCCAGCAGCACGGCCTGATAGTAGAGCACGAACTGCCGGTGCAGCTTGTGCAGCGTTTGATCTTTCGGGCATTTGTCCTGGTATTTTTTCAAGGACTGCGCAAGCCTGCCCCAATTTTCGGTCGTCTCGTCCAGGCGGATGGAGTAGCGCAAATCGTGGAGATCCGCGTCCTCCTCGTCTAATATGAACTCAAATCGGGCTGCGGATTTGCCCAGGCGGCTCAGAAACGTTTCCCATAGCAGGTAGTCATACTCCCGCAGCTCCCCCTCCAGCCGAAGGTAGGCCGCCTTCTCGCAGATCCCCTCATAGACTTGCTTTTGGGTCAGATTCTTTTTGACACGATAGTAGCGAAGCACTTCTTCCATACCATACGGCAGCATGAAACATCATCCCCTTTGCGCTTTTGCCCCATTCTACCACAAAAACCGCCTGCTGTCACCAAAAGATTTACGGTCAAAAGATTTGCCGCCGGCCAAAGTGGAAAATGGGTTGACATCCCCCATGGATGATGGCAAAATAGAAAAATATCAGGCATTTTTGCACACAAGGAGAAGGCAATGAAAACGAAAGAAAAGACAAAGGGGGCGCAATCCCCGGATCTCGGGTGGGACGTGCGCGTGGGGGAGCTGGACCAGTACCTGTTTGGCCAGGGAAACCACTATGACATCTACCGAAAGCTCGGCGCGCACCCGGCCGTGGTGGACGGCAGGGAAGGGGTATATTTTGCGGTCTGGGCGCCGCACGCCGCGCAAGTGCTTTTGGTGGGGGATTTTTGCGGGTGGCAGGAAGCGGACGGCCATGCCATGGCGCGCCTGGAGCCTTTGGGCATTTATGAGATTTTTCTGGAGGGCGTGCCCGTGGGCGCGCGGTACAAGTACCTGATTTGCACCGCGGACGGGCGCAGGCTCTACAAGGCCGACCCCTTTGGGAACCAGTCGGAGCTGCGGCCCGGCACGGCATCGGTCGTGGCGGACATTTCCCACCTGGAGTGGCATGACGGCGACTGGATGCGCAGCAGGGGGAAGCACGACCTGGACACGGCGCCGATGGCCATTTACGAGGTGCATCCCGGATCGTGGATGAAGCACCCGTACACGGAGGAAAATCCGGCTGGATTTTACAATTACCGCCTGTTTGCCGAGCGCCTCACGGAATATGTGAAGGACATGGGGTATACCCATGTGGAGCTGATGGGCATCGCGGAGCACCCGTTTGACGGCTCCTGGGGGTACCAGGTGACAGGGTATTATGCGCCGACTTCCCGCTATGGGACGCCGGAGGATTTTGCGTACATGGTGGACTATTTTCACCAAAATGGCATTGGCGTCATCCTGGACTGGGTGCCGGCACATTTCCCGAAGGATGCCTGCGGGCTGGCGGATTTTGACGGGCAGCCGCTTTTCGAGTACGCAGACCCGCGCAAAGGGGAGCATCCGGACTGGGGAACGAAGGTGTTTGATTTTTCCAAAAACGAGGTGCGCAATTTCCTGATCGCGAACGCTCTTTATTGGGTGGGGCATTTCCACATCGACGGGCTGCGCGTGGATGCCGTGGCGTCGATGCTTTACCTGGATTATGGCAGGCAGGCCGGCCAGTGGGTGCCCAATATTTATGGGGAAAATAAAAACCTGGAGGCGATCGAGTTTTTTAAGCATTTGAACAGCGTGGTGCCTGGGCGCCACCCGGGGGTTTTGATGATTGCGGAGGAATCCACGGCATGGCCGATGGTGACAGGAGCGCCAAAGGACGGCGGCCTTGGATTTTCCCTGAAATGGAACATGGGGTGGATGCACGACTTTTTGGACTACATGAAGCTGGACCCGATATACCGCAATTACCACCACAACCAGATGACGTTTTCGATGACCTATGCATTTTCCGAGCGGTTCGTCCTGGTCCTCTCGCACGACGAGGTGGTGCACTTAAAGTGTTCCATGATCAACAAAATGCCGGGGCTTTATGACGACAAATTCGCAAATTTGCGGGCGGGGTATACCTATATGTTCGCGCACCCAGGCAAGAAATTGCTCTTTATGGGGCAGGACATCGCGCAATTTCAGGAGTGGAGCGAGGAGCGCGAGATCGACTGGTATCTGCTCGGGGAGGAAAAGCACCGCCAGCTCCAGCACTATGTGCGCACCTTGATTCACCTCTATACGGAAAATCCGGCCATGCACACGCTGGACCATTCGTGGGATGGGTTTACCTGGGTGAACGCGGACGACAACACCCGCAGCATTTATAGCTTTATCCGGCATAGCGCGGATGGGCAGCACAACCTCTTGTTCGCGATCAATTTCACGCCCGTGGCCTATGGGGGGTACCGCGTGGGCGTGCCACAGCCAGGGGAATACCAGCTTGTGCTCAACAGCGACGACCTGGCATTTGGCGGAAATGGGAACGCCGTGCCGCAAGTGCTGACGGCGCAAGAGGGCGCGTGCGACGGGCATGGGCATTTCCTGGAATTTGCGCTTCCGGCCTATGGGGCGGTGGCGTACCAATACAGAAAACCGTCGGAAAAGATAAAGAAAGAAAAGGGGGAGGCGAAGAAAAAGGAGGAAAAGAAAAAATCGGAGAAAGCGAGAAAGGGGGAAAAGGCAAAAAAAGAATCCAAGGGAAAAAAGGAACGCAAGGAAACAAAAGCGAAGGAACAAACAGAAAGCTGAAATGGGAAATCAAACAAGGAGGGAGGGATCGCACATGACAAAGGGAAAACGTGCCAGATGCGCAAAAAAGGCGGGAGCGGCATGGATGGCGTGCGCGTTGCTTTTGGGGATGCTGCCTGTGGGCGTGTCCGCGGCGGGGGAAACGGATGCAGAGGCAGCCGTGGAAACGGAAGTGGCGGCGGAGACGGAAGCCGGCGCGGAAACCAACGTGGACACAGAGACCGAACCTGCCACAGAGGCGGAAACCGACGCGGAGGCTGAAATCGTTGTGGAAGTGGAAACTGCGGCAACAGGCGAAGCGGCAGGGGAGACGGAAACCAGCGTGGACACGGAGACCGAACCTGCTACAGAGGCCGAAGTGGTTGTGGAGGCTGAAACCGCTTCGGGTGGGTTGCAGTCGGACGCGCAAGCACATGGAGTGGACGCGCAAGCTCCGGCAACGCAGGGCGCAAGCGTCGAGGAGAAAGGGGCGATTGCCCCCATTGGCAGCGCGGAGAAGCTGTACCAGCTGCTGAAGGAGCGCGCGGATCAGATGGCGCTGTGGCGCATGCCGATGGATGTCGACGGTTATAGTATGTCCGATATGGCCGGTGCCGTGCAGGAAAACAGTGCCGCACCGATGGAAACGGGGGAGGCCGCCGATGTCAGCGGGGATTTTTCCCAGACGAATTTGCGCGAGACAGGCGTGGAGGAAGGCGATCTCGTAAAGACGGACGGCGCCTATCTTTACTTGCAAAAACGCGACAGCAGTGTGAAGATTGTCCGCGCGGACGGAAGGGAGATGGAATTGCTCGCCACGCTTGCGCCGCAGGATTTGAGTGAGCGCGTGTGCGACTTATATGTGTCGGGCGACACGCTGGTGCTTATCACGGGCGGCAGCAAGACCTCTCTGGAAGAGACGCAGGAGGATGTCTACGAGACAAAGGGGTACGACTACGCCAAGGCGGAGGTGTATGACATCGCGGAGCGGACCTCCCCGCGCCTGGTGGGGCAGATGGAGCAGGAGGGCAGCTACCGGAGCAGCCGCATGGTCGGGGATAAGCTTTACCTGTTCACCCAGTATTTGCCGCGGATTGCGCAGACGTATGGCGACAGCGAGATCATGCCGCTCGTCAACGGAACGGCCATCAACGCGGACGACGTGTTTGTGCCGGAGCGCCTGGAGGATACCGATTACCTGGTGATCGGAAGCGTGGATGTCAAAGATCCCGCAAAGGCCATCAGCCACAAGGCGGTGGTGTCCGGCGCGGCGAACTTTTACGTGAGTGCGTCCAGCATTTTTATTTACAATCAGGACTACACCACGGGCGAGCAAAAGACGGAGATTCTCAAATTTTCGTATGAGGATGGGCAGGTAGAGGCCGTCGGCGCGTGCGACATTTTGGGCTACCTCAACGACACCTTTTCCATTGACGAGTATGCGGGGCATTTGCGCGTTGTCGCCACAAGGTGGGATGCGGAAAATATCAACAGCCTGTATGTGTTCAACGAGAAGCTGGAGCTCGTCGGGAAAATCGACGACATCGCGCCGGGCGAGACGATTCGATCCGCGCGCTTTTTGGGGGATACGGGTTATTTTGTGACATTTCGCAACACCGACCCGCTCTTTTCCGTGGATCTGTCCGACCCTGCGAACCCCGTGATTTTGGGCGCGCTAAAAGTGAGCGGATTTTCGTCCTATTTGCATTTTTATGGGGAAAACCAGCTGCTCGGCATTGGCTATGAGGCCGACCCAAAGACAGGGTTCACGACCGGCGTGAAACTCTCGATGTTTGACATCACAGACCCGTCCGATGTAAAAGAGCGCAAGCGTTTTGTCATCAAGGACGCGCAGTCTGTTCCCGCGCTTTCCAACTACAAGGCCGTGTGCGTCAGTGAAAAAAAGAACGTGATCGGCTTTGTGTGCGACGACAATTACCTGGTATTTTCCTATGACGCGGACGCGGGCTTTGAGAACTTGCTCACCTACAGCCTGTCCGAGGGAGAATGGAAAAATAGCGGATACTGGTACGAATACCAGGACGTGCGGGGAACGTATATCGCGGACACGTTTTACCTGACCGACGCGGACGCCATCCGCGCATTTGACATGGAAAAGGAATATGCGCTGGAGGCAAAGCTGGAACTGTAGAACCAAATCCGCAGGCATCTTTTTACCGCAGTATCATGTGATGGGAAAGGGCTTGATGCCCTGGAATCATAAAAAATCATAAATCACAAGGAGGATTCCCATGAAAAAATTGGTATGGGCACTTGCGCTGCCCGTGGCGCTTTCGTCTGTCTGGGTGCCGGCAAGCGCAGAGGAAGGCAGTGCGGCAGACGCGCAGACAGTCACGATTTTGTACACAAATGACGTGCACACCTACATCGACCAGGATCTGGACTATAGCCTGGTCGCCCGCTATCGCGACACGTTGGACAACGTGCTTTTGGTGGATGCCGGCGACCACATCCAGGGAACGGCTTATGGCTCTATGGACAAGGGCGCGACGATTGTGGAATTGATGAACGAAACGGCCTATGACTTGGCAACGTTGGGAAACCACGAGTTTGACTATGGCATGGAAGGGGCGCTTTCGACCATCGAAAACGCGGATTTCCCCTATGTCTCCTGCAATTTCTACCACGAGGAAAATGGGGAGCGGGGCGAAAATGTGCTGGACGCTTACCAAGTGTTTGAGGTAGGCGGGCAGAGCGTCGCGTTTGTCGGCATCACCACGCCGGAATCGTTCACCAAGTCCACGCCGTCTTATTTCCAGGACGATGCGGGAAATTATATTTATGGGATTGCGGGCGGCCTGGACGGCAGCGACTTGTACGAGTCGGTGCAAGAGGCCATCGACGCGGCTTCCGCTGAGGCGGACATCGTCGTCGCGCTCGGGCATCTCGGGGTGGATCCGGCCTCCCAGCCGTGGACATCCGAGGAGGTCATCGCAAATACGACGGGCCTGGACGCGTTCATTGACGGACATTCGCACACCACGCTCCCGATGGAAGTCGTTTTGGATGCCGAGGAAAATGAAGTGGTGCTGACGCAGACAGGGTCGTATTTCCACGCGCTCGGTCAGATGACCATTTCTCCGGAGGGCGAGATCACGACAGAATTGCTCGAAGCGGACAATGTAAAAGCAAGGCTGTATGACGATGCCATGGCGACGCTTGCAGAGGGCGGGGCGGTTGCGCCGAATGCCCAGGCGGACACGGTCGCGCAGACGCAGAGCGCCTGGATGGATCAGGTGAATGAGGAACTCGGGCAGGTGATCGGCACGACGGACGACGTGCTGGACAACTATGACGCGGACGGGAACCGCCTGGTGCGCAGCCAGGAGACGAACTCCGGCGACTTTGCGGCCGACGCGCTCTATTATCTGTTTGACCAGACCAACGTGGTCGAGGGATATCCGGTTGACGTGGCCATCATGAATGGCGGCGGTGTCCGCAACGAGGCGATCACAGGGGAAATCTCGTATCTCACGTGCAAAAATATGCACACATTCGGCAATGTGGCGTGCTTTATCGAAGTGACAGGGCAGCAGTTGCTAGACGCACTGGAATTTGGCGCGCGCGGTGCCGGCACGGGCGAGGAGATCGGCGGATTTTTGCAGGTTTCCGGCGCGAAATATACCATCGACACCAGCGTGAACTCTTCCGTCACGATGGACGACAAGGGCGTCTTTACAGGCGTGACAGGCGAGTATCGGGTAAAGGACGTGCAAGTGTATGACCGCGAGGCGGGCGACTACCAGCCGCTGGATGTCAACGCCACCTACAACCTGGCGGGGTACAACTACACCCTGCGCGACTTGGGGGATGGATTCTCCATGTTTGACGGCGCGACAAACATCATCGACTACGTGATGGAAGATTACATGGTATTGGCGAATTACGTGCAGTCCTTTGCGGACAGCGACGGCGACGGCCTGCCAAACGTGACGGGCTACGAGGAGCTGACAGGAAGCGGGCGCATCACAATCCAGTAACCCATCGGGGAAAAGAAAAATAGGAGGGAGAGTTGTTATGGACGAGAAAGAAATTTTGGAAAGAGCAGAAGAAGCGGTGGACGTAGCTGCGGAAACGGCGGAGGAAACTGCGGAAGCAGTGGAAACAGCTACAGAACAAGTGACAGAAGTGACTGCGGAAGCAGTGGAGACAGCTGCAGAAACGGTCGCGGATGAACTGGAGAGAGTCGTGGAAGATACGTCAGCGGCAGAGCCGGAGAAAGTCGTGGAAGATGCGTCAGCGGCAGAACCGGTAGCGGCCGCAGAGGTAACAGCAGAAGCAGCTGAGGAGAAAATTGCAGAAGAAGTCGCAGAAACAGCCACAGAACAAGTGACAGAAGTAACTGCGGAAGAAGTGGAGACAGCTGCAGAAACGGTCGCGGAAGACATCCCATCCATGGCAGATTTTGAGAATGAGCTGAATGCCTCGATGCGCAAGATTTACGAGGGGGATATTCTGACGGGCACGGTCATCGACATCTCGGACACCGAGGTGACGGTGGATCTGAAGTATTACACGGAAGGCGTGATTCCCGTGAATGAGTTTAGCGCCGACCCCAATTTCAATGTCAAAGAGGAGGTTCACATCGGCGACGAGGTGACGGCGACGGTTGTCAAGCGCGACGCGGGCCAGGGGCAGATCCTGCTTTCCAGGAAAGAGGCAAACGAAGTGCTCGCCTGGGGCAAGCTCAAAGAGATGATGGAGCAGCATACCAACATCAAGGCGAAAGTCGCGGCCGTGGTGAAGTCGGGCGTGGTGGTCTATGTGGAGGGCATCCGCGGGTTTGTTCCGGCTTCCAAGCTTTCCCTGCGCTATGTGGAAAACCTGGAAGATTGGCTGGGCAAAGAGATCGATCTGCGCGTGATTACCGTTGACGAGAAAGACAAGAAACTTGTGCTTTCCGCGCGCGACATCCTGCGCGAGCGCGAGGCAGAGGAGAAAAAGGCGCGCATCTCCAATGTGGAGGTCGGTTTTGTGACCGAGGGAACGGTGGAGACCATCAAGCCATATGGCGCGTTCATCAACATGGGCAATGGCTTGAGCGGACTCGTGCACGTTTCCCAGATCAGCAACAAGCGCGTCAAAACGCCGGCGGAAGTGCTGCATGTGGGCGACCGCGTGAAGGTGAAAGTGATCGCCGTAAAAGACGGCAAGCTGAGCTTAAGTATGAAGGCGGTGCAGGACGCGGCAGCGGAGGAAGTGCAAGAGGAAACGGTGGAGCTAAAAGAAACAGAGGGGCTGTCCACGAACCTGGGATCTCTGTTTGCAAAATTAAAACTATCGTAAAAGACAGCTGCATTTGTCGTTTGCGATAGCAGGCAATGGCTTTTTTGCGCGTGGGTTGGCAATTCCCGCGCGTGCTCCCGCCGCTGCATGGTGGCGGGAGCGCTGCCTGTCTCAGTGTTTGTCAATGAGGAACTTGGGCGGTTCTGGTGAAAACGCTCAAAAACTTTATCGCTTTAAAGTGATTTTTGTGTAAAGTACACAATGAATTTATGATTTGTTCATAATGTGTTCACAATTCGTTGGTACACTCAAGACAGTTCAGATGAGACAGACAGATAGATAAATTTTTTCATAATTGCCTCCGGCGTACCAGACGCCGGGGGCACTCCTCATTTCTGGGGCACTTCAACGCACGGCACACGCTTGCAGACGCATGGCATAGATAGATTTGGCGTAGGCGGATTTGGCATAAGCAGATTTGACGTAAGCAGGTTTGGCATAAGCAGATTTGGCATAAGCAAATTTGACATAAGCAGATTTGACATAAGCAGATTTGACATATGCAGATTTCTCATAAGCAGAGGAACATACACGCGCGTGATAGCCTTGGATGCGGGGGCAATTGAGAAATCGGGGGAATGATGGACGAGAGGAACAACACACACGAGATTTATGTGATTGGGCATAAGAATCCGGACACGGACTCGATCTGTTCGGCGATTGCCTATGCCCATTTGAAGAATCAGACTGACCAGGGGGAGTATGTGGCGAAGCGCGCGGGCCATGTCAGCACGGAAACGCAATATGTGCTGGAGCATTTTGGCGTGGAGGCGCCGGCCTATGTGCCAAATGTGAAAAGCAAGGTGCGGGACATGGAGATTCGGCGCACGAAAGGGGTCTCCAAGGACATTTCCCTAAAGAAAGCCTGGAATTTGCTCAATGAGGCAAAGGGCACGACCCTGCCGATCATCAAAGAGGACAATGTGCTGGAAGGCCTCATCAGCATTGGCGACATCGCGAAGTCCTACATGGCGGTGGTGGACAGCGCCATTTTGTCAAAGGCAAGGACGCAATACCGCAACATTTTGGAAACCCTGGACGGGCAGCTGTACGTGGGCGACGCGGAGGCTTTTTTTGACAAGGGGAAAGTGGTCGTGGCGGCGTCCAGCCCGGAAGTCATGGAGTCCTACATCGGGGAACATGACATGGTGATCCTGGGAAACCGCTACGAGACGCAGCTTTGCGCCATCGAGATGGGCGCCGCGTGCCTGATCATCTGCGGCGACGCCATTGTCACAAAGACGATCCAAATCCTGGCGCGGGAAAAAGGATGCACCATCATCGCCACCCCCTATGACACGTATGCGGTCGCGCACCTGATCAACCAGAGTATGCCGGTGCGGTTTTTCATGAAAGACAACGAGATTGTCGCGTTTCACGAGGAGGACTTCACGGACGACATCAAGGAGGTCATGGCGAGCAAACGCCACCGCGATTTTCCGATATTGGACAAAAACGGGCGGTATGTCGGCACGATTTCCAGGCGAAATTTGCTGGGCATCAAAAAGCGCCGCCTGATTTTGGTGGATCACAACGAGCCATCCCAGGCGGTGGACAATATCGAGAGCGCGCAGATTTTGGAAATCATTGACCACCACAGGCTTGGGCCGATGGAAACGGTGATGCCGGTCTATTTTCGCAATCAGCCGGTCGGGTGCACGTGCACGATCGTCTACCAGATGTACCAGGAGCGGGCCATCCCCATCCCGCCGCAGATCGCAGGGCTGATGTGCGCGGCGATCGTCTCGGACACGCTTTTGTTCCGCTCGCCCACTTGCACCCCGCAGGACAAGGCGGCCGCGCAGGCATTGGCGGGCATCGCGCAGATTGACCTCGAGGCCTTTGCGCGCGAGATGTTCGCCGCGGGCAGCAACCTGAAAAGCAAGACGGCCGAGGAGATTTTTTATCAGGATTTCAAAAAATTTGAGCAAGAGGACGTCACCATCGGCGTGGCGCAGATTTCCTCGATGAACAAAGACGAGCTGGACGGCGCGCGGGAAAAGCTGATTCCCTATCTGCCGACCGCGTGCGAGAATCAGCGACTGACCATGCTCTTTTTCATGCTGACAGACATTCTGGACGAGACGACCGAGCTGCTTTCTTTTGGGAAAGGGGTAAACGAGCTGGTAAAAGGGGCATTTGGCGTGGACGCAAAAGACGGGGTTGCCACCTTGCCCGGCATCGTGTCGCGCAAAAAACAGCTGATACCGACATTATTTTTTGCCCTGCAGCAGTAGGGAGAAGGAGACAAGACAATGGCAAAACAGATATGGAAAGCGGGAAATATGCTTTATCCCCTGCCGGCGGTGATGGTGAGCTGCCAGCGCCCGGGGGAAAAGGCAAATATCATCACAGTCGCGTGGGCGGGCACCATTTGCACCAATCCGGCCATGCTCTCGATCTCGGTGAGGCCGGAGCGGTATTCGTATGACATCCTGCGCGAGACAGGAGAGTTTGTCGTCAACCTCACCACGGAAAAGCTGGCCTATGCCACCGATTTTTGCGGCGTGCGCTCCGGAAGGGATGTGGACAAGTTTCGGGAGATGGGACTGGGGCAGGAGCCATCCGCGCACATCGCGGCGCCAGGCATTCTGGAAAGCCCGGTCAACCTGGAGTGCCGCACCACGCAAATCCTGGAGCTGGGATCGCACCATATGTTTTTGGCGGAGGTGCTGGCCATCCACGTGGACGAGGCATTTCTCGGCGAAGATGGGAAATTCCGCCTAAATGACAGCGCGCCAATCGTCTATTCCCATGGGGAATATCGGCAAATGGGGGAATTGATCGGCACGTTTGGGTATTCGGTAAAGAAAACCGCGAACTGATTTTTGGTGTTTACAAATGACGAGAATGTGGTATAATCCAACTATGCCGATCGGGCGGCGGCGCTTTGCCGCGCGTCTGGCATTTCAAATCTAGAGACAAGGGGGAGCAACAACCAACTACACATAGGGGAAACGTGTAAATAAATTAAAACGAGGTGCTTAATGGAACAGTACATTATCAAAGGCGGGAGTCCTCTCGTCGGCGAGGTGGAAATCGGGGGCGCAAAAAATGCAGCATTGGGGATTCTTGCGGCCGCGATTATGACGGACGAGACCGTCCGCATCGACAACTTGCCAGACGTGCAGGATATTAATGTATTATTGGAAGCAATCGGTCAGATAGGGGCAAAAGTAGAGCGGATCAGCCGGTCGAGCGTGCTGGTCAGCGGAAAAAACATCAAGAGCGTCAGCGTGGACTACGAGTTTATCAAGCGTATCCGCGCGTCTTATTATCTGCTGGGCGCGCTGCTCGGCAAATACAAGCGGGCGGAAGTGCCGCTGCCGGGCGGATGCAACATCGGCAGCCGGCCCATCGACCTGCATTTGAAAGGGTTTAAGGCATTGGGCGCGGACACGCAGATTTCGCACGGCTTGATTCACGCGCGGGCGGAACACCTGCGCGGGGGGCATATCTACCTGGACACGGTGTCTGTCGGCGCGACGATCAACATCATGATGGCTGCAGCCATGGCGGATGGGCGCACGATCCTGGAGAACGCGGCGAAAGAGCCGCACGTGGTGGACGTGGCAAACTTTTTGAACAGCATGGGCGCGGACATCAAGGGCGCGGGAACTGACGTCATCCGCATCCGCGGGGTGGAGCGCCTGCACGCCACGGAATATTCCATCATCCCTGACCAGATCGAGGCGGGAACCTTTATGTTTGCGGCCGCGGTCACGCAGGGCGATGTCATTGTGAAAAATGTCATACCCAAGCATTTGGAGGCCATCTCCGCAAAGCTGATGGAGATCGGCTGCCAGGTGGAGGAGTTCGACGACGCGGTGCGCGTGGTCGCCACAAGGCGGCTGACAAATACAAACGTCAAGACCTTGCCCTACCCGGGCTTTCCGACAGATATGCAGCCGCAGATCGGCGTTGCCCTGGCGACGGCGCACGGGACAAGCCTGGTGACGGAGAGCATATTTGAAAATCGGTTCAAGTACCTGGCGGAGTTGGTGCGCATGGGCGCAAACGTCAAGGTGGAGGGCAACAGCGCCGTCATCTATGGAACGGACAAATTGACGGGGGCGCGTGTCAGCGCGCCGGATCTGCGCGCGGGTGCGGCTCTGGTGATTGCCGGCCTGGCAGCGGAGGGCATCACCGTCGTGGACGACATCAAGTACATCCTGCGCGGATATGAAAATTTCGATGAAAAGCTGCGCCTCCTCGGCGCGCAGATCGAGCTGGTATCCAACGAGCGGGAGATCCGCAAGTTTCGCCTGCGCGTGAGCTGAGGGAAAATGCGGTT
This sequence comes from uncultured Marvinbryantia sp., assembly GCA_964455335.1. Taxonomy (GTDB): domain Bacteria; phylum Bacillota; class Clostridia; order Lachnospirales; family Lachnospiraceae; genus Marvinbryantia. The sequence continues at coordinate 13,614 of CAYVVW010000019.1, forward strand.
TGCAATGCAGGCGAAAGCTGAGGGGAATTTCCGCCGCAGCATCGAAAAAATCATAGAAAATAAAGTGTAAGCGGAAACAAAGCGTAAGCGGAAAGAAGGAACGTGTGAAATTATGGAGAAGAGATTGTTTACTTCCGAGTCGGTCACGGAGGGGCATCCTGACAAAATGTGCGATGCCATTTCGGACGCGATTTTGGACGCGCTGCTTGCGCAAGACCCCATGAGCCGCGTGGCGTGCGAGACGGCGACCACCACGGGCATGGTTCTCGTGATGGGGGAGATCACCACAAGTGCTTATGTGGACATTCAAAAAATCGTGCGACAGACCGTACGGGAGATCGGCTATACGAGGGGAAAGTATGGGTTTGACGCCGAGACTTGCGGCGTGATCACCGCCATAGACGAGCAGTCGAAGGACATTGCCAGAGGCGTGGACTGCGCCCTCGAGGTGCGCGGGCATCGTGCGGAAAATGGCGAGCGGGAGCTATCGGAGGACGAGATCGACGCAATCGGCGCGGGGGATCAGGGCATGATGTTTGGGTATGCCACCAACGAGACCCCCGAGTATATGCCCTATGCCATTTCGCTTGCCCACAGCCTAGCGCGCCGGCTGGCAGCGGTGCGAAAGGACGGCACGCTGCCCTACCTGCGCCCGGACGGAAAGACGCAGGTGACGGTGGAATATGACGAACAGGACAGGCCGGTGCGCATTGACGCGGTGGTACTCTCCACCCAGCATGACCCGGAAGTGTCGCAGGAGCAGATCCATGCGGACATGAAAACGCACGTCTTTGACAAGGTTCTTCCGGCAGACATGGTGGATGCGCACACGCGCTTTTTTGTCAATCCCACGGGCAGGTTCGTGATCGGGGGGCCAAGCGGAGACAGCGGCCTGACCGGGCGCAAGATCATTGTGGATACCTATGGCGGATATGCGCGCCACGGCGGCGGCGCATTTTCCGGAAAAGATTGCACGAAAGTGGACAGATCCGCATCCTACGCCGCGCGCTATGCGGCGAAAAATATCGTGGCGGCCGGCTTGGCCGACAAGTGCGAGATCCAGCTGGCTTATGCCATCGGCGTGGCAAGGCCGACATCCGTGCGCGTGGACACCTTTGGCACAGGGAAACTTTCCGACGAGCGCCTGACCGAGATCGTGCGGAAAACGTTCGATTTCCGCCCGGCGGGGATCATCCGTATGCTGGACTTGCGCAGGCCGATCTACCGGCAGACGGCATCCTATGGGCATTTCGGGCGCGACGACCTGGATCTCCCATGGGAGCGGCTGGACAAAGTGGAAACCTTGCGGGGCTTGGCCTAGGTGACGGACGGGGAAGCCGTGGAGGCGACTGGAGCATGTGCGATGACAGCGCCACAGACCTGGACGCGCGGCATGATGGCATGGCGAGAACGCACAGCGTGGGGTCAGAATACGTTTGGTCAGAGCAGCATGAGGCAAGAGTGAAAGTATGTTTCTGCTGAATGGATCACAACGTTTGGGAAAAGTAACTGCGTCGAGTGGCAAGGCATGAGGCATCGTTTCGCCGTGGCATCGGTGTGTGCGAGTGGGGAAAAGTCAACATAGGAAAATGGGAGCCACCCGGACGTTTCGGCGCGGGTGGTTTTTTCCTATCACATTTTGTTGCCCGAATATCTGATAGGATTGCGGGATGCTGTGTGCCAGTGGCGCACGTTTGTAGCAAACGACAAAACGATTTTTGTTTTCGCTGATCGGTGCGAAGCGGAGACTGCGAAGCGCGAAACGCATGACAGTTGGCGCGTGTGCCATGGTGATAGGGCAAGCGCAGCACAGGAAAAAATTTTTCAGCTTTATAAAAATAAGGGGATGCGGGGGATTCCGCACGAATTGGGGAGGGGTGTGTCGTATGGCGAGAAAAGAGGGGAAAGACGCCCAGAGAAAAAAGAAAGGCGGCATCGGAAACGTGGTCAGCACGCTGGTCATCCTTGTGGCATTGGCGGTCTTTTGTTTTGCCGCATGGCAGCTGTTCACCATTTTTATGGAATACAAGGCAGGGTCGGACGAGTACAAGGATCTCTCATCGGGATTTGTGCAGACGGAAAAAAAGACGGATGCCGCAAGCCCCTCGGGGGAAACAGGTGAGTCGCAGGCAGCGGGGTCGAAAATAACGGGCGGCGTGCAAAAGCAAACGGAAGGGTTTGATGAGGCGCGCATGGCCGAAAATGAGACAATGCATCCGGAAAAATGGGGCGATTCCTACCTGGAACCGGGGGAGGGGACGCAGGGGAAGCCCTTGGAAAAGATGGAAAATCCCATCAATTTTGATTCCCTGCTCGCGCTCAATGAGGACATTATCGGCTGGCTCGAAGTGGAGGCTCTGGACTTAAGCTATCCGCTGATGCAATCATCGGACAACGATTTTTACCTGCACCGCACGTTCCGCAAACAGGACAATTTTGCGGGGTCGATCTTTTTGGATTGCGCAAACCGCCCGGATCTGTCCAACCGCAACAGCATCATTTATGGGCACAACATGAAAGACGGATCGATGTTTGGCACATTAAAGAAATTCCGCGAGCAGGAAACGTATGACAAAAGCCCGTATTTCTGGGTGTATACGCCGGAGAAAATTTATAAATACGAGATTTTCTCGGCATCGGTGGTCGGCACGTATAGCGACAGCTACCGCATTGTGTTCAACAGCGCATTGGAATTTCAGGCATTTTTGGATGCGGCGATGCAACAGACCATGATACAAACCACGGCGCGGGCAAATTTTTCCGACACCGTGGTGACCCTTTCCACTTGCACGGGCGACACGTCCACGCGGTTCATCGTCCAGGGCAAGCGCGTGCGCACCTACCAGTCCGTGCCGAAAATCGGCGGTTACGGAACAGAAGGCGGGCAAACGGCGCAAGGCGATGGTGAGGGCGACACGCTAATTGCGCAGGGAACGCAGGGTGAGACGGTGGTCACGCAGGGCGATTCTGCAGGATCTCAGGGATTGCAAGGATCGCAGGGATTGCAAGGATCGCGGGGCGACGCGCTGACCGCGCGGGATTTGCGCGGATCGCAAGAAATGCGCGGAACACAGCTCGTGCCGTAGAAAAAAGTGTGGAGTGGCGACAATGATGGTGAAAATGCCGTACAACAAAAAAATCCTCATCGTGGATGACGACGCGGGGATTTTGCGGATGCTCGACACGGTTTTGCGCAAGGCGGGATATACGCACATTTACAAGGCCTCCAGCGGGGAAGAGGCGGTGCGCATGGCGACTTCGCTCTCGCCAGATTTGGTTTTGCTGGACGTGATGCTCCCCGACGTTGACGGATATGAGGTGTGCAAAAACATTCGGCTACATTCCATGGTGCCAATTTTGTTCCTTTCTGCAAAATCGGACGAGGTCGATAGGCTGCTTTCTTATGCGATGGGCGGAGACGCATATCTCACAAAACCGTTCAGCCCCAGGGAGCTTTTGGCAAAAATAAAAGCCATTTTGGTGCGCCAGCAATATTATGAGACAGACGGAAAAGCGCCAAATACCTATGCCTTTGGAAAGTTCGTTTTGGACATGGACAAAATGATGCTGTTTTGCGACGGCAAAAATGTTCCGCTCACCGCAAAGGAGTATGCCTTGCTGGAATATCTGGTGCGAAACAAAAATGTGACCATCAGCCGAAAGAAACTATTGGAAACCATCTGGGATGTCGATTATGACGGATATGACAATACGGTCATGGTGCACATTCGGCATTTGCGGGAAAAAATAGAGGAAAATCCGTCTGAACCCATTTACATTCAGACAGTCAAAGGGCGTGGCTACGTTTTTGCGGATGCTTAAGCGAAAGGCTGGTGGAAAATGAATCGCGCAATCATTGCGGAATATCTAAAAACGAGCGTTTTCGCCGTTTTCACCTCGGTTGCGATCTCGCTTGTGCTCTGTTTTTTCCTGTTTTTTCACAATCAAGAAGCAGATGGAAATCTGCCCCAACACCTGGTCAGGAGCATTGGCCAGTACCTTACCATACAAGAACAAGAGATCCGCGTAGACCCAGAGGGGCTGGAGCGGTTAGGCCAATACCAGCTGTGGATGCAAATCATAGACGGCGATGGAAGCGTGGTTTATGGGGTCAATGTACCGGATGAAATCCCGCAATTTTATTCAAATTTTGACTTGCTTGACGCTGTGATGTATTCCAATCGGCTTGGCGCGTACACGGTGTTTGCCTGCCCGCTTCCAGACAAAGAGCCATATGGGGTACTCTTGGGGTGCGACAGCCAACTCGTCACAAAAGTCACCTATCATTTCCGAGGAAATGGCAATGACCAGGTATTAAAATGCTTGTTTGTTTTCCTGATCGTGACGGCGGTGGTCGTTCTCATCTCTTCTTACCGTTTTTCCAAAAAAATCACCATGCCAATCAGCCAGGCATTGGAAAATATCGAGGAATTGCAGGCCGGACACGCGCTCGCCCCGATGCACTTTTCCAACCAAGCACTCTTTTCGGACGTGTTTCGCAGCATCAAAAAATTGGAAGCGGAATTGAAAGAAACCGAGCGGATGCGCGCGGAATGGATCACGAATATTTCCCATGACATGAAAACGCCACTGGCCACAATCAAGGGATATGCGGAATTGCTAGCCACGGACGATTACGAATTTGACAGAAATGAGATTCAGCAATATGCGGAACAAATCCTAAAATCAGAAACATTCATGCAGGAACTGGTGGAGGATCTCAAGATCAGCCAAATGCTCGCGGAAGGAAACATCAAACTGAATCTGGAAAGTGTGAATCTCGCAGAAATGGCGCGAACCTGCATGGAACAGGTGAGGCAGTATTTGCACAGAGAGCCGAACATAACGTTTCACTGTGAAAAAGAGATTTTCGTTCCGGCAGACAAAAAGCTCCTGGAGCGCTGCCTGCTCAATATCATCTGCAACGCATTTGTCCACAACGACAAAGACGTGCGCGTGGAAATCTCCATAACAGAAGAACAGGGCAAAATCCAGGTGGCGATAACGGACGACGGAAAAGGCATGTGCCAGGCAGACCTGGAACACATTTTTGAGAGATATTACAGAGGAACAGATTCCGGAAAAGTCAAAGGAACGGGGCTGGGCCTTGCCATCGCAAAAGAAGTCATCTTGGCACATGGGTGGAACATCGAGGCATCGAGCAAAGAAGGGGAGGGAACTCGGATTGTAGTCAAAATCAGGGTATAAAAGAATGGTTTTGGCATCAAGTTACCAATCTTTTACATATCCCAACATCATGCCCAACATCATGATATTTCGTGTGCATACAAAGCGTATGAAATTTGGAAGATATAGCACCATTTTTGTGTACAGAAAATTCTTGAAATAGAATAGATAGGGCATTATGGAAGATAACCCTTGCTCACGTCATGAACGCATGATGCTGGAAATGCCATAGAGATTCGGAATGCCATAGAGATTTGAGATGCCATAGAAGTTCGAAATGACGCACTTCTATGGCAATTTTATTGCGCGGATTTTCTTTTGCATGGATGTTCTTTTGCACGTTTTTTTGCGTGGATTTTTCTTTGCATGGGTTTTTATTTGCAGTTTTTTGTATTTAAGAAAGAATTAAGGTTATCTTTCGATGGAGATAAACAGGGTGCATTAGGATGGATTTGTAACTGAGGGTACAATGCAGATTTCGGAAAAAGGAGAGGGGTGTGTTTGGTGAATCTTGGATATTTCTTTCGCGTCATCAAAAATGACTTGCCGCTTGCGGGGTTTTTGTATTTGGTCTGTTTGGCGGTATTGGTGGTTTCGTGCTATTTCATAGCGCGCACAACGCTTGTCAATCATCCGATTGAGATATGGGTGGACGGATGCCAATACCTGGATTTTTTTCTTCCGTTTGTGAGCTGCGTGGTAGTTGTTCCACTCATCTTTCTGCAAAAGAAAAAGGGATTTCTGCAATATGCGTCTATGCGCTGTGGCAGAAAGAACTATCTGCTCACGCAGTTTCTGGCTGTGTCCACGCTGGTTTTTCTGGGCACAGTTTTTTCCTATTATATTTCACTGGTCGTTACTCTCACCATTTTGAAACCCCAGGATGTCGGGGCGGGAGGCAACCTGCAAAATTATGTATTTGGACCATCTCAGATAGGCCATCCTTATCTGTTCGGGATTGCCTGGTGTGCCTGGAAAGGGATCGTGGCGGTCGTATTTTCCGTGTATGGATGCCTTGCGGCACTTTTTTTAGACAATATGTTTGTCGCTGTGCTGCTTCCGTTTTTATACTGCGTGGCCGAAAATATGGTTACTTCGCTTTTGCAGATTCCGGAATATAGCATCCTGACATCTTATGTGCTCAACCGCCTGTCGCCGTGCTGTATGCACATCTGGAATTACTTTATCGGGGTGGTCGTGTTCGTTGTGGTTGGGGCGGCGTTTCTTTGCGTGGTCAGTGCGAGGGGGAAAAATCATGCCAGTGCGCGTGTTGATAAGAAAATGTATGGATTTTCCGTGTAAAAAAGTCTGCTTCTATCTGTTGCTGGTGTATACTTTTTTGTGTGGCTGGAGCGTATGCGTTTTCAGACGCTTCAGAGATTTTATCGCATGGAATGTCTGGTGCGCTTTTTGCAAATCGCCGGCATTGTTTCGCACCACGCCGTCATACCGCTCGCCGTTGGTCTTGCGAAGCTCAGATGGGAGATTACTTTTACGGCCACATTGGAAAATTCAGGGGCGGACAGCAGCCTTGCCGTAGTTGCGGCATTTGCGCGGCATTTCCCATCGCCTATTCCAGCAATCGGATGCACACTTTTTTATTGGGTGGCGGGGAGTGTGTTTCTGAGTGTTGCGATTAGCTACTGCAGCGAGATTTGGCAAAAAAAAGGGAACATTTGTCTGCGTGCTGGCGATATGGGTCAGTGTTCTGTCTGGCTTTCTGACGGATGCGGATGCGGGGATTTTTTCGTTGATTTTCCTGAATCACTCGTACATTTTGCACCACGTGCTGCGAAGTGCAAAGTGGGATTTGGCAGTGGGGAATCTCTGCTTTATGTTTGCGGTTCTCGCGATTCTTGAGAAATGCGCATTGTCCAAAAATCGCAATCATACGGCGTGAAAAAGAGGAGTGCTGTGGATATGCGGAAATCTTATAAAAAGTCATGTCAGTGAAAATCGATATTTTGGGAGGGAACAGTGTGATGTCAAACGTGATTGAAGTGTGCCATGTGAGCAAGAGATTTGGCCAAAAGGTGATTTATGAGGATATTTCTTTTTCTGTCGCGGAAGGGGAATGTGTAGGATTTGTCGGTGGAAACGGAAGCGGGAAATCGGTTTTGTTTCAGTTGATCGCGGGTCTGATCCCGACAGATGCGGGCAGCATTCGGGTGCATGGGGAGATTTTGGGGGAGCGGCGCGATTTTCCAGAAAGTGTTGGGATTTTGATCAATGAGCCGGGATATATCGAGCATTGTTCCGGGTACAAGAACCTTCAGTTGCTGGCAGAAATCAGAAACCTCATTGGAAAAGAAGAAATACAAAAGACGATGGAGATGGTTGGGCTTGATTTTCAAGACAAAACGCCCGTGCGGAAATATTCCATGGGCATGAAGCAAAAATTGGGCATCGCGCAGGCCATGATGGAGGGGCAGGACATTCTGATGCTTGATGAGCCATACAACGCATTGGATTTTCAGGCGAACAACGACATCACCGCGATCCTCGGGAGGCTGAAGGCAGAGGGCAAAACACTCTTGCTCACAAGCCATCAGCATGGGTATCTGAAAAAACTGTGCGACACGCTGTACGGTATATGCAATCACAAGGTTGTGTCGTTTACGGAGGAGATGGAAAAGCAGTATTTCGGGATGCACTGACTTTTCTCACCCAATCTCACCATTTGGAATTATTACTTACAGAAAAAATTATAAAAATATTTGCGATGCACTTGCAAGTGCCATAAATTTTGAGTACAATAGTAGTGCAAGCCAAAAAACAAGCCGAGACTAACGCTGTTATCTACGCAGCGATGGAAGCGGCAGAAAATTTTTTGAGATGCCAAAATGGCATCTCAAATTTTGGCTGGACGGCAGAAACCTTGCTCGGGTCTCATGCTTCCAGACCGCATAATCCGGATATTGCCGGAGTTTTCTACCGTGCAATCAAAAGCGGGATTATATCGGATCATAAAACGCCAAAACGAACTGCGGAACGCATTGTCAGAAAATTTAGGTGACAGCTCAATAGACAACAAAACAATGGCAATATCATAAGGTGATAATCCCATGAAGATTTTTGACAACATCACGGAGATTGTCCGGGATGACCTGAAAAAGACAATCAAGTCCGGCAGCAGGGTCTCTGTCGCGGCGACCTGTTTTTCCATGTATGCCTATCAGGAACTGAAGGCGCAGCTGGAGCAGGTGAAGGAGTTCCGGTTTATTTTTACATCCCCTGCCTTTATCAGCG
>CAYVVW010000020.1:0-20679 GCA_964455335.1 uncultured Marvinbryantia sp.
TTGACCCCAAGCACGCACTCCAAAAACGGCTTGCAAAACCTCGGGTTTCTCATGATGACTCCGAACATAAAGTCATCTTTTATCTGCAGTTCCTCAAATGGTTTCCCTATCATGTAAAGTCCAACCCCCGTTTTCACTAACTCTTAAAGTCAGTTTAGCACAAATTCCGTAAGGTTTCCACAATATTTTTTACTTAGTGTAAACCAAAAGAAACGGCAAAAGAAGCGAAACATATTCCACTAAACAGATGTCAAGAGCGATGTTTCACGTGAAACATTATCTAGATCACTATTGATTACACGGTAAAATCGAACTGAAAAGATTTGCCATTTAGGTGGAATGCACACAAATTTGCTGCGGAATCATGCTGCCTACGCAGCGCAAATTCGGCACAGCAAACGATGAAAGTGAAAATCGTTTTTTGTTTTCTATAGAAGCAACGGCAGAGACCGAGTTATCTTTTGGCTTGCAACCCACAGAATAACTGTTCTCAGATACTCTTATTTGCACCATCTGTTTAACCGATCCGCAGCAAAAGGACGTAGAGTAAATAGGCGCAATGTATAATTTCCCCTTGTACGAATATTCAATTTCGTTTATACTGTTATCAAGATGTTGATCCGGCTAACCGCTGTCTGTGGATGATTCTTGGATTGTTCCATCGTTTTTCAATCCCAACAATCATCGCAAGGCACAAGGATAAGGGAGGTTTCACGTGAAACATTATTTGAAAACGTTTGTCAAGCTCACCGCCTGCACAGCCATTGCGCTGTATACGGTAAATAAATGGATTGAATTGCACGCGTCTTTTGCACAAATTTTGAAATCGAATACAGGAAAATGTTTTAATTGGAAACACGGAAAGATTTTTTACCAGAAATGCGGGAGTGGCTCTCCTCTGCTGCTGTTGCATGACTTGCAACCCACTTCAAGTTCGCAGGAGTGGGAAAAGGTGATCGATCAATTTGCAAAGAACCACACGGTTTATGCCGTGGATCTGCTCGGATGTGGCCGCTCGGAAAAGCCGAACATGGTTTACACAAATTTCCTCTACGTGCAGTTTCTTTCGGATTTTACTACAGAGGTCATCAAAGACAAAACAGATGTGGTCGCAACCGGAAGATCTGCGGCATTTGCCATCACTGCGGCAAATTATGCCCCAAACTTGTTTGGAAAACTGTATCTGGTCAACCCGCCATCGCTTTTTGCGCAAAAGGTTTGTCCAAATATTCGTTCGAAAACCGCAAAGGCCTTGCTTCGATGCCCAATTCTCGGCTCTACGGTTTACTATCTCTCGACAAGTAGGGAGCAGATCGAGTACGATTTTGCTGAAAAATATTTTTACAATCCCTTCCAGTTTGGCAGCAAGCTCGTACAGGCTTACTATGATTCTGCCCACTTGCTCGGTTCTAAAGGCCGTTTTCTCGCCGCCAGCATACAAGGGAATTACATGAACTTTGATCTGACCTATGCCCTCTCAAAAGTGAAAAGCCCCATCCTGCTCCTGTTTGGGGAAAAGATGGAAAATATGCAAAAAATCGGGCAAAGCTATCAAAAAATCAACCCGACGGTCCAGGTAAGTGTCCTGAAAAAAACAAAGATGCTTCCGCAATTGGAAGCACCGAAAAAATTCTCGGATATTATATGATGTTACGGTAAAAAGATGCCTATGGGTTGTTTCATGCATTTGGCACGATGGGACAACCGACACGCAAGCATGTCGTGGGAAAGGGCTTTCTACCCTGGCATCATGATATCGTAATGCAGTAGAAAGATTGCGTCGTGTTTCTTCGCTGTCGATGCTCTGCTTCAGCCGGTACTATTGTAAACAACAAATGTGTTTGCCGTTTACAATAGACCGGATGCGCACAAGTTTTCTTTGAGATCATGCTGGTTACGCAGCGCAAATTCGGCGCAGTAAACGACGAAAACGAAAATCGTTTTGCCGTTTGCTATAGACACGTGCCAAGTCCTCAACATCCCTGTATCGGTTCCCGGGAGGGCAATCCCGCCTTCCTGGGATATTTTTTTGGAGTATGGCGATCCTTTTGGATGCCAATAATTGCGCGCTCCCCGACATCATGGATGGAAAATTGGGAAACAATCTGCGTACTCCCACCTAGGGCATGGATAGCCGCTTCCGCCATTTGCAATTCTTCTCCGATGTTTGCAGACTTGTATGCGTAGAAAAATCCTTCAGGTTTCACAAATGGCAGGCAATATTCCGAAAGGGAGGAAAGGTTTGCCACGGCGCGGGAGACACAGACGTCAAAGGACTCCCGATACCTGTGATCCCGCGCGACATCTTCCGCTCTCCCATGTATGCACGAAATATGTTCCAGTCCCAGTTTTTCCACTGCACATTCCAAAAAGCGGACTCTTTTTGCAAGCGAGTCCAACAATAGCACGTGCAGCTGTGGAAATACAATTTTTAGGGGAATCCCTGGAAATCCTGCCCCTGTTCCGACATCGATCAGGTGCGTAATCTTTGAAAAATCGGCCACCTTTGCGATTGAAAGGCTGTCCAGATAATGCTTTCTGCAGACATCCGAAAATCCCGTGATTGCAGTCAAGTTCATGCGCGTATTCCATTCGGACAGAAGCTCGTAAAACGTCTGGAATTGGCACAATTGCGATTCTCTAAGGGAAATCCCCCACGCTTCCAATTGCGTGCAAAATTCTTCCAAAACATCCTGGTGTCCCATTTCCAAAACTCCCTTACTATCTTCTGAATACAATGATGCTGCTTACACAACGCAAATGATCGTTTTGTTGTTTGCTATAAGATTCCTACCCGATCTGTTTCAGGTAGATCAACAACACGGCAATGTCCGCGGGCGACACCCCCGCAATGCGCGAGGCCTGCCCGATGGAAATCGGGCGATGCGCCGCGAGTTTTTGCCTTGCCTCTATGCGCAGCCCCTTGATTTTTTCATAATCAACCGACGGTGGGATGCGCCGCGACTCCAATTTTTTGAATTCGTCTACCTGTCGCTGCTGCCTCCGAATATACCCCTCATACTTGACATGGATGTTGACCTGCTCTGCCACGCCCTGCGCGCAAGCTGGGCGATCCCCATCTAAGGGGGCGAGCGAAGCATAGTCCAGCTCCGGCCTACGTATCAGCTCGGCGAGCGTGGCGGAGGTTTTCAAAGGCGCGCTTCCGTGCGCGCGCAAAAATTCCTGCACTTCCTGTGATGCAGAAATGCGAACACTCCCCACCCGCGCCACTTCCTCCTCGATCTGCGCCTGTTTTTGCAGCAATGCCTCATATTGCGCGTCGGAGATCAGGCCGACCGCATGGCCGATGGGCATCAGGCGCAGGTCCGCATTGTCCTGGCGCAGCAAAAGGCGGTATTCCGCCCGGGAGGTCATCATGCGGTACGGCTCTCTGTTTTCTTTCGTGACCAAATCGTCAATCAACACGCCGATATAGGACTGGGATCTGTCGAGGAGCAAAGGCTCTAGCCCTTTTACTTTCCGCGCCGCGTTGATGCCCGCCACGATTCCCTGCGCCGCCGCCTCCTCATATCCCGAACTGCCATTTAATTGCCCCGCGCTAAACAATCCCCCGATATGCTTAAATTCCAATGTCGGATAAAGTTGCCGCGCGTCGATGCAATCGTACTCAATCGCATAGGCGTTGCGCACGATTTGCGCGTGTTCCAGCCCCGGAACTGTTCGGTACATGGCAATTTGCACATCCTCCGGAAGCGAGCTTGACATTCCCGCGATGTACATCTCATTTGTGTACCGCCCTTCTGGCTCGACAAAGACCTGGTGGCGATCTTTATCCACAAATTTCACAACTTTATCCTCAATGGACGGGCAATACCGCGGGCCAGTTCCCTCGATGTCACCCGAAAAAAGGGGGGATCTGTCAATATTTTTCCGGATGATGGCGTGCGTCTCCTCGTTCGTGTAGGTAAGCCAACAGGAAACCTGATCGATCTGCACATCTTTGTGGTCTGTGGAAAAAGAAAAGGGCTCTACCGTCTCGTCGCCAAACTGCTCTTCCATCTTGGAATAATCCAAGGTGCGTCCGTCCATACGCGCGGGCGTACCCGTCTTGAAGCGGTACATCCGAATCCCGTTTTTTTCCAGGGATGCAGTCAGATGGTTCGCCGCCTGCAGGCCGTTTGGACCCGTGTGGTTGCTGACCTCCCCATAAACGCACCGCGCGCGCAGGTAAGTTCCCGTACACAAAATGCAAGATTTGCAATAATAAGTTGCTCCTGTGATTGTTTTGATACCTATTAAAATATTATTTTCAATTAATAACTCTGTTATTTCTAACTGTTTGATGGTGAGGTGCGCGGTGTTTTCGAGCGTCCTGCGCATGCGCGCGCCATATTCCTTTTTGTCTGCCTGTGCCCTTAAGGAGTGGACGGCAGGCCCTTTGGAACGGTTGAGCATTTTGGATTGCAAAAACGTGTGGTCGATGTTTTTCCCCATCTCCCCGCCGAGGGCATCCACCTCCCGAACGAGGTGACCTTTGGAACTTCCTCCGATGTTTGGGTTGCAGGGCATCAGCGCAATGCTGTCCACGCTGACCGTAAACAAAACGGTCTCCATCCCAAGGCGCGCGCAGGCAAGCGCGGCCTCGCATCCGGCATGTCCCGCTCCGACCACCACGACATCTGTAGAAAAAACCATTCCCATGCAAACCGACCCCTTAAATTTTCTACCGCAAATGCCCGAATGCTCCTCACTTTTTCATGAAAAGGCATCGACAAATCTTCCTCATTTTCACATGAAAAAGAAACGTCAAATTTTTCTCATTTTCACATGAAAAAAGAACGTCAAATATTTCTTATTTTTCCATACAAAGATTCCGCGGTAGAAAGCACTTTCCCACGATCGGCACGATGGAACATCGTGCCAAATCTTCCTTATTTCCCCATGCAAAAGTTCTGGAAAATTTCGTCGGCCAAGTCCTCGCCGACGGATTCCCCCGTGATAGACCCCAAAGCCGCATAGGCATCCATCAAGTCAATGGAAAAAAAGTCCTCCGGAAGCCCCGCCTGGATGCTCTCCCGCACCCGTTCCAGGCTCATCCTTGCCTCCCGCAGGGCGGATGTCTGCCTGACATTGGTGACATAGATTTCCTCATTGGCCGAAATGTCCCCAAGGTCAAAAAGTTCCTTGACAAGCGACGAAAACTCCCCGATCCCTGTCTCCATTTTTGCGGAAATGCACACAACGGGCAGGTGCAGCCGCGCTTGCATTTCTTCTTTGGAAACGACAGGGCAAAGGTCTGACTTGTTTAGCAATACAATGACATGCCTATCCGGAAGCATTTGCATAATCCGCTCGTCATCCCCGTCTAACGCCCGCGAGGAATCGACCATATAAAGGATGAGATCCGCGTCGGCCGCGATCTTTTGCGCACGCTCCACGCCCCTTTGCTCGATGGCATCCGCCGTCTGCCGAATACCCGCGGTGTCCGCAATTTGCAAAAGCACGCCGTCTAAGTCCACCTGTTCCTCGATGGAGTCGCGCGTCGTACCCGCAATCTCCGTCACGATGGCGCGCTCCTCCCCCAAAAGGACGTTTAAGAAGGACGACTTTCCCACGTTCGGCTTTCCGATGATGGCGGTGCGGATGCCCTCCTTGACCCATTTCCCGATATTTGCCGCCGCGAGGATCCGGTCTAGTTTCCCGATACACGCCCCAACCGTTTTTTCCAGCCGCGCGGCATATCCGTCTAAGGAGAGGTGTTCCGGGTCATCGAGCGCGGACTCGATGGTGGCCGTCTCATAGAGCAGGGCGGAGCGCAGCTCCCCGAGAGCCTTTTGCAAAGACCCGCGCAGCTGCCCGACGGAACTTCGCAGAGCGGACGCGTTTTTTGCCTGGATGACATCCATGACGGCCTCGGCCTGCGAGAGGCCAATCCTGCCATTTAAGAAAGCACGTTTTGTAAATTCCCCTGGATCTGCCAGCCGCGCGCCGCATTTCAAGCACGTCTCCAGGATGCGCCGCATGGCATAGACGCCCCCATGGCAATTGATCTCGACCGTATCTTCCGCGGTATAACTTTTTGGCGCGCGAAAAACCGACAAAAGCGCCTCGTCTATCACCTCATCGCCATCCATAACCACGCCATAGTGGATGGTATGGGAGGGAAGTTCCGTCACTTTTTTTTCGCATTTCGGGAAAAAAAGCCTTTGCGCAATCACAAAGGCTTCCTCCCCGCTCATGCGCACTATACCGATTCCAGAATTCGTCATGCCAGTGGAAATGGCGGCTATCGTATCTTGCAGCATTGAACTTTTCTCTTATGTTTGTTCTTTTTTTACCTCGGGCTTCTCTTCAGGGTGACGACCACCTTGTTTACCTCGGGCTTCTCTTTAGGGTGACGACCACCTTGCGGTATGGCTCCTCCCCCTCGCTGTGCGTGGTCACGTATGGGTCATTTTGCAAGGCAGAGTGGATGATCCTTCTCTCGTAGGGGTTCATCGGCTCCAGGAAAACCGGCCTTCTCGTCCGCTTGACCTTAAATGCAATATTGTGCGCCAGATTTTCCAAGGTTTCTTTTCTGCGGCTGCGGTAATTTTCCGTGTCCACCTTGACGCGCACATAACCCTGGCGCTCCTTGTTGACCACAAGGCTCGTGAGATATTGCAGGGAATCGAGCGTCTGCCCGCGCTTTCCGATCAGCACGCCCATGTCCTCCCCGACGAGCTCGACATTGACCATCTCGTCGGCGTATTCCGCCTTGACCGTCACTTCCATCTCAATCGACGCAAAGACGTCATTCAAAAACTTTTCGGCCTTGGAAATGGCGACTTCCTGCTCCTCCGGCGTGAGTGCCACGACTTTGCGCTCGACGCGCATTTCCGCAGTGTGCTCTCTTTCTTCCGCTCTTGCAGGCATCTCCAGATCCCGCGTGTCTACGCCGGCATCCTGCCTTTCATCCTTTTCGCGTGTCTCCCTCACATCGGGTGTTTCTGTATATTTCTTTTGCCTCGGGGTGTCGCGATACTCCCGCTTTTCGCGCGGCTCGCTCTTTTCCTTGCGGAAATCGCCCCTGCTTTCCCTCTTTTCTTTTTTGAAGTCCTTTCTCTCCTGCCTCTTATAAGAGCCGCTCTCTTTTGGCTCTTCTTTTAGCACATCCTCCACGGCCATTTTTTTCCGGGCCTTGATGACCGCCTTTTTCCCGCCGATACCAAAAAATCCGCTCGATCCCTCTTCCACGACTTCATACTCGATGTTGTCGCGGAATGTCTCCAGTTGCAAGGATGCCTCCAAAATGGCGTCCTGCACGGTTTTTGCGGTTACTGTAATGTAATCCATGCAAATTCTCCCTTACTTCTTCTTGCTGTTTTTCTCGTTGTATTGCTGCACCATGCGCGCTTTCGCCGCGATGCTCCCAGGCTTTGCCGCATTGTTGTTATAATATTCGGTGGATTTTTTGATGTCCTCCAGCTTTTTCGCCCTTTTTGCCTCGTCCGCTTCCTCGTTTTCCTCTGCCTGTTCGGCCGCGGTTTGCAAATTGCGCAAATTTGCCCTTGCCTGCCCTGAGATTCTCTCGGGCGGAAGCCCCTGTTTTGCCCGTTTTGCGTTATATTTGTCGATATTTTTCTCGACGAGCTTGTCGATGTCGATCTTTTCCGCCTCTTTGTTGACGATCACCTGAATGATGCTCCGCACGACCGCGTTGGCGATCCAGTAGATGCCAAGGCCGGCGGATAGGGAAAATCCGATAAATACGGACATGAGCGGCATGACCGTGTTCATGGTTTTCATGCTGCTCGCCATGGCATTTTGCTCTGTCTCAGGCTGGTTGTCCTGCTGCGGCACGAGCTTTGTGCTGATGTATTGCGTAAGGCCGGAGAGGACCGGAATCAAAACCGCGACCACCAACGGCAGGACACCATTGGAAAGCCCCCTTTGCAAAATCGTCATCGGCGCGTCCGCGATGTTGATCCCAAGAAAGCTGTTGATGTGCTGGGTCGTGGCCTCCGTCGTCTCGATCACGGAGGCAAAATTCGGGAATTGCTCCGCCAATTGCCCCCAGTTTTCCGGGCGCATGTTGTAGAGCACGTCGATGATGGTATTTGCGGTAAAGCCGACCTTGTCAAAATCTACCCGCGCCTGCGTGGCGAACTGCTGCAAAAACTCCTGCGCCCCCGGCGCGGCGAGCAACTTTTCCACCAAATCTGTGTAGACGTTGTAGACCCCGCTGATGTATGCGGGAATCTTTAAGATCACCTGGTACATCGCAAAAAGGATCGGCATCTGGATCAGCAAGGTCACGCAGCTGCCCATCATCGAAACCCCATACTTTGCGTAAAGCGCCTGGGTCTCCTCGTTCTTTTTCATGAGCGAGGCATTGTCATTTTTGTTTTTGTACTTCCTTTCGATGGCACGCAGCTCCGGCGTCATCACCGACTGGATCTTCATCGACTTTTGCTGTTTGATGGTGAGGGGCAACAAAAGCACGTTTACGATGATGGTAAACAAAATGATGCAAATTGCGATGTTTTCCACATGGAACACGTGATCCATAAACAGATAGATCCCGTTCATCACAAAACCGAGCAACATGGCGACCTGCCCGATGACAAACCAATTACTTTTTGTAAGTAACATTTTTCTCAAGCCTTTTTCCTCCTAACAGAAGTGCGCCCATGCCTCATTTTGCTTTCCTTTTGAACCCAAGAAACGTCTCCGGAACCGGGTCGATCCCCCCATGTGAAAAAGGATTGCACCGAAAGATCCGCCACGCGGCCAGCACGCCGCCCACCCCTGCCCCATACCCCTCCAGCGCCTCAATGGCATAATTGGAGCACGTCGGGTAATACGGGCAGCGCATGCCCTTGAGCGGCGAGAGATATCTCTGGTAAAGGCGTATCATGGAAATCAGCATATTTTTCATTTTTCAGCTTCTGTGCGCAAAACCTTTTGCAGCCGCATCAAATGGAGAAGCGCGCGCGCTATCTCGCGGTACCCCACCTGCCGCGCCGCAGGCCTTGCGATGACAACAAAGTCATACCCTGTCCTAAGGATGTCCTCATTCAGGCGGTAGGCCTCTCGCAGAAGCCGCGCCATGTGATGTCTTACGACGCTGTTCCCAACTTTTTTGCTTACAGATATTCCCAGGCGATTCCTGGTTCCAGCATTCTGTAACGCATACAAGATCAAATACTTATTTGCATAGGACCTTCCCTGTTGGTATACGGTTTGAAACTCTTTGCTTTTCTTTAAGGATTCCATCTTTCCATAAAAGCGCAAGGCGCCCGGTTGTCGGGCGCTCTGTTATGGTCTACGCGGACAAAACCTTTCTTCCCTTTGCCCTTCTCCTCGCAAGCACTTTTCTGCCATTCTTCGTATGCATCCTTGCGCGAAAGCCGTGCACGCGGGATCTGGACCGTTTCTTTGGCTGATAGGTCATTTTCATGCGGACTGCACCCCCTTTTTTCCCATATATCTATCAAACAATGGTTTTTTTCCAGCTCGTTAAAACATCAAAAACAATTATATGCACAATGCCCAAGTTAGTCAAGCAGAAACTTCTTTTTCGCCTGGAACTTTTCCAACGCCGGCCGCGGCAGGTTGACGTAATGTTATCCACATTTAGGGGATAAGTTGTTTATAACTCTCTCTTTTTCTGTGTATAAGCGTGGATAATTTTCGGCAAATCCCTTATTTTTTCTCATTTTTGATGTTTATAGAGATTTCAACATCTTCACATCTTTGTACTTATGTAAACCAAAACCCCGGAATTTATGGAAATCCTGTCTTTTGGCCGAAAAGTTTTGATTGCGAAAAGTGTTTATTTGGTTTAATATAGTGGTAGTGTTTTTATGTTGAAATCAAAGGAGATCTCTCATGGACAAGATCAAGGAGCACTGGGAAGAAATTTTGTACCGCGTGCAGACAGAGCACGAAATGACGTATGTTTCTTTTAATACCTGGCTAAAACCGCTGGAACTCTACAGTTTTGAGGACGGGATCTTGTATATCATGGTCCCGAGCGAGCAGCAGATGTACCTGGACTATATAAATAAGAAGTATCTCCTCCCGATCAAGGTCGCCATTGCAGAGATCACCGGCATCAATTGCGAGATAAAGTTCATCGACCCGGAGGACGTGCAAAAAAAGGAGTCGGAAAAAAAGGCCGCTAAAAAGGCGGCGCCGAACATGGAGCGGTCGAACTTAAACCCCCGCTACACGTTTGACACGTTCGTCGTGGGCGGAAACAACAAGATGGCGCACGCGGCATCCTTAGCGGTTGCGGAGTCCCCGGGGGAGATCTACAACCCCCTGTTTATTTATGGGGGCGTGGGGCTTGGAAAAACCCACCTGATGCACTCCATCGCCCATTTTATCCTGGAGAAAAACCCGCAGACCAAGGTGATCTACGTCACAAGCGAGACGTTCACGAACGAGGTCATCGAAAACATCCGCAGCGGCAACAGCGCCTCGATGTCGAAGTTTCGGGAAAAGTACCGCAGCATCGACGTGCTTTTGATCGACGACATCCAGTTTATCATCGGCAAAGAGTCCACGCAGGAGGAGTTTTTCCACACGTTTAACGAGCTGCACAGCTCCGGCAAGCAGATCATCATCTCCTCGGACAAGCCGCCAAAAGAGATGTCCACATTGGAGGACCGGTTTAAGTCGCGGTTCGAGTGGGGCCTGATCACCGACATCACCTCGCCCGACTACGAGACGCGGATGGCCATCCTGCGAAAACGCGAGGAGCTGGACGGCTACAAGATCGACGACCACGTGATCCAATACATCGCGACCAACGTAAAGTCCAACATTCGGGAGCTGGAGGGCGCCCTCAACATCGTCGTGGCCTATGGGAATTTGCACAAAAAGGAGATCGACTTAGAAGCGGCGAAAGTCGCCCTAAAGAACATCATCTCGCCGGACCAAAAGCGGGTCATCACGCCCGAATATATCCTGGACACGGTTTGTGAACATTTCCACATCAGTAAGGCAGACCTTGTCGGCAGCAAGCGCAATGCCGAGATCGTCATCCCAAGGCAGATCGCCATGTATCTGTGCCGCGAGATGACACAGGCGAACTTTAAGGAAATCGGCAACATCATGGGAAAACGGGATCATTCCACAGTTATCCACGGATATGACAAGATTTCCTACGAAGTGAAACACCAGGAGAACATGAAAAACCTCATCGACGTCCTGGTAAAGAAGATCAACCCTTAACTTATACACGCTTTTGCACACGAAAAAGGCGGCCCGCGCACAGACTTATCCCTTGCGGAAAATGGCTTTCTTAAGGGAAATAGAGGGGTTTTGCACAAATCCACGCCCCCTATTAAGGCGACTACGGATTTTACCGATCTCCTTGCTGTCTTGCGCGTGCGCGCGAGGCGATTGATAAAAACAACGAAAGGAACCCACCATGAAAATCATTTGCGAGAAGTCAGATTTGCTAAAGAGCATCAATACGGTCACGAGGGCAGTCCCGAACAAGACGACCCTCAAAATCCTCGAGTGCATCCTTGTGGATGCCCTGCAAGGGGAGATTCGGCTGATTGCCAACGACATGGAACTCGGCATCGAAACAACGGTCGAGGGAACGATTGTGGACAAAGGCAGGATTGCCTTAGACGCAAAGCTGTTTTCCGACATCGTCAAAAAATTGCCCGACCAGACAGTCATGATCACGACAAATGACCGTATGCAAACGGAGATCGTCTGCGAGAGCACGAAGTTTAACATCCCGGGAAAAGAGGGGGATGATTTTCCCTACCTTCCGTTCGTGGAAAAAAAGGACTCCATTTGCGTGCCGCAAGTGGCTTTAAAGGATATGGTGCGCCAGACGATTTTCTCGACATCGCAAAATGAAAACAACCGCATGATGATGGGCGAGCTGTTTGAAATCGATGGAAACATCCTAAAAATCGTCTCCTTAGACGGGCATCGCATCTCCATCCGCAAGTTTGCCCTGGAGGAGTCCTACGAAAAAAAGAAATTGGTGGTTCCCGCGCGGAGTTTGGAAAAAATGATGCAAATCCTGTCGGGCGACGAGGAGGACAAAGCGTATCTCTACTACACTAAAAATCACATATTGTTCGAAATGGAAAACACGCGGGTGGTTTCCCGCCTGATCGAGGGCGAATATTTCCGCATTGAGCAGATGCTCTCCAGCGATTATGAGACAAAAGTCGTCGTTGACAAGCGCAGTTTTGTGGACGACATCGACCGCGCCATGACGATCATCAAAGAGACGGAAAAAAGCCCGGTCGTCATTCGGATCGATGACAGAGACATGGAACTGACCGTACACACGCAGAATTCTTCCATGGATACCGCAATTCCCATAGAAAAAGAGGGGAAAGACATCGTGATCGGCTTCAACCCGCGCTTCTTGATGGAAGCCCTGCGAGTCATCGATGACGATCAGGTGACCCTTTACCTGGTCAACCCGAAAGCGCCTTGCTTTATCAGGAATGTGGAAGAAACCTATATCTACCTCATACTGCCGGTAAATATAAACGTGTGATGGAGGGGCGTATGTTCACGTTTCAACTGAGAAAGACGGATGAATTTATCAAGCTCGGCCAGCTTTTGAAAGCGGTGGGTTTTGTGGAGACGGGCGTTGACGCAAAAGACGCCATCTGCGAGGGGCTTGTGAAAGTGAATGGGGAAGTGGAGCTTCGCCGCGGGAGAAAGCTAAGGGATCAGGACGTGGTGACCTTCCAGGACAAAGAGATCCAAGTCATGAGATAAGGGGATGGCATGGTTGTAGAGTCGATCAAGCTGGAGAACTACCGCAATTACCACACTTTGGACCTGGCGTTTGACAGTGGGACCAACATTTTTTATGGGAATAACGCGCAGGGAAAGACCAACCTCATCGAGTCCATTTACCTGTGCGGCACGACGAAATCCCACAGGGGAAGCAAGGATAAGGAGATCATCCAGTTTGGCGAGGAAGCGTCGCATATTTGTATGCGCGTGAGAAAAAATGGCGCGACGGCAAAGATCGACATGCACCTGAAAAAAAATAAGGCAAAAGGCATCGCCATCAACGGCGTCCCGATCCGAAAGGCGGGCGAGTTGTTCGGGATTGCGAATTTTGTCTTTTTCTCCCCGGAAGACTTAAATATCATCAAAAACGGGCCTTCTGTGCGGAGGCGTTTCCTGGACATGGAGTTGTGCCAGCTCAGCAGGGTCTATTTGAGCGCACTGTCCAATTACAACAAAGTGGTTGAGCAGCGCAACAAGTTATTGAAAGCCTATGACCATCGGCCGGACATCGCGCAGACATTGGATGTCTGGGATTTGCAAATGGAGGCCTACGGAAGGCAGATCATCAGGGAGCGGGCGGAATTTGTCGGGATTTTAAACGAGATCCTCTCTGTGCTGCACCGCAAGCTGACCGGGGAAAAGGAAACAGCGCAGATTTTTTATGAGCCGAATGTGGGAGAGGGGCAGCTTGGGGATGCCTTGAAACGCAATCGGGAAAAAGAGCGGAAGATGAAAATGTCGCTTGTCGGGCCGCACAGGGATGACTTGTGTTTTCAGGTCAATGGCGTGGACATGCGAAAATATGGTTCCCAGGGGCAGCAGCGCACGGCGGCGCTCTCCCTAAAACTCTCAGAGATCGCAATCGTCGAGCGTCAGGTCGGGGATAGGCCGATCCTGCTTTTGGACGACGTGCTCTCCGAGCTGGATCGCGGGCGGCAAAAATATTTGCTGGACAGCATTCATGACATACAGGCATTTATCACTTGCACGGGACTTGACGACTTTGTGCAAAACAGATTTCACATAAACCAGGTGTTCCATGTCTCGCAAGGGCAGGTATTTCCGAAAGAGACGCACTTTTCTTAGGAGGGATCTTATGGGCACAGAAATCAATCAGGAATATGGGGCGGACCAAATCCAGATCTTAGAGGGCCTGGAGGCGGTCAGAAAACGCCCTGGCATGTATATCGGCAGCACGTCCGCGCGCGGGCTGCATCATTTGGTTTATGAGATCGTGGACAACTCCATCGACGAGGCGCTTGCGGGATTTTGCGACACCGTGGAAGTGACGCTCAACGCGGACGGCTCTGTGACGGTCGTGGACAATGGCAGGGGCATTCCCGTCGGCATCAACCAAAAGGCGGGAATCCCGGCAGTGGAAGTGGTTTTTACCGTTCTCCACGCGGGCGGAAAATTTGGCGGCGGGGGATACAAGGTGTCGGGCGGATTGCACGGCGTCGGCGCCTCTGTCGTGAACGCGTTGTCCGAGTGGCTCGAAGTGACGATTTACCACGAGGGGGAGGCCTACCGCCAGCGCTATGTGCGCGGCCATGCAGCCTATCCGCTCAAAGTGGCGGGACCTTGCGATCCGGAAAAGACGGGAACAGCGGTCACTTTTTTGCCGGATAAGGAGATTTTTGAGGAGACGGTATTTGATTTTCACACCTTAGAGCAGCGTCTCCGCGAGATGGCATTTCTCACAAGAAATGTCAAGATTGTCCTAAGGGATGAGAGGGAAGCGGAGCAAAGGGAAAAGATCTTTCACTACGAGGGCGGCATTTGCGCGTTTGTGTCCTATCTGAACAAGGGAAAAACGCCGCTTTACCAGGACGTCATTTACTGCGAGGGAACGCGGGAGAACATTTATGTCGAGGTTTCCATGCAGCACAACGACTCCTATCAGGAAAATTGCTATAGTTTCGTCAACAATATCACCACGCCGGAGGGCGGCACGCACCTGACGGGGTTCAAAAATGCCCTGACAAAAACATTCAACAGCTACGCAAAGGCAAACAAACTCTTAAAGGAGAGCGAGAGTTTGTCGGGCGAGGACATTCGGGAGGGCATGACGGCGATCATCAGCATCAAGATAGAAGAGCCGCAATTTGAGGGGCAGACCAAGCAAAAACTCGGGAACAGCGAGGCGCGGCCGGCCGTTGACAGCGTGGTTTCCGAGCAATTGATGATTTACTTAGAGCAGCACCCGCAGGTGGCAAAGCTGATCTTGGACAAGTCGATTTTGGCGCAGCGCGCCAGGGAGGCCGCGAGAAAAGCGCGCGACCTTACGCGGAGAAAGTCTGCCTTAGATGGCTTTTCCCTTCCGGGGAAATTGTGGGATTGCTCTGACAAAGACCCCGCGAATTGCGAGATTTACATCGTGGAGGGCGATTCCGCGGGCGGGTCCGCAAAAGATGCGCGCAACCGCGTCACGCAGGCCATCCTGCCCTTGCGCGGGAAAATCTTAAACGTGGAAAAGGCGAGGCTGGACCGCATTTACGGAAATGCGGAGATCCGCGCCATGATTACTTCATTTGGCACGGGCATCCACGACGATTTTGACATTACAAAACTGCGCTACCACAAGATCATCATCATGACCGATGCCGATGTGGACGGCGCGCACATCAGCACCCTGCTCTTGACATTTTTCTACCGGTTTATGCCGGAATTGATCAAGCAGGGGTATGTGTACCTGGCAAAGCCGCCCCTTTACAAACTGGAGAAAAACAAAAAAGTCTGGTATGCCTACTCAGACGCGGAGTTGGAGGACATCCTAAAAGAAGTCGGGCGCGACCAAAATAACAACATCCAGCGTTACAAAGGGCTTGGAGAGATGGATGCGGAGCAGCTCTGGGAGACGACGATGGACCCGCAGAGGCGGATTTTGCTTCGCGTGATGATGGACGAGGAGACAAGCTCGGAGCTGGACCTAACCTTTACGACCCTGATGGGGGAGCAGGTGGAGCCGCGCAGGGAGTTTATCGAGGAAAATGCAAAGTATGCCGAAAATCTTGACATTTAGGAGGGCGTGACATGGAAGAGACGATTTTTGACCAAGTACAGGAAGTGGACTTGAAAAAAACCATGGAAAAGTCTTACATCGAGTACGCCATGAGTGTCATCGCCACGCGCGCGCTTCCTGATGTGAGAGACGGCCTAAAGCCTGTCCAGCGCAGGATATTATTTTCCATGATCGAGCTTAACAACGGCCCAGACAAGCCGCACAGGAAATGTGCGCGTATCGTCGGCGAGACGATGGGTAAGTACCACCCGCACGGCGACAGTTCGATCTACGGGGCATTGGTCAATATGGCGCAGTCCTGGTCCATGCGCTACCCTTTGGTGGACGGGCATGGGAATTTTGGCTCTGTGGACGGCGACGGCGCGGCGGCCAGCCGTTACACGGAGGCAAGGCTGAGCAAAATATCCATGGAACTGCTTGCGGATATCAACAAGGACACTGTGGATTTCCGTCCAAATTTTGATGAGACCGAAAAAGAGCCGACAGTTTTGCCTGCGCGCTTCCCAAATCTTTTGGTCAATGGCACGTCCGGCATCGCGGTCGGCATGGCGACCAACATCCCGCCGCACAACTTAAGGGAGGTCATTGCGGCAGTCGTAAAAATCATCGACAATCGGGTTTTGGAGGACCGCGACACCCAGATAGAGGAAGTCCTAAAAATCGTCAAAGGACCGGATTTCCCGACGGGCGCGCAGATCCTGGGAACGCGCGGCATCGAGGAGGCCTACCGCACGGGGCGCGGGAAAATCCGCGTGCGCGCCGTCACGTCCATCGAGACCCTGCCAAATGGGAAAAGCCGCATTTTGGTCACGCAGCTCCCCTACATGGTGAACAAGGCGCGCCTGATTGAAAAAATTGCGGATTTGGTCAAAGAAAAAAAGATAGACGGCATCACGGCGCTAAACGATGAGTCGAGCCGCGAGGGCATGCGCATCAACATTGAATTGCGCCGTGATGTCAACGCAAATATCCTGCTCAACCAGCTTTATAAGCACACACAGCTGCAGGACACGTTCGGCGCCATCATGCTGGCCGTCGTCACAAGGGAAAATGGCAGACTAGAGCCAAAGGTCATGAACCTCTTGGAAATCCTGACGCATTACTTAAGGCACCAGGAGGAAGTCGTCACCAGAAGGACGCGCTATGATTTGAACCGCGCGCAGGAGCGGGCGCACATTTTGGAGGGGCTGCTGATCGCCCTGGACAACATCGACGAGGTGATCCGCATCATACGGTCCTCCCGGACGACGCAAATCGCGAAAGACGCGCTGATCGCGCGCTTCCAGCTGTCGGATAAGCAGGCGCAGGCCATCGTGGACATGCGCCTAAGGGCGTTGACCGGCCTTGAGCGGGAAAAGCTGGAGGCAGAGTACGCCGAGCTCATGAAAAAAATCAAGGAGTACCAGGCGATTTTGGCCGACGAGAAATTGCTCCTCGGCGTGATCAAAAAGGAAATCCAGGAAATCAGCGACAAATATGGGGATGAGAGAAAGACCACAATCGGGCGCGACAGCTTTGACTTGACAGAAGAGGACTTGATCCCGGATGAAAAAGTGCTGGTCACCATGACCAACCTAGGGTACGTCAAGCGGATGGACCCGGACAATTTCCACAGCCAAAACCGCGGCGGCAAGGGCATTCGCGGGATGCAGACGATCGAGGACGACTACATCCGGGAAATGTTCCTGACGACGACGCACCACTACTTGATGTTCTTTACGAATTTTGGGAAAGTGTTTCGCCTAAAGGCCTACGAAATTCCGGAGGCCGGAAGGACTTCGCGCGGCACAGCCATGGTCAATTTGCTGCAGCTTGCACCGGACGAAAAGATAACGGCCGTCATTCCCGTCAAGGAATTTGGGGAAAACCAGTTTTTGTTTATGGCCACAAAAAAGGGGATTGTCAAAAAGACGGCGATCCGCGAGTTTTTGCACGTGCGAAAGACAGGCCTGGCAGCCATCCACCTGCGGGAGGACGACGCTCTGATCGAGGTGAAGTTTACCGACGACAAAAAAGATGTGATCCTTGTCACAAATTATGGGCAATGCATCCGGTTCCACGAGTCTGACGTGCGCGGCACCGGACGCGCGTCCATGGGCGTGACGGGCATCCACTTGGCGGATGGGGACGAGGTGGTGGCGATGCAAATCGACTGCCAGGGCGCATACCTGTTGGTCGTCTCCGAAAAGGGCATGGGAAAACTGACGCGCGTGGACGAATTTTCCGCGCAGAACCGGGGCGGAAAAGGGGTAAAGTGCTATAAGATCCTCGAAAAGACCGGCAATGTGATCGGGGCAAAGTTGGTGGATACCGACGATGACATCCTCATCATCAACACAGAGGGCGTGATCATCCAGATGCCATGCGCAGGGATTTCCGCGCACGGCAGAGTCACATCCGGCGTCAAGCTGATGAACCTGGACGCCAACGTGACCATCGCAAGCATTGAAAAAGTAAAGACCGAAAAAGAGGAAGCGGATCAGGGCGCGGAGGAAACCACAGAATGAGGGTACGCAAAGTCGCCGCCATAGGGGTTTCAAAAGTCGTGGCGAAGGTTTGCAAAATGATGGGAAGGCAGGGGGTCACCTGGGCTGGAAAAATCGCCCGGGCGATCGACCCTTGGATCTTGCGCGATCTGGCGGGGGAGGTGCGGGAAAAGATCTTTGTCGTCTGCGGCACAAACGGAAAGACGACCACCAACAACCTGTTGTGCCACGCCATAGAGGCAAATGGGAAAAAAGTCGTGTGCAACCACACGGGATCCAATATGTTAAATGGCTGCGTGGCGGCGTTTGCGCTTGCGGCAAAGTGGAATGGGAAACTGGACGCGGACTATGCGTGCATAGAGGTGGACGAGGCTTCGGCGTTGCGCGTTTTCCCTTATTTTCAGCCGGATTACATGATTCTCACAAACTTGTTCCGCGACCAGCTCGACCGCTATGGGGAGATCGACACCACCATGGACATCCTACGCGACGCCATGCGCATGGCGCCCGACATGAAAATCCTCGTCAATGCGGACGACCCGCTCTCTTACTATGTGACAAAAGAGAGTCAAAATCCCTATGTGACATTTGGGATCAGCGAAAAGGTGTTTGACGAGTCCATCCACGAGATAAAGGAAGGGATTTTTTGCAAACAATGCGGCGCAAAAATGCAATACCGCTTCTACCATTTCAGTCAGCTGGGGGATTATCATTGCGGAAGCTGTGGTTTTTGCCGCCCAAAAATGGACTATGGCGCAACCGGCGTGGAGACGGGGGAACACCTGGCATTTACCGTGGAAAACCGACGCATATGCGTGCAATCCCGCGGGTTTTACAATCTCTACAACGATTTGGCCGTCTACGCGGCCTTGCGCGAATCCGGTTTTTCCGTTGAAAACTATCAGGAAATCCTGGAAAGCTACCATCCGGAGAATGGCCGCATGGAGCATTTTTGTGTCAATGGCACGCAGATCTTGCTAAACCTGGCAAAAAATCCCGCGGGATTTAACCAAAATATCTCGGCAGTCCTAGAAGATGCGTCGCAAAAAGACCTTGTCATCTTGATCAACGACAATGACCAGGATGGAACGGATGTCTCCTGGCTGTGGGATGTGGACTTTGACCGCCTTCTTGTGGAAACGGTTCGCAAAATCACGGTGAGCGGCATACGCTGCCAGGACATGAGGCTGCGCTTAAAATATGTGGACATTCCTTCTATGTTAGAGCCAGACGTGGAAAAGGCCATCCGCGCGCATATCGCGGATGGGTGCAAAAATTTGCATGTGCTGGTCAATTACACGGGGCTGTACCAGACGCGCGCGATCTTAAAGAAGATGGAGAGAGAGTCAAAATGAAATTGACAATCGGGCATCTGTACCCTGACCTGCTAAATCTATATGGAGACCGCGGAAATATCCAGTGCCTGAAAAAAAGACTGGAGTGGAGGCAAGTAGCGTCGGAAGTCATCCGCTTTGAGACAGAGGAAAAAATCGATTTTTCCAAACTTGACATCGTGCTGCTCGGAGGGGGATCCGACCGAGAGCAAAAGCTGGTGTGCGAAAAATTGAGAACCATCCAAAAGGAATTTCGGGAATATGTGGAAGATGGGGGAGTCGTCATCGCCATTTGCGGGGGATACCAGCTTCTCGGAAACTATTATGAGACACTGGACGCGAGGATAGAGGGGTTGGGAATCCTGGACATCGACACAAAACATGGGGAGGGGAACCGCCTGATAGGCAACATCGTCCTAGAGAGCGAATGGGTTGAGATGCCGATCGTCGGATTTGAAAACCATGGGGGCAGGACGGACATCAAGGGGCACAGGCCATTTGGCAAAGTCTTATATGGGAGCGGCAACGACGGGAAAAGCGGGTATGAGGGCGTGGTTTACAAAAATGTCATCGGCACTTATCTGCATGGCCCCCTGCTTCCAAAAAACCCACAGGTGTGCGATTTCCTTATCACAAGAGCGCTAGAGCGAAAATATAAAAAGAAGATTCGCCTGCAGGAATTGCCCGATGTGGAGGAAAAAGAGGCAAACGCCTATATTTACCACAGGTTTCGGGACTGAGGGAAAATTCTTTTTTTGTGGGTTGACAAATGTGATTTGCGTGAGTATAATCAAGGGGAATGCCGAGGGTGACCATTTTTTTGGTGGGTGTCTCCTTGGCGCAACATCATAGGTTATGCGTTCGGCAGCACGGAGAAATACTCAAGAGGCTGAAGAGGCGCCCCTGCT
This sequence comes from uncultured Marvinbryantia sp., assembly GCA_964455335.1. GTDB lineage: Bacteria > Bacillota > Clostridia > Lachnospirales > Lachnospiraceae > Marvinbryantia. The sequence continues at coordinate 20,486 of CAYVVW010000020.1, forward strand.
AAGGGTGTAGGTCGTTCACGCGGCGCGAGGGTTCAAATCCCTCTTTCTCCGTTCAACAAATTTTTTTAAAAAAGTTGTTGACAAAGGAAATGAAAAGTGATAGTATCTAGAAGTTGCCGCTGAAGCAGCGGCGAACGGCACCTTGACAACTGAACAGTGACACAACCTTGAAAGATTCCAAACGAGAGAGTTTT
>CAYVVW010000021.1:0-20419 GCA_964455335.1 uncultured Marvinbryantia sp.
CTGCCCAAATGACCCGATGCCACCCACGTCTGCGGATTCATCAAAATGGCGCAGTCCAGGCCGACATTGTAGGGGCTTTCCTGCACAAACTTCTGCCACCAGGCGCGCTTGACATTATTCTTCAGCTCCACGCCCAGATTGCCGTAATCCCAGGTATTGGCCAGGCCGCCGTAAATCTCGCTGCCGGGATAGACAAAGCCCCGCGACTTGGCGAGCGCCACAATCTTTTCCATCGTTTTTTCCATCTTTTCCATAAGACCCTAAAACCCTCCTCATTGCTGTGAATTACGATGAACCAAAGCCCTCCTCGTTGCTATGAACTGCGATGAGCTTCGAACGCGATTCTTTCTACTCATATAAGATATACGCCTCTTGGTTTGGCTCGATGACGGCCGTGTCCTCCCCCGTCACGTTGACGTGCTCGCTCACGATGCGGATCACGCCCGGCACTTGCACGAGGGTTCCTTGGCGCGTGGCGACAGTGCTGTAGTTTTTCCCCGTCATCACCTGTGACCCGAAAAGCGGCTTTTCTGTCTGCACCCTGCCGTCCGCCACGCTGTAAAAGTTTTTTTCAAAGGTATACCCGGCCTGCACGGCCCCGGTGATGTCGCCGATGTAGAAGTCAATGCCGTTAAAAGCTGCATAGTCCTGCGCCGTCGCGTAGGTCATGCAAAGTGTCGCCTGGCCGTTTTCCACCGCGAGGCTTTTTTTGCGCACGGACTTTTCCCCGAATTGCGCGTTGTAGCTCGCCACCTGGGAGTCTATCTCATTTTCCAGCTCCGCCTCCCCGTAATAGGCCTTGTCGAACGCCTCCTGGGAAACTTCCGTGACCACGCCTTTTTTGCTGATCGAAATGCCGCTCCCCTCCGGGGAAAACTTGTCGCACCCCGCCAAAAGCAGGCACATGCCCACCGCGCAAAACAAGCGTACCCTCTTCATGATTTCTCCTCCCATCCCTGGCGAACCGCCGCCCAGTGCCCGCTTTTTTTCGTCGGGGCAGAAGATGCCCTGGGCACTCTGGCATCCATTATACTCACATTGCTCCCCATTTTCAACCTAAAAAGACGCCCGTCCGCCCATTTCTTCGAGCACCGCAAGCGACCGGAATTTTTTATCGATGATTGCGTCGCGAAAGCGGTTCTGGATGCGGGCAAACTCCCGCAGAACCTCGTCTGTCACCGTAAAGGTGTAGAGCTTTGCGATCGGCGCGCTGATGACATATTGCATGGCATAAAGGGTGGAGGGCAAGATGGCGGCCGCGCCCTTTTCCATGGCGCAGTCCTGGCAGAGCACGCCGTTTCTCCTGTGGGAATAGCTGGTGAGATGCTCCGTGGAACCGCACGCGGCGCACGCGAACACCTGCGGGTATTCGCCATTGATCACCATCGCGCGCAATTCGTAGACGCAGCGCACCAATTCCTTTGGCAGGCGCGGGTTTTCCAGGGCGCGCAAGGAAAGATAGAGCAATGTGAGCAATTCGCCCTCGTCCGTGCCCTCGCGCGCGTAGTAGTCCGCAAATTCCAAAAAATAAGTCCCGAGGCAGGCCGTCTCGCAATCGCGCGCAAGATCCGCAAAATAATTGCGAATCTCCGCCTGCGTAATCTGGTAGGACCCCCTGCCCTCGTAGCACTCGAACACCCCAAAGGAAAACGGCTTTGTCGCCGCGAGAAGCGCACTGTTTTGCCTTCTCGCGCCCCTGGCAAAGCCGCTGATTTTTCCGCGTTCGCGCGTGAGGAGTACCACGCGCTTGTCATAATCACCAATGGGGGCGGCCGACAGGACCATGCCTGTCAGCATCTGTTTTTCGCCCATGTCAGATTTCCTTTTTGTCGTACCCGAAATTGCGCACCAGGTAGTCGCTGTCGCGCCAGTCTTTTTTGACTTTCACCCACAGGCGCAAATCCACCCGCGCGCCCAGCATGGCCTCGATGTCGCGCCTGGCCTCAGATCCGATTTTCTTGAGCATCGACCCGCCTTTGCCGATGATGATGGCCTTGTGGGAGTCGCGCTCGCAAATGATGGTGGCGTCAATGTCGTAAAAATCGCCCGTCTGCCTTTGCTCCATGCGGTCAATGGCGACGGCGATCCCATGCGGCACCTCCTCGTCGAGGCTGCGCAGGGCTTTCTCCCGTATCATCTCCGCCGCGATTTGGCGCATCGGCTGGTCTGTCACCGTGTCCGCGTCGTAAAACGCAGGCCCGTAGGGCAGGTAGGCAAAAATCGCGTCAATGACCTCGCGCATCCGCAAGCCGCGCAGGGCGCTGACGGGAATGACCCTGTCCACCTTGCACGACGCGCGGTAGGCCGCCTCCACCTGGGGGATGCGCTCCTTTGGCACGGTGTCCATCTTGTTGATGACCAGCACGACGGGCGTGTCGGTTCGCTCCAGTTCGGCCTGAATGTGGCGGTCGCCAGCCCCAATGTACGTTTCCGGCTCAACCAGCCACAAGATGACGTCCACCTCTTTGAGCGTGCGCCTGGCCGTGGCCACCATGTACTCCCCCAGCTTGTTGCGCGCCCTGTGCATGCCCGGCGTGTCCAGAAATACGATCTGCCCGCGCTCCTCTGTGTAGACCGTCTGGATGCGGTTGCGCGTGGTCTGCGGCTTTCTGGACGTGATGGCGATCTTCTGGCCAATCAGATGGTTCATCAAGGTCGATTTCCCCACGTTTGGCCGGCCGATCAAAGCCACGAAGCCCGATTTTTTCTGCGCCTCGCTCATGCCTGGCCCCCCTGGCCCGAAAGCGGCTGGATCTGGGAGAAGCGCGCTTCGCTTTCCCGGATCTTCGCCTCATTCCCGATCACGCAAATGCCGCGATCCGCTAACACCGCCTCAATATACGGGGCAAGGGCGCGGATGTCCTCCTGCGTCGTTGAGAGGATCTCGTCGCGCTCTTTTTGCAAGTCCTCCAGCGTCACGTTGATCAGGTAGGCGTTCATCGAGCGCGTGCCTTTCCTGCTGGGGGTGAGCGGCGTGTCAACCCGGCTCATCGTGCCGAGGATGTATTTCGTGCGGTCGCGCTCACTGATGGAAAAGTCCCGAAGGTAAGCGGCGATCTCCTCATATGCCTGCAATGTGCGCCCCAGGTGCGGGTCGCGGAACGAGACGAAGAACGCCTCGCCTGTCCTCTGGTAGCCATTCATGCAGCCATAGGCGCCGCCGAGCACGCGCAGGTTTGTCCACAGGTATTCGTAGGACATGATGGTCTGCAGCACGCTCAGAGAGCCTGTGTAGGCGCCGGCTTTGTGGTAATCGCCCACCAATGCCACATATTGCACTTTGCCGGGGGTGGTGAACCCTTCATTTTTTCTGGCAAGGGGCGCAAGCTCCACAAGCGGCGCGGCGTCCGTGTGCCCGAGCTTTGCCTTGCAGGCGCGCAGGCGTGTCTCCACTTTTTCCAAAATGTCCGCGTCCGCCGTCAGGCTGGCCATCAGGTTTTCCTGGCTGACAATGGCGCGCGCCCACGCCTTTAGCTGGCGCACCAATTCGCCTTTTTTCTCCTCATAGTGCGCCTCGATTTCCTCTAGCAATTTGTAATAGGCAATGCCGCTTGTCATGTCCTGGAGGCGCATCGCGCCGGAAAAATAACCCATGGCGCGCGTGACCGCCGTGGTGTGCCCCGCCCGCGCGAGGGAATCCTGCAGGGTCGACTTTTCCTCCGCGATAATCTCGTACAGGCGCTTCTCGTCGTCCAGGCGGCTGTGCAAGAGGATGTCCTCCATCGTGTCAAAGACAAAGCCGACCTGATCCGCCAGCATTTTCCCGCGCAGGCTGAATTTTGCCTGGAATTTCTTTGGGTCTTTCGCGTTTTGGTAAATGGTCACGGCGGGGTAAATGCCGCCGCTGTGCAGCTGGATTTCACTGTTTAACTCCCGGTAGCCAAACCGCGCGGTGTCCACTTTTCCGAGCACTTCCCGCAAAATCCCAAGGTAGGGAAGCGACGCCTCGTCCGCAACCGGAATGGAAAAAATCAGATCCAGGTAGGCGATGCCATTCGTCTCATAATCGTGGTACACGAGGGGCGCGCCGTCCACGTCGAGGAATCGGTTTTGCAAAGGCGCGGCCTTTTTTCCGACATCCGACAAGGACAAAAGCGGAATCTTTTCCAGCTCCTCTTTTGTGGAAGGCTCGGACTGGTACGCGCGCAGGTCATTTGTGCGCCTGACCAATTCCGCGATCTCCTCCTCGCTCAATGTCGCTTTCCACGCCGCCAGGCGTTCGCGCACCTTGGCGTCCTCTTTTTCCGTCAGGCCTTTTTCTGGAACCATTTGCATGATGGAAACGTGCGTGTTGTCCAGCAAATACGTCTGGATCAAATCCTCAAAATACCGCGTCTGCGCCAGTTCTTTTAAGGCGTTTAAGATCTCCAGCTCCCTTAGGTAGTCAAACGGCGATTCCGCGTCATACAGCCAGCTGTCGAACGCGGTAATGGCGTACATCAGCCCCTTCGGGTAGCTCGCAAAATCCGCCTCGCGCGCGCGAAATTCCATGTCATTGATGGCGCCGAGCAGCGCTTTTTTCTCTAGGCCTTCCGCGACAAATTTCTGCAAACTCTCGCGTATGACGCGCAAAAATTCGTCCTTTTTTTCGGGATCGGTATATTTCGCAATCACCGAAAATACCGGCTGCAAGATGCCGCCGTCGTATTCGCCATCCACGTCTTTTCCGATTCCCGCGTCGAGCAATGCCTGCTTTAAGGGCGCGCCCGGCGCGGAGAGCAGGACATATTCCAGCACGGCCATGGCTGTGGAAAGTTTTACGTCGGCGGAAGTTCCCACGACCACATTCCACGCGAGATAGGTATTGCCCTTTTCCTCGTCCGCATTGGAAATGGGATAGGACATGCACACCTCGGCCGGCTTCTCAAACGGGGCTTGCAAGGGAATCTCGGAATCGATCTCCAGGCGGTCAAACTTGCTCAAATATTCCGCGTCCAGCCACGCGAGCCGCTCCTCCATGTCCAGGTCGCCATAGAGGTAAATATAGCTGTTGGACGGGTGGTAATAGCGGCTGTGGAACGACAAAAAGTCCTCATAGGAGAGGTCGGGGATCGCCGCCGGATTCCCGCCCGACTCCACGCCATAGGGGGTGTCCGGAAACAGGGAATTCATGATTTCGCGCGAAAGCACGCTGTCCGGCGAGGAAAATGCGCCCTTCATCTCATTGTAGACCACGCCATTGTAGCGCACCTCGCCCTCGGGGTCGTCTAAGACATAGCCCCAGCCCTCCTGGCGGAAAATTTCTTCCCGCTCGTAAATGTTCGGAAACAGAACCGCGTCCATGTAGACGTGCATCAAATTGCAAAAATCAGCCAAGTTGCAGCTCGCCACCGGATACATGGTTTTGTCCGGGTAGGTCATCGCATTCAAAAACGTATTCAGAGACCCTTTTGCCAATTCCACAAAGGGGTCTTTTGCCGGAAAATTCCGGCTTCCGCAAAGAACGCTGTGTTCCAAAATGTGCGCGACGCCCGTGCTGTCCGCAGGCGGCGTGCGAAAACAAATGTCAAACACTTTGTTCTCATCGTTGTTCTCCAAAATCAGCACATGCGCGCCCGTCTTTTTGTGGCGCAGCAAGGTGCCTTTGGAGTGAATGTCCGCAAGTTCTTCTGTCTTGATGACCGCATACTGTGGTAAGCTCCGATACATCTGTGATCCTCCTAAAATTTGATTTTTGTGATGCCAAAATCTACGATACCGTTACGATGTCTTTCCGTTTCAAGTTCCGACATTCAAAAGAGCGCTTCATTTCATACGGGTTTTTCAACAAGGGGCTTTTCAGGGTAATGGCCACCTCAAGGCAGGCGGGCGGCTCGCCCGCAACCGAAGTCGTGCCCTCCCCTATCTGGCTGACTTTGAAACTGGTGATCTTACAGCCGCTGTACACATTTTCGCCCAATTGCCACTTGACGGGCACATCATAATCGGGGTTTGCCGGATCTGGCGGGTCGGCCGCGTCCGCTCCCGATTTCTCCGGATAGTAAGTCCACACGAGGATGCCGTCCTTTAGGGAAAGGCAGACCCGGACACCCTTTTCGCTCACATACCATACTTTGGAGTTGTCGTCACCGTCTGTCTGGATGCACAGCTGGCCATCTTTTTTGTCAGGATCTGCCGTTGTGCCTTCTTTCAACGGCGGATCCTGTTCCACGTCAAATGCCCCTCCTGCCGGGAATGGCGTCGTTCCTGAGAAAACTTGCTTGTCTTTGTACCTGGCCGCCCCCAGGTCTCCCGACACTGCGGCCAAAATGGTCGTCGCCACGTTTTGCTGCTTGCCCACCATGTCCACTTCCGCATGACTGCGCATAAAGGTGCTCATCACCAGCGCCGCGCAGCCCACAAACAGGCTGATCAGCGCAAACGTGACCACCATCTCCACCAGGGTGAACCCCTCTTTCTTTTCCCGCCATCTTTTCATGCCACCACACTTCCTCGCAATGCCCCTGCAACGCCTTGTCATTCGTTTTTCACTCGTTTTTCATTCCTTTTTCACTTCTCTCCTGCCGAAAAAAGCGCTCGAAATCGGAAAGGCTATGTTACATCGCTTTGCTTTCCTTCCGAACTTCCCTCCCGCCGGCAAAAGTGCTTGATGCCGGCAAAAGCGCTTGAAATCGGGAAGTCTACTGATAAAATTGCTTGAAATAGTGAAATTCATATTTCATTGTCTTTGGACTGCCCGAACCACCGCCTCCCGATGGATTCTCCACTTTCACTTCGTAAGTGCGGTTGCGCATCTTTGTGTGAAGTTTGAACGCCTCCGTGCCTTTTGATGTTCCATCTTCCTTCATGTCGTACACGGTTGTGACAAAGTTGCTCTTGTCATTGGGATCTTTGACGTAGGATGCGTAAAATGCCTCCAAAACTTCCCCCGTGGCCGTGTTGATCATGTTTGCCCGGCGCACCATGTCGTTTGCCGTCAATACGGCGGCAGAGAATGCGCCAATGCCAAGCAGCAGAATGACGAAAGCCATGAGGACGGAAATCATGGATGATCCGCGCGCATCCGCCAAACGCGATTGGATATGCTTCCTCATGTGTTTTCCCTCCCAACGGTGTTCCAATCCCAAAGGTATTTGTAATTTCCCTTGCCTGCTCCTTTGTCCGGGTCATAGTTGCTCTCTCTGTCCGCCTCCGAGGTGTTCCATGTGCCATTCCATTGGATGGATCGCAGTGTAAACTCATTGCGCACGCGGTACTCCGAACCATTGATGGTGCTGACCACATCGATGAAGAGGTGGATGTTTTGGGTATCCACGCTCCCATCGTCTTTAGGGTTATTTTCATCCGGCTTACCATCGCCCGTCCAGTACAGTTCTATCCGAATCTGGTGCTGCCCACCACTTTCACTTGCCCCCGCTTCGTCCAAAGTGAACTGGCGTATGCATTTGTCATGAAGATTTTCAGCGACGGACTTTGCTTCATCGTAACGCTCCAACCGCGTAACACCCGAAACATCCCCCATGATGGCATCGCGGACGTAGTGCGCCAGGTAGCTTCCCTTGCCGTTTAGCGGCAGCTGCATGTCCTCCGCGATGACATCGGCCAGAGAGACGGCCTGCACCTTTCCCCGCTCGAACGTGAGGTTGTTGCGTGCTGTGTTTAAGGCCACCGAGCCTGAGAACAGGATGGTCGCGGAGAGTGCCAAAAACACGGCCATGACACACAGGACAATCACCATGGCGTCGCCACGGTTTCTTTCCGCTTTTCTCATGCGCCATTCCCCCCGTCTCGTATGCCAATCCCAACCGCGTCCTCTAACACGAGGCCGCCCGCGTCAGGCGCAGGCTGCCCCGCGCCATCTGTCCAAGCGTCCGCATCGCCAGTCTCTTCTCCCGCTGTCTCTTCTTCCTCTGCCTCCGTCTCTATGCCGATGCCGAGCAACTCTGTCTCCGGGGATGCGGCGAATCCCGTCGCGCCTTCCCCCTCCTCAAAAACAACTCCATCGTCCTCAAACAGGATGCCGCCATCTTCGCCTTGGTTTGGCGACACGCCTGAATCCTGTGTCGTGGCAGGCGGCTCTGCGCCAACGTCCGCATCGCGATCCGCGAGTTCTTTCGCATACTCCCGCGGAAGCAACACATACTGTTCCGCATCGAGGAAGCCATTTTGTTCCTTCTCATATTGGCTGTCAAATGCGTCATTGACGCTTTGCCCCTCGTCCAGCACGCGCTGGTAGGATTGGATCTTCTCCGCATCCAACTGCGCCGTCTCGGGCACAATCGGCTGTTGCTCCCATTGGAGCAAATCCTCTTTTCGGATCACCCACGTCAGCTGCAGACGCTTGGCCTCCACGCCCTCGTATTGTTTTACATATCTGCTTTGCAAAAGCGGCTCTACCGTCACGCTGTGCGTCCGCGACAAAGCGGTGTAGTCGTACAGGAACGGCATGTCCTGGCGCACGTCCGGCAAGGCCAGCCATACCCAGACGTAATCCTTGCGGATGCCCTTTTCCACATCCTTTTCGTATTCCATGACCCGTATCTGCGGGCAAATATTTGCGATGGCGCAGCTGCCAAGCCCGGAAAGGGATTGCGCGTAGGTGCTGACCGCCACGTCCGTGCCAAGCGCAAGCGCGTCCAGCGACAAGGTGTAGGCTTTTTTCAGCTTCTTGTTTGTCTCATGCTCCTGGGCGTACAGATCCGCGTCCTCTGTCAGCAAAATCGTGCGGTGCAGCCCCGGCGGCATCAGTTCGTCCGGATGCTCCTTTTTCCATTCCTCCGCTTCTTCCTCGGTCAGCGCGCGCTCGATCTGGTAGCCCTTCCCATCCGGGGAGCGCAGCAAATCAAAACTGTACGCCGGCGCGTCATATTCCGGCGCGTCCTTTGGCACATCGGCATCCACAAATTGGTAAAACGCCAAGTGCCAGCCCGCGTCGCCGGCATTCATGCCATCCGGCAGTTCCAATTTCCACGCAAGCGCCGGGTGCGTCAGGCTCACTGTCTTTAGGTCGAGCAGCGCGCCAGTTTCATCTGTCACTTCCATCCCATAGTCCGACGTGAGCGTTGTCTGGAAAATGCCCTCCGTCTGGATGCTGGCCTTTGGCATACGCATCCACAGGCAATCCGACCACGCGGACGCCTGGACGCCATCCGACGAAACCGCGCGGAAACGCACGCAGAGGTACGACCCCGCATAGTCTATTGGAAGGTTCTGGAACTGGTAGGTACTTCCGTCTAAGGCAATCTTTGTCTGCCCGTCATAGAGTGAGAAACCGGACAAAAGCGTCGCCGTGTCGGGCGCGCCGCCGAAAATCGCGGAAGAACCGAAATACGCTCCCGCAGCAAGACCGGCATCGGGCCGCCCGCCCACGATCTGCACATTTCCGGTGGCGACATTGCCCGCAGCACCCGCATCGGACTGCCCCGCCGCCTGATCCGACCCGCCCGACACGATCATTTCCGTATCCGACAAGTCGTTCCAAATCTGCACCGCGCCCGCTGACTGACCGTTCCAAGCCTGGACTGCGCCCATTGACTGGCCGTTCCAGGCCTGGCCGGCACTCGGCATCTGTCCGCCGGCAGCTACTGTCTGTGCCTCGATCTGGCTTCGCACCTCCTGCGGAGCGTCGCCATAAAATCCCGCAAGCATCTCATAATGCCCCTGGGATGCCACGCCCTCGGCGGTGCTTGCGCCACCCGTGGCCTTTGCAGCGTCCGCGTCCTTCCGTGCGCCATCAGTGCCCGCGGCCTGCGCGGCATCTGTGCCATCGAGCGCGCCACTGGCAACTGCGTTCTGTGTGGCATCCGCGCCATTCCATGCACGCGCGGCGTCTGTGGTCTGCGCGGCTGCGCCGGGGATGGCTGTCAGTGTCAGCTGGTTTTGGAAAACCGACTCTGGCACAGCCAGGCTCCCACCTTGCGCGTCTGTCTGGCTCGTCACTGTCCAATCCAGATTGAGCCGCGCGCCCTCTGGCGAGGTCAGCAAAAGCTCTGCCTCTGTCTGCACCTCGCCTTGCGTCTCGGTCTCTTCCTCAACCGGAGATGCAGGCTGGACGACGACCTCTTGCGAATCCTCCGTACCGTTTGTTGTGCCATCCGGCGCCTCCGTGGACGCATCCGTATCCTGGATACCCTGCGTCTCTGGCTCTGTCACCACTTCCTCATCCTTCGCGCCCTGCGTCTCCGGCTCTGTCGCCACTTCCGCATCCTGCGCACCTTGCGTCTCCGGCTCTGTCGCCGCTTCCGTGTCCTGCGCGCCTTGCGTCTCCGGCTCTGTCGCCACTTCCGCATCCTGCGCGCCTTGCGTCTCCGGCTCTGTCGCCACTTCTGTGTCCTGCGCGCCCTGCGTCTCTGGTTCTGTCTCGTTTTCGCCCGCCAATGGATCCTCTGCCTCGTAAAGCACCGTCTGGCCAATCGAGGATGTATCGCTATTAACCGTGCGCACGCACATCGCACCCAGTGTGGAATCAGACCTTAACAGCGGGCTTTCGTAGACCGTAAATCTGCTATCCTCATCCTTGCGAATACTGTAGCCATCGGCCGGTACGTAAGCTCCCGTGCCGTCACTTGCCGGCTCGATATATGGCCCACTTGTTCCGCTTGTTTCGCCTGTTCCACCTGCTTCGGTCGTTCCGTTCGGTTCACTCTGATCTATTACTCCGGCTGCTCCGCTTGCGCCAGCTGACCCGTCCATTCCACCCTGAACCGTTGCTCCGGCTGTCATCAGCTGGTTGAACGACAGGCCGCGCGCCACGACATGGCCAAATTGCACGGGCACCACGTCCGTTGCCTGTGTTTCCTGGCCAAGCAAATCTCCCTGAATCCACTCCGCGCCGAGGATCTGTGCCGTTTCCGCAGCAGGCGGGTTCAACCCGATGGGGTACATGCGCCCAGTGCTCTCTGCCGATCCCTCGAGCATCCGATAAATAAAGCCATTCTCGTCCCTAGTACCATCGCCATCGCCCAATATTGCGAACGGCGCGACTTCATTTTTCAGCATCTGGCTCCCAACCGTACTGTCCTGCAATACCTCGACGGCATAGGATGCGCCAGTTGCTTCTTTCACCGCAAAGACGTAAGCTACCGTTGTTTCCTGCTCTCCAGCTTCACCAGTGCCCACATCCATGACTTGCACGCCGCCTGTGCCGTTGCCAATGGTCGCCTCGCCACCTGCCGTGGTGTCGCCGCCTATGACCGCTTCACCGCCTATGACCACTTCACCGCCTGTGACCGCTTCCTCGTCCACTGCAATGTCACTGCCTGTCACCGTTTCACCGTCCACTGCGATGTCACTGCCTATGACTGTTTCGTCACCCACCGCAGTGTCGCCACCTGTCACCGCGTCACCGCCCATGGCAGCTTCGCTGTCCGCAGCTGTCTCTGGTGTCATGGCTTCGCCCGTCGCATCCCACAAAGGATCGACCGCAATGTCGGTTTGCGGATCGGATTCTCCCGATGTCTGCCGAACCATCTGGACATTCTCATCAGTGCTAAGTGCCTGCAACCCTGCCGCATCCGGCAGGTTGCATACGGCGACCAAGTGTGCAGACTTGACGCCATCCTCGGTTTCCGGTGTTCCGGATTCCGATGTTCCGCTTCCCAGTGTTCCGATCTCCGATGTTCCACTCCCCAGTATTTCGTTCTCCGGTGTGGGCGCGGATGCCTGTGCCTGGCATACCCAGGCCTCCAGCTTGATCGTTCCGCGCACGCCATCCCCGATAATGGTCGCTGCCCCAGTTTCTCCTTCTGCATTTTCCGTCAGGCCAAGCCCCTCTGCCGTCAGTGCGCAAACCACCGCATTGCCCTGTTCGTCCCGAAGTTTCTCGAATGGAATCTGCACAGAGATTGCCTGCGCCCCCTCAGCCGCCGGCGCGCCTGCATCCGTGCCCCCGCCAAGGTACGTGATTTCCAGAGCTAGCGCAAGCTGGTTTTGCAGCTGCGCAAATCTGTAATCGCGCAAGTTCTCTAGCAAAATGCCATAAATCGGCTCAGCAGATACGGTGCCGTCTCCCTCTGTCGCAACCGCTTCACTGGATGCTCCCTGCGTCTCCCCGATCAGGCGGATGGACAATTGCGGTTTTTCCAGCCATTTCGGATTTTCTCGTTTCCCATCGGCCAATTGTTTGCACGCCTCTTGCAGCCATTGTTCCAGGCGGTTGTAATTGCCACGGCAATCCTCCCGATACGTCGCCCCAGAGGTTTCATCGGTTGTTTTCGCACTGTTGGGATCAAATGTATCTCCTTTACTCACAAACAAATTTGGAAAGTCACTTGTCCACTTCGACAATGCGCGCAAGTAGGCGCGATCTTGGTGGAGATTGCTCTCCTCCTCCCCGAATCCCAAGTAAAAACCATTCTGATAAGATACCGCAGATGCAATCGCCGCCGTGCCCATCGGGACCGGCCAAACGTCTCCCTCTGGATCCGTCGCCTCGGAACCTTCCTCATATCCTACATGGTAGTAATAATTGTTTGTGTCGTCATCTATGCCGCTGCTTGTGCTGTTAAACAGGCCTGCGAGTCTCTCCTGTTCTTCTTTCAGCTGTTCTTCCGTCAGATCCTCCTCTGCGATGGGCACGATGGGATATTTCACATCTGCCACGCCAAAGCAATGCTGAATGGTCACTTGTCCTTTCTCAAGTCCGTTGCTCGCTCTGGAAATGACCGTATCTCTACCCTGCTCGTCCTCTTTGCCCTCTGTTCCTGGCACAATGGCAGCAAAGATGCCCGCGAACGCGTCCTCCGCGTCCGGAAACGTTCCCACATCGGCATCCTTCTCATCCGCCGCATCGCCTGCGCCATCCTTTGCCACAGGCGGACGCCCATAGTTTCTGCACTGCTGCACGGTCAACGCAATGTCTTTTGCGCCCTCCCCATAGAGCAGGGCGATGCCCGCGCCCGTCTTTGCGCGACCCGCATTGGCGCAATCCTCCACAACGATCTGCGCTGGCACGCGCGCCTGCCCATCCTCGATCTGCACATTGTCATCGGATGGGTTTTGCAGCTTGGCAAGCCCCCCTGTCAGAGCCGCAATCCCCGCGCCAGGCTGTTCGTCTTTACTCACAATGCCAAAGTTCGCGCAATGCACAAGCGAGAGCCTCTGCCCCTCTGCCAGGTCTTTGCAATCCGCCAGGATGCCGGCGGCCGCAACCGCGACAAATGTGTCGTTCTGTCCTTCAGATTTCCCAGGTTTCCCGGATTTCTCGATTCCTGTCACCTGGATGCGCGCATCCGTATCCCCAAAGTCCTCCCCTGGTTCTGTTTTCTTGCCCTGCTCGTATTCCCTTGTCTTGCCGTTTGCGCAGTCGCCCAGCCGCCCATTTGCGGCCGATGCCCACTCCCCGACGATGCCGCCCGCATGGGCGCGCGCCGTCACAGGGCCTTCGTTCACGCAAAACTCGATTTTAACTTGCGGCTCATTTTCTTCCAGACCCGTCAGGCTGTCCGCCTGCAAAAGTGTCCGCACGCTGCCAATGATGCCGCCCGCAACGTCGCCCGCGCTTTGCACGCCGCTTGGCGCACTTTGCCCATCTGTGACTTCACGTTCTGTGAGACCCGCAAGGTTGCGCACATGGTACAGCTCATTTCCCGACTGGATGCCGATGATGCCGCCGACAGGGCCAGATCCCTCGCCCGTTGCGCGGATGGACCAATTCGACCCGCTGTGGACATCTTGCGTTTTTTCCACGTCCGCGTCCTGTCCTTGCTGGGTTTTGCCGCTCCCAGCCGATCCGCCCACCGTTGTAGCCGCTGCCCTGCCAACCTGGCCCTCGTTGTAGCCCACAATGCCGCCCGTGGCAAGCGCGCCGTTAGAAACGATGTCTACCTTTGCGTGCCTTGTCTTTGTCTCGTCCTCCAAAATGGCCAAAATCTTCCCTTTTGGCCCATTCGCGCCCGCAATGCCGCCCAGGTAAGTCTGCGCGCCAGAAGATAGCGCAGCCTCCTTTGGCATCGCGCCGGTCGCCGCATCCAACCCGAGATCCGCGCCTCCAAGGCCGCAATCCTGGATCGTTCCATTGTTCGTGCCGGCGATGCCGCCATAGGCGACAATGCCATCGCCTGTTCCGCTGTCATCAACATTTTCCGCAAGGCGTCCCGTAAAGCGCACGGAATCGATGCGTCCGTCATTTTTGCCCGCAATGCCGCCCATCGCGGCCACGGCACTGCCTGTCCAATCAAGAGAAACTTCCGCATACCCATCGGCCACAGAGGCGTCCGTCGTCTGGTCTCCTGGAACGATCTCGTCGCCGCTCAACCCCTCTGCAATGCCAACCTGCTGGCCAACGGAAATGGTCTCCTCCTTGGTTTCCGCAGACTGAATGACGCCGCTCTGGAGATTCTCGCCGACAATGCCACCCACATACGTCGCATTGTCTGCTTTTAATGTCACTCCTGTCGAATTGCTTCCATCTGCGTTAGCCCCGCCCGAAACATCTCCAAGCGGCAAATCCGCCAACGCGATCGCGCCAAGATTCCTGCCCGCGATGCCGCCCAGGGCGCCGCCCGATGTCACGATTGCCCCTTGCACGGACGCATGGACAATCCTTGCGCCCGCGTCGTTGATGCCGGCGATGCCGCCAGCCGTATCGGTCGCGATCACGTTTGCCAGGTTTTGGCAATGCGCTGTAAGGGATGGCGATCCATCTGCACTTCCTGTCGTCCAATCCCCGATCAAGCCTGTTTGCACACTGTCCGCATCCGCCTGTGGCGTCTGTTGCGCGGACGCGGGCTGTTTATTCTGCCCGACCAGACCGCCCGCGTAAGAGCCGCCTGTCACGGTCATGACATCCGCCGTGGACACGCCCAGGATCGCGCCCTCGTTCGTGCCGGCGATGCCGCCCACATATTGCGCACCTGGCGCATTGACGTTTACCGACACCCCTTGGATGTTCCGAATCTGCCCGCGGTTGATCCCCACAAGGCCGCCCACTTCGCCGCCCGAGGCCGCAACCGTTCCAAGCGCACTGGAACTGCCCGCAGTGGCATCTCCTTCCAAAACACCGAAATTTTCTGCCACAAGGCCGCCCACAACATTGACGCCGCGCACAGTCGGTACGACCTCGCTCCCACCTGTGCTGTCCGCGCGCTGTTTTACAGAACAATTACTTAAAATACCCTGCCGCCTTGCGCCATTTTCGTCCAATGTATACCCATTGAGGCCAACCACGCCGCCCACATAGCTGCGGTCGTCTCCTCCCACCTGTGCCGCCTGGCACGCTTGCACCAGTCCCTCGTTGACTTCCGCAAGGCCGCCCAGATAAGTGCCAGCAGTCCGTACCTCGCCTAGCGACTGGCAGGAGACCAGCTGCGCATCCTTTGTCACATACCCCAGGATGCCGCCCGAAAAACTGTAACGCTTCGGCTGCCCAAGCGCGTCCACTGCCCCATACTTTTCGGCGAAAGCACTCCACGGCGCTGCAGATGGTGTACCCTCAGACGACACGGCTGCAGACGGTATGGCTGCGGATGCCGACACGCTGTCCTTGGTGACATAATTTTTTATCACGAATTTTGCATTTTGCGCGTGGTAGCCCACCGCGCCGCCCACAAAGAGCTGCCCGCTGATCTCGCCCGCGTCTATCGTACCGCCCGCGCCGGCCTGCGCCATATCCATACTCTGGCCATCGATGGTCAGCGTTTTGCCTGAGACACTGCCTCTCGCAGTTCCACCGGATTCAGAAGCCATATCCTGCGCAAAGACCTCTGTCACAAGTTGCACCAACTGCGTTTCCGTCAATGGCGCAGACGTGCCATCTGCCGCTTCCGCGCCATCGTTTTGTCCGGATGCCGCAAGCAACTGTGGCAGCAGCCCGCCCGCTTGCGTCAGGGTAGCCGCCTCGCCAGCGCCCAGCAGACGGCTATAGCCAAACAGGCCGCCCACGAACGCGCCACTTGCAGACACGCTGCCCAGCTTGGCTGCTCTCGCCGATATTGTTACATCCTCCGTTGCCTCCAAAAGGTTTGCGCCGGCAAAACCGCCCACATAACTGCGCCCTGTGACATTCTCCACTTCCCATGCTGCGGATGACAGTTCTGAAGGAGACGACACCAAGGAAAGCGACGCATTGACCCCCGCAAGGCCGCCCACGAAGTTTTCCCCCGCTACAGCTTCCACCTTCGCCTGGCAGTTTGCAATCGCATCCGAATCCGCGCTGCCATCATCGTTATAGCCGACCAGGCCGCCCACGTAATTGCGCCCCTCGACCACCGCGATGGTTTGCGTAATGGCCGGTGACGAACCCGAAGGCTCAGAATAATGTACCGCACCCGCATGGTAGCCGACCAGGCCGCCCACATAGTCCGCCTTTGCGAGGGTGTGGCTGCCGCGTTTTGCTTTCAGGCTCTCTGTATCATCCTGCGCAACTTTGCAATCCGAAAGCGTCCCAAAATTCGCCCCCGCAAGGCCGCCCACGTAAGCCGGATGTGCCGCATTTGCGTCTGCATCAGCATCGACATCGGCAACGCCCACTGTGGGCGTCACACCCGCAGAAGCCCCCTGCAGGGATGCCTTTGCCGCCACCAGGCCCTGGAACGTAAGACCTGTAACCGTGCTGCCCGATGGCACAGATGCCGTGTCAAAATCCCCATGGGTCAGCTTGGACAATGCTTGCGCCTGCGCCTGCAATTCTTCATCCAATGCATCCAATGCATCCAGGGCATTCGTGATCCCGCTATGGAGTTTTCCGTTTGCGCCGACGATGCCGCCCACAAAACGGCTGCCGATCACCTGCGCCCCGCAAATCCCCACATTTTCCAGTGGATCAACGCCACTAGTTCCGCTTGCGCCAAGGATCGTGCCCCCCTCGTTGTATCCAACAAATCCGCCCACGAGCGCATTGCCCAGCACATACCCTTCCGCATTGGGATTTGCCGCTCCCGAAGGGATGCCGTCCGTTTCCGAGACATCCGCGTCTGGCACATGCGCATCCACGCCTGCGCCGCTTACCACGCAATTTTGCACTGTCTGACCGCTGGCGAGCTTCCCGATGATGCCGCCCACCAGATTGCCATTTTGCAACGCTTGCAAATCCTCTTCCGCAAGCGTGCCTGCACCGCCCTGCGGCCGCGGGCTGCTGACACAATTAGAAATGGTGACAGAACCCTCCACGCTGCCCACAATGCCGCCAATGTACAGCGGGTATACCGCACTTGCGCCACCCAGAGTCTTTCCCTCCGGCAAGGCATACCCATAGACAATGCCTGTATTCTTATTGGAAGAAAGGTTCCTCTCAGTGCCGCCCGCATCATCCAAGCCGCCCACGATGCCGCCCACGTTTTTCAGGCCGCCAACTTGGGCGCCATTGTACATGCCACTCAAATCTCCAGGTTCCGCACCCGCGCCATAAGTACCCACGACGCCGCCCACGTTCGCGCCGCCCGTCACATGGCCACTTATTGTTTTCACATTGGTCAGCGTGCCATTGTTGATGCCGCAGATTGCGCCCACATTGTTTGCGGCGAGAAGCGCACCGTCCGTGGCATCGCCCACGTTTTCTTTGACGATGCCGCGCACGTCGACTTCTGCCAGCCTCACATCTTCAATCGTCCCCTTGTTCTCCTGCACAAGACCTACATTCGGTTTCAACGCATTTGGTGTGGATGTGCCATCCGATGCCACCTCGCGCTCCGGCTCGAACGCAAAGTAGGACAGGACGGCAACCTTGTCCGTCCCCGCACCGGAACCATCGGCAGGATCCGCACCCGCGTCCGCGCCCGCGTCTGCTGATGTCAACTTGCTATTTTTATTGAGACAGATGATGGACGGAAATGCAGGGTATGCCACCTTGCCGTCTTTTTGCTCTGGCAGGTCGATGCCGTCTTTCTTTGCACCGCTGCCGCTGAATACCTTGAACGCCCTTCCCTGCGGAACGGTCACGCCCGTGTCGCTTCCACCGCTTGGATTTTCGGTCGTGTAAGACAAAATGCCATTCGGGCCGCCCCAGGCAATCTCTGCCACATCCGCACTGGCACCTGACGCGCCAGCCGCGCCGCCGTCCGCTCCAGAACCCACAATCTGGTAAGTGATGGATGCGGCATCACTTGCTGTTGCGCCCGACTCGTCCAGCTCGCGGAAGCGCACATTGTAGAGGTGGCGCGCATTCGCCACCCCATAGGTGTAGTCATATTTGCCGCTTGCGCCCATCTCTTTTTTCTCGCTCGCAAACAAGACAAAAGACGACGCAGACGATTGCGGCTCCCCTGTGTTTCCGAGAATGGAAACGCTCACCTGGATTTCCTCTCCCGAGGCAAGGTTCAGCCCATAATGATTGCCTGTACTATCGGTGTAACTTAGGCGGTGCGCGCTATAGGTCTGTGCCAATGCTTTTTGGCGCCCCTCCAAGTCCCCTGCATTCTCTGTTGGCATCTGCATGACATTGGCAAGTTCCAGGTCCAATGCGTCCAGCGAGAGCGCAAACCCCCGCCCATGCGTCTCGTCCTGCACAAGATAGGCATGGAAATAGATGCCGTCCGATTCATCCGAATCCTCGCCGGCATTTAATTCGTAATTGGCAGGAGTTGTTGGACTGCCACTTGTGTCGTACCCATACAGCTTCACGTCCGTCGCTTTCACATAGGGCGCATTGCCATCTTCCACCGAGATGCCCATCACGTCCTCTTGTTCCAGCGTAAACTCCACAAGCGGCTGTGCTGTGGTGTCCGCCTCGCCTTTCTTCTTTGTGAGGACGATGTGATACCCCACGTTGCCCTTTAGGTACTGCTTGTCCTCTTCCAAGAACCACTGCACGTCCATGGTCTCGGCATTTTTCAAATTCACATTTTCTACAGAAAGATCCTGCAAGGACTCCGGCGTGCGCGCGGACAGCGCCGTGCTGTAATACCCCAGCCCGATGTCCTCCCTGTGAGACTCCCTGCGGTCGGTGATATCCACGGCATTGGCATCCCCACTGGATGAGCCATAGGTAAAACTCCCCGCCCTGTCGCAATAGAGCACACCTGACACCACGCCCTCCGTGGCATCAAACTCCAGGCAAATCGACGCATCATAAATCGAAGTGTCCGTCACATAATCCCGCAGCAACTTGTACAATTCCTGCGCCTGCTTCCCCTCTAAGGCCGTCCCTGTCAAATCCGTGGAAGGCGTGCCCTTCACAGCATCTATGATTTTTTCCCCGTCTGCTTTTGACAGCATCAGATAGGAAATCGTGCCGTCTCTGCGCACGTCGGGCGACCCGGCCTGTTCGTTCATCTCGCGATCGGCCGCAAAGGCTGCATTTGGCACATACTTCGGGTCTGTGTCAAACGTCTTTACTTTTTCCCGCAACTCTTCTAGCCTGCCACTCGCTTTGTAATAGGTGATAGCAGACTGCGCCGCGCTAAAGAGCGTGCGCGCGTTTTCGTTGTTTTGCTTAAACTTCGCAAACCGCGTGTATGCAAGCATCCCGCCCGCAGACACGGCCGCGAGAATGCCAATCAAGGCAAGCACCACAATCAGCTCCACCAGCGTGAAGCCCCTGCGCCCCCTTCTCGCCGCGCATCCTTTCCCCTCATCCTTTTTCCTATGGGCCCGCACATCCATGCGAGGCACCCTTTGCTTTCTCCTCGGCACGTTCATAACCATTCCCCTTTGCCTAGAAAAACCACCCAGCAAAATCCGCTGTTTGGGTAGACTCGTCCATTCTTTTTTATACTAGCACAGTTCGCCGAAGAAAACAACTTCTTTAGAGAAATTTAAGAAGCAAAGAAAAAAACGTAAAAAAAGAAGAAAAAAAGACGAAAAAACGAAAAAACGAAAAAAGCCGAAAACATAAGAAAACCGAGAACCGGAGAGTTCGATGTCTAGAAAAGCTGCATGAAAAAACAGAAAGCGAAAGGAAATAGAGAACATTCGGAAGCGTGGTGCAGGATGTATGGAGCACATCAGGAAGCAGTGAGAAATGACAGATCGTGACAAGAGACCGCGAGGTTTGCGGCACCCTTCCCATGGCACAACTGCGCGCGGGCGCAAAAAAAGGGGGCACGCCCCCGCCGTTGCCCCCGGTAAGCTCCCCGGGTTGGGCTCGAACCAACAACCCTTCGGTTAACAGCCGAATGCTCTGCCATTGAGCTACCGAGGAACAAAAAGGGCCGCGCCCCGCCGCGCCCTCAAAACCGCATGGGAAACACCCTCTGGCCGGCGCGGCTTCCGCCGCGCCTCTTGGTCAAGCCCTCGGCCTATTAGTGGCGGCCAGCTCCGCGCATTGCTGCGCTTCCACCCCCGCCCTATCTACCTCGTCGTCTTCGAGGGGCCTTACCGCCTCTCGGCGTGGGACGCCTCATCTTGGGGGGGGCTTCGCGCTTAGATGCCTTCAGCGCTTATCCCCGCCGGACTCGGCTGCCCGGCCGTGCGCCTGGCGGCGCAACCGGTTCACCGGCGGTCCGTCCGCCCCGGTCCTCTCGTACTGGGGGCGGCTCCCCTCAAGCCTCCCGCGCCCGCGCCGGATAGGGACCGAACTGTCTCACGACGTTCTGAACCCAGCTCG
>CAYVVW010000022.1:0-2556 GCA_964455335.1 uncultured Marvinbryantia sp.
CGATGTGTAAGGTCATGGAAGAAATGAGGGACAAGGCCAAGGAAGAAGGCTTGGAGGAAGGCCTAGCCAAAGGCCGCACAGAAGGTCGCACGGAGGGCTTAGATCTGTTTGCTGCTCTAATCAGCAAGCTCACGGAGTTGGGCAGGACAGAGGAGATTGAAAAAGCGGCGGCGGATGCGGGGTACAGGCAACGGCTGCTTGCAGAATTTTCGCTGTCCTGATGGGAGTGTATGCTTCGCTTTGGCGAAAACTGGCCATTTTCCATTGCTTGGATGCATCAAGGTGCAGAGCTGGATACGGTCGGAGTATTGCCATTTTTGGAGCGGAAAAGGAGCTATCCTTGGCTCCTTTTCCGCTGATAGCGACTTGCTTCAAATTTCCAAACCTGAAAGACGGGGGAGTCCATTGCGGCCGCGATTTCCCGAATGTACTACAATAAGCCCAATACCGGTGTTATCCTAAAGGAAATTGAAGAACCTGGAGAAAAGTTTCGGTTAATCCTGCGGGTGAAGGTGGAAAGCGTGTTCCCATACGCCGCACGCCTTTGGGTGGTGGGCAAAAGAGATGCCGGAAGTGACGCCCCGGTCAGAGAATCTTTCTTTTTGTGTGTGCAATAGGGCTTTCAGCTGGCGTGACAAGGGGAGCGTAGAGATATGCTTTCCCTTTCTTTGTTTTTGGGGAGAGCAGGATAGGCTCAATTGACGGAGATTTTCAGACTTTCAGACGATTTTTGGACAGTTTTCGGACAGGAATTTTTGCGGAAGATAGACTTTTCATTTCTGATTCAGTGTGCTATACTAGGATACCGAAGCCGAAAAGGGCGTTCGCCCTTTGATGGCACAACGAACGGGGCATGGGGAGACATAAGGGGAGAAAAGCATGACCAGAAAAGATGAGAGGGCGCATCTTTTGTCAGGGGAGGCACAGCCCGTCGGGGCGACGAAGCCAGACGGCGAACAGCCCACAAATGCGGGGGCATCCGATGGACAGGCAGGGAATCAGCAGCCCACAGGCAGCCAGGCAAGCGCACACGCAGGTTCGACCAAGCCGTCTGGCACCTCCGCGCTTGCGCAGTTGCCGGAGGATCGGCCACTAGGTGGCCAGCCGCCCGCCAGGAGGAGGCGCGCGAGGCGCAGTGAGGGAAGCCGCCAGGGGGCGCAGCCGGAAAAATCACGCGGTGACGCGCAGGGAAAGGCGAAAGGAAAATCGAAGCTGGCCATTGTGGCGCTCTCGGCCTGCGTGGTAGTTCTGTTGGGATTGCTGGGCGTTTATGCCGCCGGGATTTTTTATTTTCAAGATAAATTCTTTTTGCATACGACCATCAATGGGATGGATGTCTCGCGCAAAACGGTGGCAGAAGTGGAGGAGCAGATCGCGGCCGATTTGGCCACATACCGCCTGCGGGTGGACTTGCGCGGGGGAGGCCATGAGGAGATTTCGGCGGGGCAGATCGGGTACGCCTACGTGCCATTTGGGGAAGTGCAGGCGTTTCGGGATAGCCAGGCGCCTTTTTCCTGGCCGTTTTGCCTGTGGGAGACATCGTCCTACTCTTTTGCGGAAAGCACCCAGTTTGACGAAAAGCGGCTGGAGGGCGCGGTCGACGCGCTCGCGTGCATGGATGCGGACAATGCAGAGCATCCGGTGGATGCCTATGTGGATTATTTGGATGGGGCTTATACCGTGGTGCGGGAGGTGGAGGGCAATTTGCTCAACCGCGCACTGGCGCAGGCAAAGATCCGAAAGGCAGTCGAGGCAGACCAGACGGCGGTTTCCCTGGACGACGGGGTTTGCTACGAGGCACCGAAAAAAAGGCAGACAGACCCGAAATTGGTAGCAGATTGTGAGACGTTAAATACCTTTTTGCAAACGGACATTACCTATGTGTTTGGAGAACACCGCGAAACCTTGGGTTCTGCAGACATTTTGGACTGGATCGTCTACGGGGATGGGAAAGGACCGTCTTTGAAGGAGAAAAAGGCGCGCGCATTTGTGGAGCATCTGGCGGACACCTACGACACGGCAGGGAAGCCGCGCGATTTTCGCACGCATGACGGAGATATTGTGACCGTGACAGGCGGGCATTACGGGTGGGAATTGGACCAGGAGACGGAAACAGGCGAGTTGCTCGCTTGCATCCGCGAAGGGTACCAGGGCGAGCGCTACGCCGTATTTTTGCAGACGGCGGTCAGCTGGGAAAACAGCGACTTGGGCGACAGTTACGTGGAGATCAACCTGGGCAGGCAGCACGTGTGGATGTACTTAAATGGCGAGGAGATCGTTTCCACGGACTGCGTTTCGGGAGACATGATGCGCTCCGACCGCACCACGCCCGAGGGAACGTACACGCTCTATTATAAGAAGTCTCCCGCCGTTTTGGAGGACGAAAAAAAGACCTACCGCACGCCCGTCACATATTGGATGCCATTTAATGGAGGCATTGGATTGCACGACGCGACCTGGAGGGGCAGCTTTGGCGGAACAATTTACCAATCCAACGGCTCTCACGGATGCATCAATTTGCCAATAGATGCCGCAAAAACGATTTACGAAAATATT
>CAYVVW010000022.1:2566-19604 GCA_964455335.1 uncultured Marvinbryantia sp.
GAAGGCATGCCAATCATATGTTACTATTAGATAGAGGAATATGCTACTGCTAGAGGAAACAAGGGATCTGACACAGTTAAAAAGTATCGTGGAACCGTTGCTTGCGTGGTTCGGCGCGCATGCGCGCGTCCTGCCGTGGCGTGACCACCCGACGCCGTATCGGGTGTGGGTCTCCGAGATCATGCTCCAACAGACCCGCGTGGAGGCGGTAAAGCCTTACTTTGCGCGATTTGTCCAGGCATTGCCAGATGTCTTGGCGCTTGCCGCGTGCGATGAGGAGTCGCTTTTGAAACTCTGGGAGGGGTTAGGCTACTATAACCGCGTGCGCAACTTGCAAAAAGCGGCGCAAACAGTGGTGGAACGCTACGGTGGCAATCTGCCGGCGGATTATCGCGCGCTTCGCGGCTTAAAAGGGATTGGCAGTTACACCGCGGGGGCGATCGCGTCCATCGCTTTTGGCATCCCTGTTCCGGCCGTGGATGGAAATGTCTTGCGCGTCCTTGCGCGCGTGACGGCAAGCGCGCAGGACATTGCGAAGGCGTCCGTCAAAAAAGAGGCGGAGCAGGCGATCGCGGCCATTCTGCCACAGGATCGGGCGGGCGACTTTAATCAGGCACTGATGGAGCTTGGCGCGACTGTCTGTGTGCCAAATGGTCCTGCAAAATGTGACCAATGCCCGCTTTGCGGGCTTTGCCTTGCAAAGGCACGCGGCATAGAGGGGCAGCTGCCAAAAAAATCGGCCGCAAAGCCGCGCAAGATAGAGGAGCGCACGGTATTTTTGATTCGCGACGGGGAGCGCGTTGCCTTGCGCCGCAGGGAAAATGCGGGGCTGCTCGCGGGGCTTTACGAGCTGCCAAACGCGCCCGGGCATTTGAGCGAATCGGAAGCGCTCGCCTTTGTGCGCGCGCGCCAATATGTGCCTTTGCGTATCCGCCCGCTGCCGGACGCAAAGCACATTTTTACGCACATCGAGTGGCGGATGGTCGGCTACCAGATTCAGATCGGGGAACCAAGCGACGCAAAAGGGGCATACTTGTTCGTGGAGCTTTCGGACACCAAGACGCAATACCCGCTGCCGGCCGCCTTCGCGAAATACCTGCGCCTGGCCGGCAGCACTTTATGATGATGCCAGGGTAGAAAGTACTTTCCCACGACATGCTTGTCGGTGGAGAAGGGCACGATGAAACATCGTGCCAAATGCCCGATAGAACATCGTGCCAAATGCCCGATATGAGGAAAAAGTGGGGATTTGGCACGCGTTTCGCACCGACCGGAGCGAAGCGTAGACAGCGAAGCACGGAACAATCCGTAGGCATCTTTTTATGATGCGAAAAGCTATCACCATGGACGAGGAGGAGTTTAGACGATATGAAAATTTTATCTGTTGCAATTCCGTGTTACAATTCGCAGAAATATATGCGCAAATGTATCGATTCTCTGTTGCCCGGCGGGGACGAGGTGGAGATCCTCATCGTGGATGATGGCTCGACGGACGAGACGGGTTCGATTGCGGAGGAATATGCGGCAAAATACCCCGGAATCGTGAAAGCGGTTCATCAGGAAAATGGCGGACATGGGGAGGCCGTCAACGCGGGGCTTCGGAACGCGACAGGGTATTATTTTAAGGTGGTGGACAGCGACGACTGGGTGGATGAGAAACATTACCCGCAAGTCTTGCAGGCACTGCGCGGCCTCATCGGCGGCCCGGACGTGGTGGACATGGTGGTGTGCAATTACATTTATGACAAGGTGGGCGCAAACCGCAAAAAAGTCATGCAATACCGCCACCAGGTGCCCGTAGGAGAGGTGTTTGAGTGGAAAGACATGAGCGTGCGAAAGGGCCATTATATCCTGATGCATTCCGTGATTTACCGCACCAGGCTGCTGCGGGAATGTCATCTGGATTTGCCGAAACACACGTTTTACGTGGACAATTTGTTCGTGTTTCAGCCCCTCCCTTCGGTGAAAAAAATGTTCTATTTGGATCTGCTTTTTTACCACTATTACATCGGGCGGGAGGACCAGTCGGTCAACGAGCAAGTGATGATCGGGCGCATTGACCAGCAAATCAGCGTGAACAAGCAGATGATTGACGTGATGGCATCCCAGCATGGACTCGACAAGCAATGCAGGAAATACATGGAGAGCTACCTGGCGATCATGATGACCATTTCCTCCATGCTGCTGATCCGGTCGGGCTCGGAGGAAAACTTCCAGAAAAAACAGGAGCTGTGGCATTATCTGAAAAGAACCGACAGAAGGGTCTATTACCGCATCCGCAGCGGCATCCTGGGCATGGGGTGCAACCTGCCGGGAAAAAGCGGGCGCACCGTGTCGGTCGCGGCATATAAAATCGCGCAAAAAATATATGGATTCAACTGATGCATGGAAGAAACCATCGAGGAGGAGTCATGGAAAAAGAAAAGGAAATGGAAAAAGAAATGGAAAAAGTGACGGGGGAAGAAACCGCGTCCAGAAATTTTATCGAGCAAATCATTGACGCGGACATCGCAAATGGGACGTGCAAGGAGGTCTGCACCCGCTTCCCGCCAGAGCCAAATGGCTATTTGCACATCGGCCACGCAAAGTCGATTCTTTTGAATTATGGGCTGGCAAAGGAGTATGGCGGAAAGTTCAACCTGCGCTTTGACGACACCAATCCGACCAAAGAAAAAGTGGAATTTGTGGACTCCATCAAAGAGGACGTGGCGTGGCTTGGCGCGGATTGGGAGGATCGCCTGTTTTTTGCGTCCGACTATTTTCCGCAAATGTATGACGCCGCGGTGCTGCTGATCAAAAAGGGGAAAGCGTATGTGTGCGATCTGTCCGCCGCGGAGATCCGCGATTACCGCGGCACGCTGACAGAGCCGGGAAAGGACAGCCCCTACCGCAACCGCTCCGTGGAGGAAAATTTGCGGCTGTTTGCCAAGATGCGCGCCGGGGAATTTGCCGACGGAGAGAGGGTGCTGCGCGCGAAGATTGACATGGCTTCCCCCAACATCAATCTGCGCGATCCCGTGATCTACCGCGTGGCGCACATGAGCCACCACAACACGGGCGACGCGTGGTGCATTTACCCGATGTACGACTTCGCGCACCCGATCGAGGACGCCATAGAGGGCGTGACCCATTCCATTTGCACGCTCGAGTTTGAGGATCACCGCCCGCTGTATGACTGGGTGGTGCGGGAAGTGGGATATGCGCACCCGCCCAAACAGATTGAGTTTGCGAAAATGTATTTGACGAATGTCGTCACGGGAAAACGATACATCAAAAAGTTGGTGGAAGATGGCGTTGTGGACGGCTGGGACGACCCGCGCATGGTGACGATCGCGGGTTTGCGCCGGCGCGGGTTTACGCCGGAATCGATTCGCCGCTTTGTCACGCTGTGCGGCGTTTCCAAGAGCCAGGGATCGGTGGATTATGCCATGCTGGAATATTGCATCCGCGAGGATCTCAAGCTCTCCCGCCCGCGCGTGATGGCGGTGTTAGACCCTGTGCGGCTGATCATCGACAATTACCCGGCGGGGCAGGTGGAGTATCTGGATGTGGAAAACAACCTGGAAAATCCGGACCTTGGTACGCGCAAAGTTCCCTTTGGCAGGGAACTTTACATCGAGCGCGATGACTTTATGGAACATCCGCCAAAAAAATATTTCCGCCTTTTCCCGGGAAATGAAGTGCGCCTGATGGGGGCTTATTTCGTCAAATGCGAGCGTTTCGCAAAGGACGCGGACGGGCGCGTCACGGAGATCCATTGCACGTACGATCCAGAGACAAAATGCGGCACGGGGTTTGCGGGGCGCAAAGTCAAGGGCACCATCCACTGGGTGTTGGCGGAAACGGCCGTGCAGGCGACGGCGCGCCTGTATGAAAACCTCATTGACGAGGAAAAGGGTGTCTACAATGCGGATGGCACCTTAAACCTAAACCCCCATTCGCTAGAGGAGCGGGTTTGTTTTCTGGAGCCGGCCGTGTCCGGCGCAAAGGCGTATGACAGTTTCCAGTTTGTGCGCCAGGGGTTCTTTTGCGTGGATGCGCGGGACGCAAAGCCGGACGCGCTGGTCTTTAACCGCGTCGTTTCTCTGAAAAGTTCGTTTCGGCTGCCAAAGGAATCCTAAGGCCAGCTGCTGCCGCAAAAAAAGGGGGAAATGCGGGATGGCTTTTTTTGACGCAATCACGGATTTTATTTTCCAGGAAGATGCGCCGCAAGCGGCAGAGTACCTCTTTATCCCGGGCAGCGGCTGCGGGGAGCTTGCCATCAGGGCGGCAGGGCTTTACCGCGCGGGGCTTGTTCCCAAAATCGTGGCATCCGGCCGTTTTAGCATCACGCGGGAGCAGTTTCAAGGACCGCTGTCTCCCGAAGGCTATGTGGGCAAAACGTATGCGACAGAATGTGACTTTTTGGCGGATGTGCTGCGGGCGGAGGGCGTGCCGGAGTCTGCCATCGTGCGGGAGGGGCGGGCGCAATATACCTACCAAAATGCCATCTATACGCGCCAGATCCTAACAGGGGAGGTGCGCCGCGCCATCCTGGTTTGCAAGCCCTACCACGCCAGGCGGTGCCTCTTGTACTACCAGCTGCTTTTCCCAGAGACGCAGATCTTTGTCTGCCCGGCGGCGACTGACGTCACGCGCGAAAACTGGCACTTAAGCGAAAAAGGCATCTCGCTTGTGCTCGGGGAGCTTTCGCGCATCGGCGCGCAGTTTGGGGACATCCTCCTGCGGCAGGCGGGGCTTGCGCCCGCCGTGGCTGTGGAAGCGCCTGGGGATAGCCAGGGCGCTACGGGAGCACTTGCAGCCGCCCCGTGATGGCCCACTTGGCGATCCCGAGCAGCACCAGGTGCGCCGGGTAAAACCAATAGAAGAAGTATTGCATCTGGCGCCCGCGCTTTCCGTTGTAGAAGCAGACGGGCAAAAAGCCCAGCGGCCCGTAGAGTTCCCAGGAGATGGCGATTGCGCCAAACAGGATCTGGACGCGGCGATCCAGGCGCAGGAAGTACAGCACCTCG
Source organism: uncultured Marvinbryantia sp. (assembly GCA_964455335.1). Lineage (GTDB taxonomy): Bacteria > Bacillota > Clostridia > Lachnospirales > Lachnospiraceae > Marvinbryantia. Next base: position 7,579 of record CAYVVW010000022.1, read on the forward strand.
ATGAGAAAGACCCCCTTAAAGCCATAGTCCGTATAGAGATATTTCGCGAGAAACAGCCCGCCCGCGGCGATCGCCCCCTGGCAGAGGAGATAGAGCCAGGATTGTGCCTTGTGCGCGACGGGGCGGTTTGCGAAATAGGACACCCCCATCATCACCAAAAGGCCGATCAGCAAGGTGAAATACACATTTTGGTGGCGGGGGCTTATGAGCTCGTTCGCGAGCGCAAAATCAAACGGCAGTTCCGACAAAAGCGCGAACACGAGCAGGCGGAGCGCATATTTTTTGGCACTGCGGGTGTGGGAGAACCCCTCCACGAGCAAGAAGCAAAAAATGGGAAACGCGATGCGGCCAATGCCGCGCATCACGGGATATGCGGCGGACAAAAAGTCCGCGAGCGGGCCTGGCTGCACGCGGTAGAAGAGCGGCTGCACGACAGCCGCCCCCGTATGGTCAATCAGCATGGTCACGATGGCGATCCATTTTAAGACGCTTGCGCTCAGCGACGGCGCTTTCCATTTCTTCTGTTCCGCCATGTCACGCGCCCTCGTTTTCTGCAGAGGAGTCAGCGTCATTTTCCTCGCCCAGCTCAGACGACTCGATGATTGCGATGTCGCCGTCTATGGCTTCCTCGTCGAGCAGCTCGGCATCTTCCCCGCCCGTCAATGCGGCATCGCCATCCAAAACTTCGATGTCCGCGTCGTCGAGCAGTTCCCCGTCCGCTTCCTCAAAATATTCCTCTTCGGAAATGTCGTGGAAGGTGTTGTTTTCCGCGAGGAATGCGATCACCTTGTCGCGCAGCAGGTCGTATTTGTAATTGTCCGGATTTGTCACTTCCTCGGACTCATACTCCTCCACGGTGTCGTAGTCGTTGTAGGCAAGATCCGCCGCGAGCGCGTCTTGGTAGTCCTCATCCGTCACCGCAATCTTTTCCTTTGCGGCGATGGTGTAGACGACCAGGCGCTCGTTGATGGACTGATTCAGCTCAAGCTCCGGGCTGTATTCCTCGCCGTAAAAGTCGGAGAGGTCATCGATGCCAAAAATCTCCTGAAGCTGGGTATGTTCTGCATCCTGCGCTTCCTTGCACGCGGCAGATAAGTCCTCCGGCACACTTTTGTAGACGGCGGTTTCCACCAGGGACGTGAGGAATTCCTCGCAGGCAAGGGCATCCGCGTCCTGCGCGTAGGTGGTCTCCAGTTCCTCCCGGATCGCGGTCTCGTACGCGTCCGTCGTGTCATAGTCCGAGATAGAGGCGACAAACGCGTCGTTATATTCGGGGGTGAGCACTTCTACGAGGGAGGTGAGCTTGAAGTGGAACTTCGCCGTTTTGCCGTCCAAAGTGCCGTCGTAAGGGGTTGGGAACACGATGTCCGCGTCTTTTTCCTCCCCGACGTTCATGCCGACGATGGCTTCTTCAAAGCCCTCGATGTATTCGCCCGCGCCCAGCTCAATCTGCGCGTCCGTATCAGACCCGCCCTCAAATTCCTTGCCGTCGATCGTGCCGACATAATCCACCATCGCAAGGTCGCCGTTCTGGGCCGGCCTGTCGGTGACATCCTTGTATTCCGCGCTGAAACTGAGTTCGTCCTCGATATAGGACTGCACGTCCGCGTCCGTGACTTCCGAGACGTAGCGGTCGATGGTCTGCCCCTTGTAAGGGGGAACTTCCACCGCGTCCGAGTAGTCGCGCGCGAGATCTTTTTTCTTCCCGCACCCCGCGAGCAGGCCCGCGCAGCCCGCCACAAGGCAAAAAACAAGCGTTCCTTTCTGAAAACGATTCATTTTGGATGGTCCTTTCTGCAAAAAATTTTTATGCCAACGCTTGCAGTATAGCATAAAAAATGTGATACGTGTGTGAATTTTTGAAAAAACAAAAAAATTATTGAGTTCCCAGAAAAACTGTGGTATGCTATGACCCATAGGTATGCGTTGCCGCCGGGGGAACCCATCGGGCGGCTTTTCCGCAACCACATACGAATGCATATGGGAGGACAGATCACATGAAGCACATTCAGACCTTACCGACACAGAGCTTGCAGAACACCCTCAAAAAAGGCGGTTGCGGCGAGTGCCAGACTTCTTGCCAGTCCGCGTGCAAGACTTCCTGCACAGTGGGGAACCAAAGCTGCGAGCACAAGAAGCAGTCCTAAACCGGTGAGCAGCGGAGCGACTTCGCTGCTTTTCGTCATCAAAAAAACGATCTTTGGAAAAACGGACAGGGAGTGCGGGCGTGGTTCACCAATACAAAAACAACGGATATGACATTGTACTGGACACCAACAGCGGGGCGATCCACGTGGTGGACGACCTGACGTATGATGTCATCTCGCTTTTGAAAGAAAAGAAAGGCGCACAGGAGATTGTGGACGCCCTGGGGGAAACGTATGGGGCGCGCGAAGTCTCGGAGGCCCTTTCGGAGTGCCGGGAGCTGGAGCAGGCGGGCCAGCTGTTTTTGCAAGACGTTTACGAGGACGCGATCGTGGATTTCCAAAAAAGAAAGACCGTCGTCAAGGCGCTTTGCCTGCACGTTGCGCACGATTGCAACCTGGCCTGCGGCTATTGCTTCGCGCAGGAGGGGGAGTACCATGGGCGCCGTGCGCTAATGCCCTTTGCGGTCGGCAAAAAAGCCCTGGACTTCCTGGTCGCAAATTCCGGTGCTCGCCGCAACCTGGAGGTCGACTTTTTCGGGGGCGAGCCGCTTTTGAATTTCCAGGTCGTAAAAGATCTGGTCGCCTATGGCAGGGAGCTGGAAAAGGCGCACCAGAAGCGCTTCCGCTTTACCCTCACGACAAATGGGGTCTTGTTAGGCCAGGAGGCCATGGAGTTTTGCAACCGCGAGATGGCAAACGTCGTCTTAAGCATCGACGGCAGGAAAGAAGTCCACGACAGGATGCGCCCGTTTCGCAATGGGCGCGGCAGCTACGATCTGGTTTTGCCGAGATTTTTGGAGTTTGCCAAAATGCGGGGAGACAAAAGCTATTACGTGCGGGGCACGTTCACCAGACACAACCTGGACTTTTGCGCGGACGTGCTGCATTTGGCAGACTTGGGGTTCGGGCAGATTTCCATCGAGCCTGTCGTCGCCCCAAAGGATGCCGATTACGCGCTTCGAGAGGAGGACCTGCCGCAGCTTTTCGACCAATATGACCGCCTGGCAAGGGAGATGCTCCGGCGGGAAAAAGAGGGGCGCGGGTTTTCTTTTTTCCATTTCCAGATCGATTTGACAGGCGGGCCGTGTGTGTACAAGCGGCTTTCCGGGTGTGGGTCCGGAAGCGAGTACTTGGCGGTGACACCCTGGGGGGATCTGTACCCATGCCACCAGTTTGTGGGAAATGAAGCATTTTGCATGGGGAATGTCGACGCGGGCGTCACGCGGCAGGACATCCGGCAGGAGTTCCTCTCCTGCACGGTTTACACGAAAGAAGCGTGCAAAAATTGCTTTGCGCGATTTTATTGCAGCGGGGGCTGCGCGGCGAATTCCTACCAATTTAAGGGGCGGATCGACGATGTCTATGACATCGGCTGCGCCTTGCAGCGAAAGCGCGTGGAGTGCGCCATCATGCTGCAGGCGGCGCGCCTGGGCGCGAAAAAGGCGCACGCGTAAGGGCTGGCGCTGCCGATAAAACGTTGAGACGAAAGAGGAAAAACATATGAACAAGAATCAGTCACTTGCCGTAGTCATCGGCACGGTTCTGTTGGTTGCGCTTCTGGCGTTTACCACCATCGTGGGCTTTGGCCCCACCGGCACGGGCGCGGCCAGAAATATCCTGCTCGGGCTGGATTTGTCGGGGGGCGTGAGCATTACTTACCGGGCGGTCGGCGACGAGCCGCCATCCGCGGAGGATATGCGCGACACCGTTTACAAGCTGCAGCAGCGCGTGGATGGCTACAGCACCGAGGCGCAAGTCTACCAGGAGGGGGATAACCGCATCAGCATCGAGATCCCCGGGGTCACCAATGCGGAGACCATCCTGCAGGAACTGGGAAAGCCAGGCTCTTTGACGTTTGAGCTGAGTGACGGCACGGTGGTGCTGGAGGGCACGGACGTCGAGACCGCGAGCGCGGGAACGATGCCGGACGAGCTTGGCAACACCGAGGATGTCGTGGAGCTGGTTCTGACCGACGCGGGCAGCGAGAAGTTCGCGGAGGCGACTGCGGAAAATATCGGCAACGTGATCAACATCGTCTACGACGACGAGGTGATCAGCGCGCCGGTCGTGCAAACGGCCATCACGGGCGGCACGGCGCAGATCACCGGCATGGAGAGCCACGAGGAGGCGGAAAACCTGGCGTCCTCCATCCGCATCGGGTCTCTTTCCGTGGAACTGGAGGAGCTGGAGTCCAAAGTGGTCGGCGCGCAGTTGGGCGAGCGCGCCATCTCCACGAGCCTTTTGGCGGGTGCGATCGGGATTGCCCTGGTGATCCTGTTCATGGCGGTCGTGTACCTTGTGCCCGGCATCGTGGCGGGCGTTTCCCTGCTCATTTACACGGGACTGACGCTGTTGTCCTTGAACGCATTTGACCTGACACTCACGCTGTCCGGCATCGCGGGCATCATCCTTTCCATCGGCATGGCGGTGGACGCAAATGTCATCATCTACGCGCGCGTCCGCGAGGAGATCGCGGATGGGAAGTCCGTGCATTCCGCCATCAACATCGGCTTCCAAAAGGCCCTGTCCGCCATTTTGGACGGCAATATCACCACGCTGATTGCGGCCGCGGTCCTGGCGTGGAAGGGAACGGGAACGATCAAGGGCTTTGCGCAGACGCTCGCGCTTGGCATTGTCCTTTCGATGTTTACCGCGTGCGTGGTCTCGCGCCTGCTCATCCATGCCGTCTATTTCCTGGGCGTCAAGGATGAGAAGTACTACGGCAGGGCAAAGGCCATACAGACCATCGATTTTGTGGGCAGGCGCAAGATGTTTTTCGCGATTTCCATCGCGCTGATCCTGATCGGACCGGCGGCGATGCTGATCCACCAAAAGACGGATGGGCGCGCCTTAAACTTCAGCCTGGAGTTTATGGGCGGCACGACGACTACGGTGACATTCAACGAAGACTATACCATCGACGAGCTGGACAGGGATGTAAAGCCCGTCGTGCAGGAAGTGACGGGTGATGCCGACATCCAGCTGCAAAAAGTGACGGGCGGGAACCAGGTCATCATCAAGACCCGTGTGCTCTCCACCGAGGAGCGGCAGCAGATGGGCGACAAGCTCGTGGAGCGCTTCGGCGTGGACGCGTCCTTGATCTCCACCGACAGCATTTCTTCCGTCATCAGCGGGGAGATGCGCAGCAATGCCATTGTGGCCGTTTTGATCTCTGCCATTTTGATGCTCGTCTACATTTGGTTCCGCTTTAGCGACTTGCGCTTTGCGACAAGCGCGGTTCTGGCGCTGATGCACGACGTGCTGGTGGTGCTGATGTGCTATGCCGTGCTCTGGATCAGCGTGGGGAGCAGCTTCATCGCCTGTATGCTGACGATTGTCGGTTATTCCATCAACGCGACGATTGTCATTTTTGACCGCATCCGCGAGAACCTGCGCACGATGGGCAAGACGGGCGACTTAAAGGAGATCGTGAACTTGAGCATTACGCAGACCCTGACGCGGAGCATCTATACGTCCTTGACCACGTTTCTCACCATCGCGGTGCTCTACGTCCTCGGGGTCAGCAGTATCCGGGAGTTTGCGCTTCCGCTGATGGCGGGCGTTGTGTGCGGCGCGTATTCGTCGGTGTGCATCACCGGCCCGCTGTGGTATGTCATGAAGCAAAAAAGGAAAGTCGGGGGCAAAAAATAGGCGGTATGGAAAATTGGGTAGTTGCCGCAAAGCGCGCGGATTTTTCCGAGATAGCAGACAAGTTTGGCATCGACCCGGTGGTCGCGCGGCTCATCCGCAACCGCGACGTGGTGGGGGATGCGGCGATCGGGGAGTACCTTTATGGCACGATCCGGGATTTGCACAGCCCGCACTTGCTGCGCGGGTGTGACGAGGCCGTGGGGCTTTTGCGGGCGCGCATCCGCGACAAAAAGAAGATACGCGTCATCGGCGATTATGACATTGACGGGGTGAATGCCACCTATATCTTGTGCCAGGGGCTGCGGCACCTAGGAGCGGACGTGGACTACGACCTGCCAGATCGCATCCGGGACGGCTATGGGCTGAACGCGCACTTGGTGGACGCGGCGCATGAGGCCGGCGTGGACACCATCGTGACGTGCGACAACGGCATTTCCGCCGTGAGCCAAGTCGCCTATGCGCGCTCCTTGGGGATGACGGTGATCGTGACAGACCACCATGAGCCTGGGCCATCCTTGCCGGACGCGGACGTGGTGGTGAACCCGCGGCAGCCGGGGTGCCCCTACCCCTACAAGCATCTGTGCGGGGCTGCCGTCGCCTATAAGCTGATGGTTGCGCTCTATGAGGCCGAGGGCAGGCCAGACGCGGAGAGCGACGTTTTTTTGGAATATGCGGGGTTTGCCACCGTCGGGGATGTCATGGAGCTGACGGGCGAGAACCGTATTTTGGTAAAAGAGGCCCTAAAAAGGCTGGAAAGGACAGAAAATCTCGGCTACCGCGCGCTCATCCGCGCCGCGGGCCTTTTGGGAAAGCCCATACGCGCCTACCATGTCGGGTTTGTCTTAGGGCCGTGCCTGAACGCGGGCGGGCGGCTGGACACCGCCAAAAAATCCCTGCGGCTGCTGCTCTCAGAGTCGGACGCGGAGGCGGGCGCGTTGGCTGAGGAGCTTGTGGAGCTGAACAGGCGGCGCAAGGAGCTGACGGAGCGCGGGTACGCGCAGGCGGTCGATCTCGTCGAGCGCGGGGGGCAAAAGGAGGATCGCGTCCTTGTGGTCTATTTGCCCGACTGCCACGAAAGCCTGGCCGGCATCATTGCGGGAAGGCTTCGGGAGCACTATTACCGTCCGGTGTTTGTCCTAACGAGGGGCGCGTCTGCCGTAAAGGGGTCTGGGAGATCCAATGCGGCATACTCCATGTTTGCGGAGATGCAAAAGTGCGCGGATTTGTTTCTCAACTTTGGGGGGCACCCCATGGCCGCCGGCTGTACCTTGGAGGAGTCCAACATCGGCCCGATGCGGGAGCGGCTCAACGCCCAGGCGCGTCTGACAGAAGCGGATCTGACGCCGAAAGTGCTGATCGACGTCGCCATGCCGATTGACTACATCTCTGAGGAATTTATTAGGCAGCTCGATGTGCTGGAGCCTTATGGCAAGGGCAACCCAAAGCCTGTCTTTGCGCAGAAAAACCTGCGCGTGCTTACGATCAAGGAAGCCGGGGACGCAGGGCGCGTGGTGCGGCTGCGGTTAAAGAGCGAGGCGGGCACGGTGATGGACGCGGTCTATTTTGGCGACGCGGCCGCATTTCGCGCCTACCTGGAGCGGACATTTGGCGAGGAGCAGGTCGGGCGGGCCTACCAGGGCCGCAAAAGCGAGGTCACCTTGTCGGTCACCTATTACCCGACCGTGCAGGAATATCGGCAGATGCGCAGCCTGCAAGTGGTTGTGCAGCATTACCGCTGAGGCAGCGGGGGGATCAAAAAAGACCCGAAAAGGGAGAGCGCATAAAGAAGATGCGAAAATAAAGCGCGATCGCATCAGGAAGATGCGAAAAAATAAAGAGAGATTGCATGAAGATGCGAAAAAATAAAGAGAGATTGCATAAAGAAAATGCGAAAATAAAGCGAGATTGTATAAAGAAGATGCGAAAATAAAGCGCGATCGCATAAAGAAGATGCGAAAATAAGGATAGAAAAAGGTCGAATGGAGGGGTGTGCGGTGAAGGTATTCTGGAAAAAGAAAAAAGAGGAAGACGCAGATACGAACCAGACCGAAAACAATCTGGGGAAAATTCGGTTTCGACTGATTTTTACGTATGCCCTCCTGATCTTAATTGCGGTTGTGGGCGTCACATCCGTCACGCTGAATATCACGTTCCGCGTGATGCAGGACAAGACGTCCTCCCTTCTGACATCGTTTAACACGCAGATGAACGAGAGCATCCGCCAATATTTTTACAACTTGCAGGGGCGCGCCGCCGTGATTTTTGCAGATCCGCAAAACTACCGGTTTGACCCGACGGTCGTTCCGGACAGCGAGGAAAAGGAGCAGATCCTAAGCGAGATTGCGGAGGACATCCGCTTCGTCGGCCTGACGGAAAATTATAGCGACTTTGCCGTATTATACCGCGACGGGGAGGTCGTCGGGCGCGTTTCGGACGGCACGAAAAAGCTCTTTGGCGACAAGCTCTTTGAAGAAATGGACGCGCTCACGAGCGAGGACGGCCGGCACGACGGCGTGCTGGCAGGGTACAACGGGGATTACCGGCGCATCTACTACACGAACCGCGTGAACGACAATGCGGTTTTGGTGGTTTCCCTCTACGCATTGGATCTCGACGACTTGTTTTCCTTCAGCCAGGACGTGCGCACCGAGATGGCCGTGCGTCTGGTGGATGACAAGAACTATGTCATTTATTCTTCGGAGAATGACGAGATCGGCCAGTCGCTCCCGGAGGAGATGCTCGCGACCATTGCGGACCACAGCTCCGTCTCGATCTCGGATAGCTCCTATATGTACAACATCAAGACGAGCGTGTACAAATGGCGCGTCATCTCCACCATACCCATGGAGACCATGCGCAAGGAATACCAGTCGGTTCGGCTGATCGTGGGGCTTGTGGCCATAGCGGTCGTGTTCTTAAGTGTCATGCTTGCGCGGTTCCTCTCGAACAGTATCACGAACCCGCTGAACAACCTCGTGTATGGCCTGAGCGAAAAGGCGGAATTTGACCTTTTGACCGGCATCTACAACAAGATGACTTTTGAGCGCTACGCGGAGGAGCTGATCGCGGATCCCGAGACGGAGGGGAGCATCGCATACTTCCTCTCCGACGTGGACGATTTCAAAAAAGTGAATGACGTGTGCGGCCACAGCGTGGGCGACCGCGTGCTGCAAAAGTACGGGCGCATCCTGGCCGACATTTACCACAAAGACTTGCCGGGGCGCATCGGCGGCGACGAGTTTGCGGCTGTCGTGTTGGTGCCGCCCGAGGAAAATCCCTATGTGTACATGGGCGAGCGCATCAAGAACATCCGCCGCCGCGTCCGCCTGATTCACGAGGACAACGCGGACATCCACGTGAGCATCGGCGTGGCGATTTGCAAGGACAAGTCGACCACGATCACAGACCTGTACCGCCGTGCGGACAAAGCGCTCTACGAGACAAAGCGGCGCGGGAAAGACGGATATACGTTCTACGACGCGGCAAAGATGGGAGATGATGAGACAGGGGGCGAGGGCGGATGAAGCGGAAATATTGGATCTTGCTGCTCCTGTGCGTCCTGCTCTGCACGGGCTGCCGGGGAAAAGGGGACAAGGCGGTCAAAGAAGAACAGCCGACCGAGATCGTTTTCTCCTGGTGGGGAAACGACAGCCGGCACGAATACACCATTCGCGCGATCCGCAGGTTTGAAAAGAGCCACCCGAAGATCAAAGTCAGTCTCAAATATAGCAACTGGGTGGGGTATTCCGAGCGCATCCGGATGGAGATGATGTCGAACACGGAGGCGGATGTCATGCAGATCAATTACCCTTGGCTGCAGGAGTACTCGCCGGACGGGAACCGCTTTTTTGATCTGTACAAGGACAGGGGCGACATCAACCTGGTCAGTTTTACGGAAGAGGAAGAGGAGATGGGCACCATAGACGGCAAGCTCAACGCCCTGCCGATCTCTTTGAACACGCCCGCCTTTTACTGGAATCAGACCTTACTTTCGTCGCATGGGCTGGAAGTGCCTGCCACGTGGGAGGATTTGTTTGCCATGGCAAAGGTCCTGTCCAGGGAAAATATCTATTGCATCAGTACCGAGCCGCAGTTTGTCTGGTTCCTTTGCACGGCCTATGCGGAGCAGCAAAGCGGGCATAAGCTGCTGGGCGAGGAGGGGGAATTGCTCTTTGCGCAGGAGGATCTTGCGCTGATGATGGAGTTTTACCAAAGATTGATCGACGAGGGCGTGCTGATGCCCGTCGACACGTTTGACAAGTACGATCTCGCAAAACAGGTGACCGCGGGGGCGGTGGGCTGGACCAACAGCGCGGAGGCCTATTGCGAGGAGGCCGTGGCGGAAGGGTTCGAGATGGTTGTCGGCAAGCAGCTCGCCAGTTCCGATGCCAAGCGCAGCGGCTGGTACTACAAGCCGACCGTGCTCTATGCCGTTTCCGCAAATACGGAGCACCCGAAAGAGTCCGTGCTGCTTTTGAACTTCTTGCTGAACAACCGCGAAATGACCCTGGAGCAAAAACTGGAAAAGGGCGTGCCGGTCAGCAACGCGGCCAGAAAGACCCTGGAGGAGAACAACCTGCTCACGGGGCTGCCCTATGAGGCATTCCTCGAGCTGGACGGCGCGATGGAAAGGCAGGAGATCGAGCTGGAGCACCCCAATTTTGAGGTGACGGCGCTTGTGCGCACGTTTACGGAACTCGCGCTGCAGGCCGAGGACGCGGTGCGCGCGCAGTCGAGCGCGAAACAACTGTACGAATATATGAAAGACCAGGCATATCTGGATGCCTAGGCGAGAAAGGGAGAAAACAATGGCGGCAGCGTACAACCACAGGGCGATTGAGCAAAAGTGGCGCAAGCACTGGGAGGAGCATCCCATCAACACGCCGGACGAGACCAAACCGAAGTATTATTGCCTGGATATGTTCCCCTATCCCTCGGGCAGCGGCCTGCATGTGGGCCACTGGAGGGGATATGTGATCTCTGACGTGTGGAGCAGGTACAAATTGCTCAACGGGCATTACCTCATTCACCCGATGGGATTTGATGCCTTTGGGCTTCCCGCCGAAAATTATGCCATCAAGATGAAGGTCCACCCCCAAAAGTCCACGGAGGAAAATGTCCGGCATTTCAAGGAGCAGCTGGGCCAGATTTCCGCCATCTACGACTGGGATCGGGAGATCAACACGACCGATCCGGAATTTTACAAGTGGACGCAGTGGATTTTCGTGAAAATGTTCAAAGAGGGGCTGGCCTACGAAAAGGAATTTCCGATCAACTGGTGTCCTTCGTGCAAGACGGGGCTTGCGAACGAGGAAGTCGTCAATGGCGCCTGTGAGCGCTGCGGCTCTCCCGTGACCAAGAAAAACCTGCGCCAGTGGATGCTTGCCATCACGAAATATGCGGAGCGCCTGCTGGTTGACCTGGAAAAGCTCGACTGGCCGGAAAAAGTAAAAAAGATGCAAACCGACTGGATCGGCAAGTCGTATGGCGCGGAAGTCGTATTTCCGGTGGTTGGGATGGATGAGGCCATCACGGTATATACCACGCGTCCCGACACATTGTATGGCGCGACCTTTATGGTTCTCGCACCAGAGCACGCGCTTGCGCGGCGCCTGGCCACGGACGCGGCGAGGCAGGCCGTGGAGCAATATATCCTGGACGCGTCCATGAAGTCCAACGTGGACCGTATGCAGGACAAGGAAAAGACAGGCGTGTTTACCGGCAGCTACGCCAAAAACCCCTTAAGCGGAGAGGACATCCCCATCTGGCTGTCCGACTATGTGCTCGCGGATTATGGAACGGGCGCCATCATGTGCGTTCCCGCGCATGACGACCGCGACTTTGCCTTTGCGAAAAAGTTTGACATTCCGATCGTGCAGGTCATCGCCAAGGACGGGAAAGCGCAAGAAGTCCTGGAAGAGGCTTACACCGAGGCGGCTGGGACGATGATCCATTCCGGGGAGTGGGATGGCATGGAGTCGTCCGTCTTGAAAAAAGAAGCGCCGCACATCATCGAAAAAAAGGGCATCGGCCGCGCGACGGTCAATTATAAGCTGCGCGACTGGGTATTTTCCCGCCAGCGCTATTGGGGCGAGCCGATCCCCATCGTCCACTGCGCGCACTGCGGCGCTGTGCCGGTGCCGGAGGAAGAGCTGCCCTTGCGCCTGCCGGACGTGCAGTCTTACGAGCCGACGGGCACGGGGGAATCGCCGCTTGCCGCCATCGACG
>CAYVVW010000023.1:0-18775 GCA_964455335.1 uncultured Marvinbryantia sp.
TATTCTGCCATCAGCATGCTTACCACCTCACTGTCCTTTCTCTGCAAGTAGTCCGGGAGGATCCCCTCACAACTTTCTGTGCCCGCTTTCCCCTTCTGTGAGGAAGAGTGCGTTGACGAATGCCTCTGCGTCGAATTTTTGCAGGTCATCGATGCGCTCGCCCACGCCGATGTATTTGACCGGGATCCCCAGCTCGGAGTGGATGGCCACGGCGATGCCGCCCTTGGCCGTACCGTCAAGTTTGGTGAGGATGATGCCGGTCACGTCTGTCACTTGCGCGAACTCGCGCGCCTGGGCGAGCGCGTTCTGGCCGGATGTCCCGTCCACGACGACCAGGGTCTCGCGATAGGCCTCCGGGTATTCGCGCTCCAGGATGCGGTGGATTTTTCCCAGCTCATTCATCAGGTTTTTCTTGTTGTGCAGCCGCCCGGCTGTGTCGCAGAGCAGCACGTCCGCGTGGCGCGCCTTTGCGGCGGCCACCGCGTCGTAAACTACGGCCGCGGGATCGGACCCAGCCTGGCCGGAGATGATCTCCACGCCGGCCCTGTTTGCCCACTCTGCCAGCTGCTCCCCGGCCGCCGCGCGGAAGGTGTCCGCAGCCGCCAATAGGACTTTTTTGCCACTGTCTTTGAGCTTGCCCGCCAATTTTCCCACGCTCGTGGTCTTGCCCACGCCATTGACGCCGATGACGAGGACGACGGACGTGCGGTTTTCAAACTCGTAGGCCGTCTCGCCCACGTCCATCTGCTGCCGGATGCTCTCGATGAGGTACCGCCTGCACTCCGACGGCTCCTTGATGCGGTTTTCCTTGACTTTCCGCTTGAGTTCCTCGATGATTGCCGTGGTGGCGTTGATGCCCAGGTCGCCCATGATGAGCGTCTCCTCGATCTCTTCGTAAAAGTCCTCATCGATGCTGGAGAATCCGCTGAAGATGCTGTCGATCCCGGATACGATGTTGTTCCTTGTCTTGGACAGCCCCGCCGCCAGTCGCTTAAAAAAGCCTTTTTTCTCTTCCATGTTATCTTTCCCATCCTCTCGATTGGAACATCAGAACCCCTTTTGACGCCCAAGACACACGGTCCCGATGCGCATAAGCAGCATGATTCCGTAGCAAATTCGTGCGCATCCCTCGGATGGCCTATCGTAAACGGCAAATATTTTTGTCGTTTACGATAACACGCGTGTTCTCGCTGATCTATAGACTGAGACATCGCAAACGACAAAACTTGTTTTAATCGTTTACGGATCTATCGCAAACGACAACGCGATTTTTGTTTTGGTCGTTTACGACAGCTCGTTTTCCACCAGGCTGACCGAGACTTGCGTGGAGACACCTTTTTCCTGCATGGTGATGCCGTACAGGCGGTCGGCCGCCGCCATGGTGCCGCGCCGGTGTGTGATCATGATGAATTGCGTGTGCGCTGTCAATTTTTTGAGATATTCCGCGTACCGCGCCACGTTGTTTTCGTCGAGCGCGGCCTCTATCTCGTCGAGCAGGCAAAATGGCGAGGGTTTCATGCTCTGGATGGCAAACAAAAGGGCGATGGCCGTCAGCGCCTTTTCGCCGCCGGAGAGCTGCATCATGTTTTGCAGTTTTTTCCCGGGGGGCTGGGCGATGATGCGCACGCCCGCCTCTAGCATGTCTCCGTCCTCCACAAGCTCCAGGGTGCCTTTCCCCCCGCCGAAAAGCTCGCGGAAGGATTGGTCGAACGCTTCTTGCATTTTGGCGAATTTTTCGGAAAACTGGCGGCGCATCCCCTCGTCCAGTTCGCGGATGATGGCGCGCAGGGCCTCTCCCGCCTTGACAAGGTCGTCGTGCTGGGCGCGCAAAAAGTCGTGGCGTTCGGCCGCCTCCTTGTATTCCTCGATGGCATTGACGTTCACTGGTCCCAGGGATCGGATCTCATTTTTTAACTCCCCGATGCGCTTTTTGACCTGTGAAAAGGAAATGTCCTGCTGCCCATGGGCCGCCGCGTCCGCATCCTGCGCCGCCTGCGCCTCGCTGGCGGTCATGCCATATTCTTCCCACAAATAGCCCACCTGCCGCGCGCGGTAGTCCTCTAGCCGCTCTTTTTGGTTTTCCAGGCGGAAGCGCTCTTTTTCCAGCTCTCCCAGGTGTCCGGCCAGTTTTTCATGTTCCTGGAAAAACCCGCTGTGGGCGTCCGATAGGGATTGCCGCTCTTCTTGCAATTGCGCGACTTGCGCCTGCAGGCCTTCGGCGGCCGCGCGCGCGTTTTGGATGTCCGCTTGCAAGCCGCGGATCTCCTCCTCCCGATCGGCCGTCTCCTGCGCGGACTGGTGATGGCTCTTTAAGAGTTCCCCGCGCTCTTTTTGCAAGTCCTCCCCCTCGCTTTTTTGGCGCCTGGCATCTTCCGCGAGGAATTGCGCCTTTTGTGAGAGTTCCGCCACTTGCGCCTGTGCGCCTGCCGTTTGCTTTGCCTGTGCCTGCTCCTTTTCGCGCACGGCCCTTAACGTCTCCTGGTCGGCCTCTATCTGCGCCTCCTGCGCGGCAAGCCCGTCCGAGGCCGCCAACAAGTCGCCGTCCGCCCTCTTTGTTTGCGCGTCCAGGTCTTTCAGCTGGGCGGCGATCTGCTCCATCTCTTTTTCGAGCCGCGCGTGGTCTTGCGCGTTTTTCGCATTTTGCCCCAGCAGCTCGTCCAATTTCAGCTTTGCGGTATTTTGCCGCAGGTATTGTTCCTGCAGGCGTTTTGTCTGCGCTTCCAGCCTCTCCCGAAGCGCCCCGCGCGCTTTGCGCAAGTCCTCTAGCTTTTGGCGAAGCGCCTGCTCCCTCTCCTTGAGATGCCGCACGCGCGTCTGCAGCTCCTCCACCTCGCGGCGGCGGCCGAGCAGGTTGCTGGAATTTTTGAACGCCCCGCCCGACATCGACCCGCCGGGGTTTAGGAGTTCCCCGTCCAATGTGACGATGCGCAGGGATTGCCTGTATTTTTTTGCGATGGCGATGGCGTGGTCGATGCCGTCCACCACCAGAGTCTGCCCGAGCAGGTAGTCCGCAAGCGTGCCATACTCCTCGGCGACATCCACCAACGTGCTGGCGACGCCCACCGTCCCAGGCTCGTAGAGCGCCTTGGCATGGGCCAGCCCGTCGCGCGGGCGCAGGGCGGACAAGGGCAAAAACGTGGCGCGCCCAAAGCGGTTTTTCTTTAGGAAGTCGATCATGTGCTTCGCCGTCTGCTCGTTGTCCGTGACGATATTTTGGATGCTGCCCCCCAGGGCGGTCTCGATGGCCGTCTCATATTTTTTTTCGGTGCGGATCAGATCCGCCACCACGCCCTTTAGGCCGCCGTGGCTCTGCCTTTGCTCCATCACTTTCCGGATGCTCGCGCCATAGCCGTCATAGCGCTCGGCGAGATTGCGCAGGGATTCGAGACGGGACGCCTCCTGGTGGTAGGCGCGCGCGGCATCGTCGAGGTCTTTTCCGGTCTGGCCCATTTCTTTGGACTGTTCCCCGATGGCTTGCTCCAGCCGGCCATTTTCCGCCTGCAAATCCGCGATGGATCGCGCAAGGCCGGCGGACTCTGCCTCTAAGTCCGCTCGCGCCTTTTTCCGCGTCGCTTCCTCGCTTTGCGCGGTTTGCAGCCTGGCGGCAATCTCCGCTTTTCGGATGTTTGCCTGTTCCGCCAGCGTGCCGACGCGCTCCCGCCTTGCCTGGGCGTCGGAGCGCATGTGCAGGTATTTGACGCGCGCGTCCTGCCCCGCGCGGATGGACGCCTCGAGTGCCCGCGCCTGATCTGAGAGCGCCTCTGCCTTTTGCGCCTGTGACCGCTCCGCTTCTTGCGCCGCGCGCAAAAGTTCCCCGATCTTTTGGGATGCGTCTTGCGCTTGGCGCGTTTGCTCCTCTTTTTTCGCAATTTGCGCGTCGAGCGCCGCGATGCGCTCCGCAAAATATTGCCCGCTGCGCGCGTCGGACCGGATCTGCTCCTGCAAAAGCGCGACCTGCCCCTCGCATTTTTGCGCGTGCATGGTCTGCCGGTGCGCCGCTTCCTGCGCCTGCTCGATCTGAGCGCCGCACGCGGAGAGCTTTGCCTGCGCGTCCTCGTATTCCCGCCTGGCGCGCGCAAGGTCCTCCTTGGCCTTTGCGAGATCCGCCTCCGAGATGGCAAGGTGCCCCTCCACCGTGTCCAGCTGGGCGCGCGTGCGCAAGTCCTCCAGGCAAAACATGCGGATGTCCAGCGTTTTTTGCTCCGCTTTTTTTTGCAGATAGACTTTTGCCTTTTCACTCTGCCGCTGCAAGGGGCCGATCTGCCGCTCGATTTCAGAGAGAATGTCGCTGACGCGCATGAGGTTGGCGTTTTCGCTCTCCAGCTTTTTTTGGGTGGCGAGCTTGCGCCGCTTGTACTTGACGATGCCCGCCGCCTCGTCAAAGAGCTCCCTGCGCTCCTCGGGCTTGCCGCTTAGGATTTTGTCGATCTGCCCCTGGCCGATGATGGAATACCCCTCTTTGCCGATGCCCGTGTCGTAAAATAGCTCCTGAATGTCGCGCAGGCGGCAACCGGTCCCGTTTAGCAGATAGGCGCTTTCCCCGGAGCGGTACAGGCGGCGCGTGACCGTCACCTCGCTGTAGGACGCGGGGAGCGTGTGGTCGCTGTTGTCAAACGTGATGGCAACGGAGGCGAACCCCAGGGGCTTGCGGTTTTCCGTGCCGGAAAAGATGACGTCCTGCATGTTGGACCCGCGCAGCTGGCGCGCGCTCTGCTCCCCCAAGACCCAGCGCACGGCATCGGCGATGTTGCTCTTGCCGCTCCCATTCGGGCCGACGATGGCGGTGATGCCGTTGTGAAATTGGAACTTCATCTTGTTGGCGAAGGATTTGAACCCCTGCACCTCGATGCTTTTTAGATACATTTGCCCTCTGTCTGTCCTTTCCACGCAAGCAAGGTGCGGTATGCCGCGTCCTGCTCGGCGCTTTTTTTCGAGCGGCCGCGCCCCGTCGCATACGCGCGCTCCCCGATAAAGAGCCGCACTTCAAACACCCGGTCGTGCACCGGCCCTTCCTGCGCCACCAGGCGGTAGCTGATGGGGTTGCCCTTGCAGGAGGCCTGGACGATTTCCTGCAAGACGGATTTGCTGTCGGAAAAGGACCGGTTCTTTTCGGCGTCGTTGAGCACAAACCGCTGGATGAACGCCTTTGCCGCGCCAAATCCCCCGTCCAGGAAAATGGCCCCGATCAGGGCCTCCATGGCGTCGGAGACGATGGAATCCCGCTCGCGCCCCCCTGTCATCTCCTCGCCCCTCCCGAGGCGCAAAAAGCTGCCGAGGCCAAATTGCGCCGCGCACTTCGCAAGCGTCGGCTCGCAGACGGTGCTGGCGCGCAGCTTGGTCATCTCCCCTTCTTTCATGTCCGGGTAGGTGTGGTATAAGAACTCGCTCGTGGAAAGCTCGAGCACCGCGTCCCCCAAAAACTCCAGGCGCTCGTTGTCGCGGACGCCCTCCTGCTTGTGCTCCGTCACGTAAGAGCGGTGGCAAAGGGCTGTCTTTGCAAGGTTCCGGTCGTGAAAATGGTATCCGATGGTTTCCTCTAGCTCCTGAATGGTCCTTTGCATCCTGTCCTCCTGTTTGCTTTGCATATGCAAAGAAGCAGGTTCTCCTGCTTCTTTTGGCGTGTCCTTATGGCATCTATTTTTCGCTGCGCGCGTTTTTGATGGCCTCGACCGCATCCCCCACGGAGACGATTTTTTCTGCCTCCTCGTTGGGGATTTCCAGGTCAAACTCTTCCTCGATGCCCATGATGATCTGGTAGACATCCAGGGAATCTGCCCCTAAGTCGTCCACAAAGGTGGTCTCCGCGGTGATCTCGTCCGCGTCCACGTTCATCACTTCCGCGATGATATTTTGCAATTTCTGTAACTCCATATGATTGACTCTCCCTAACTCTGTTCTTTTTCCGCAAACAATTCTTTTGTGATTTCGCCGATGCGCTGCTGCTGGAACTGCGCGCACTGCCAGATGGCATTTTGGATCTCCACGCTCTTTGCGCTGCCGTGGGCCTTGACGACCAGCCCCTTTAGGCCGAGCATGGGCGCGCCGCCATATTGGGTGGCGTCAAATGCCTTTAAGGTCTTTTTCAGGGCAGGCTTGACAAGAAGCGCGCCCAGTTTGGACCGCAGGCTGCCCATCATGCCCTCCTTGATCTTTGCGATCAAGGTAGCGCCGACCCCCTCGTAAAGCTTTAGGATGACATTCCCCACAAAGGCCTCGCAGACGATGACATCGCACGCGCCCGCCGGAATGTCCCTTGCCTCCACGCTCCCGGCAAAGGAAATGTCGGCGCAGGCCTTCAAAAGCGGGTAGGTCTCCTTGACCAGGGCATTGCCCTTTTCCTCCTCCGCGCCGATGTTGACGATGCCCACGCTGGGGTTTGGCACGCCGAGGATATGTTTCATGTAGACGGAGCCCATGCGGGCAAACTGGACCAGGTGCGAGGAGCGCGCGTCCACGTTCGCCCCGCAATCGAGCAGGAGCGACACGCCCTTTGCCGTCGGGATGAGCGTCGCGAGGGGCGGTCGCTCCACGCCCCGCTGCCGGCCGACGATGAGCTGCCCTCCCACCAGGACGGCGCCCGTGCTGCCCGACGAGACGAATGCGTCGGCCTCGCCCCGCTTGACGAGGTTCATGCCCACCACGATCGAGGAATCCTTTTTTCTGCGGACGGCGTTGACGGGCGGCTCTCCCGTCTCAATGGCCTCGGACGCGGGCACAATGCACACGCGCTCCTTTGGGTACTCGTATTTGGCAAGCTCCGCCTCTATCACGTCCGGCTTGCCCACCAGAAGCGCCTGGACGCCCGCGTGCTCCCGCACGGCCCCCACCGCGCCCTTTACCGGCTCGGATGGCCAAAAGTCGCCCCCCATCGCGTCGACCGCCACGCGTACTTGCTCAAGCATACTGCCACGCTCCTTTTTTCGTGCGCAACCAAAAGAGCGCGCCTGCCCTCTTGGCAAGCGCGCCACTTGGTTCAATCCTGTGCGATGATCTCTTTTTTATTGTATGTGCCGCAATTTTTGCATACTCTGTGGGAGAGCATCAGCTCGCCGCACTTGCTGCACGCGACCAGGTTTGGAATGGTCATTTTCCAATTGGCCCTTCTTTTGTCTCTTCTCGACTTGGACGATTTATTTTTTGGACAAATTGACACGGTTCACACCTCCTTCATGTTTTGCATGGTTTGGAACAGATCCAGGACTTTTGCCATCCGAAGGTCCGCAGGCGCGTCCTGGCACCCGCAATCCCCCTCGTTTAAGTCTGCCCCGCACTTGGCGCAAATGCCCTTGCAGTCGGGCTTGCACAACACCTGGTAAGGCCACGCGAGGGATAGCTCCTGCAAAAGAAGCGCATCCACGTCGAGCGACGCGCCGTCCAGGCACTCCCGCGCGTCCAGCGCATCCTCTCCCTCCGCCTGTTCCGGCAGATCACGCGCCTCTCGCACGAACCGCAGAGGCATCGCCACCTCCACCTCCTTGAGGCACCTGGAGCAGGGAACGCAGACGCTTAAGGCCGTATCTCCCTGGATCTCGATCTTCCGGCGGCCCACATTGCGGACACAGAGGCGCACCGGCCCGATTTCCCTGATAGGAAAGACTCCCATTTTTGAGACAAATTGGTTTATCTGCGGCAAAACCTGAAACTGTGCTTCTTTCCCGTCGGACTCGAATAACGCGCTCAGATCGATTTGCATCGCAATCTCCTATCACTCTTTGTCATTATACCCATGCGCTTTTCATTTGTCAACACAAAAAGATCGCGGCCAACGCGCCGCTTCGCCTAGCGCACAAGGGCGACGGTCTCGCGGCAGATCGCAAGCTCCTCGTTTGTCGGGATGACGGCCACCTTGACCTTGGAATCGGCCGTGGAGATGAGGCAGTCCTCCCCCCGCTTTTCGTTGGCCGCCGCGTCGAGCGTGATGCCGAGATACCCCAGGTAGGAGACGACGGTCTCGCGCACGTACCCGTCATTTTCGCCGATGCCCGCCGTAAATGCGATGGCGTCCACCCCGTTCATGGCCGCCGCGTAAGCGCCGATGTATTTCGCCACGCGGTAGCAGAACACGTCGATGGCGTCCTTTGCGTAGGAATTGCCATCGCGCATGGCCGCCTCCAGGTCACGGAAGTCGCTGGAAAGCTCTTTGGAAAGCCCAAAGACGCCGGATTTTTTGTTGAGGACATTGAGGATGCCTGAGAGATCCAGACCCTCTTTTTTGGCGAGGTACTCCAAGATGGCGGGGTCTAAGTCGCCCGACCGCGTGCCCATCACAAGCCCCTCTAAGGGCGTCAGGCCCATGGAGGTATCCACGCATTTGCCGTCTTGCACAGCACTGACGGACGCGCCATTGCCCAGGTGCGCCACGATGATCTTGGAATGGGCAAGATCCAGCCCCAAAAATGCGGCCGCGTGGGCGGACACAAAACTGTGAGACGTGCCGTGGAACCCATAGCGGCGCACTGCGTGCTTCTCATAATAGGCATAGGGAAGCCCATAAAGGTAGGCTTTCTTTGGCATGGTCTGGTGGAAAGCGGTGTCAAAGACCGCCACCATCGGCACGCCTGGCATCAGCTCCGCGCAGGCGTGGATGCCGATGAGGTTGGCCGGGTTGTGCAAGGGGGCAAGGTCGTTGCACGCCTCGATGGCCGAGAGGACCTCCTGGTCGATGCGGACAGACTTTGCGAACTTCTCTCCGCCGTGCACGACGCGGTGTCCCGTGGCCCCCACTTCCGAAAGGGAAGCGATGGCGCCTGTCTTTTCATTTACAAGGGCATCCAGCACCATCTGGATGGCCTGCTTGTGGGTGGGCATGGCGGCCTCGGTCGTCTCTTTTTCCAGGCCGGTCTTTTGGTAGGTCAGCCGCCCGTCGATGCCGATGCGCTCGCACAGGCCCTTTGCCAGCACTTCCTCTGTGTCGGCGTTGATGAGCTGGTACTTCAGGGAGGAACTCCCGCAATTGATCACCAATACGTTCATGTCGTGATTCCTTTCGTCTCGCTTATAGTTCTGTCTGGCACTGCACCGCCGTGATGGCCACGACGCCCACGATGTCCTCGGCCGCGCACCCGCGGGAGAGGTCGTTGACAGGCTTTGCGATGCCCTGGGTGACCGGTCCATACGCCTCCGCCTTTGCCAGCCGCTGAGTCAGTTTGTATCCGATGTTGCCCGCGTCAAGGTCCGGGAAAATCAGGACGTTCGCCTTTCCCGCCACCGCGCTCTCGGGGGCTTTCGAGGATCCGACGGACGGGACGATCGCCGCGTCCAGCTGCAGCTCGCCGTCTAGCTTCAGCCCCGGGTTTTGCTCTTTTGCGATCCTGGTCGCCTCTTTTACTTTGTCAACCTTGGCGTGCTTCGCGCTGCCCATGGTGGAGTGTGACAGCATCGCCACAATCGGCTCTTTTTGGACCAGCTGGGAAAACGACTCGGCGCTCGACGCCGCGATGGATGCCAGCTCTTCCGCGTTCGGGTCTTGCACAAGGCCGCAGTCGGAAAACACGAACGTGCCATCCGCGCCATACGCGCAGTCCGGAACCACCATCAAAAAGAAGGAAGAGACCAGCTTGGTGCCGGGCTTTGTCTTTAGGATCTGCAGGCAGGGGCGCAGGGTGTCCGCCGTGGAGTGGCACGCGCCGGAAACCATGCCGTCCGCGTCGCCCATCTTGACCATCATCACGCCATAGTAGAGGTAATTGGTGAGCAAAATCTCACGCGCCTGCTCCGCTGTCATGCCCTTTTTGGCGCGCAGCTCCACCAGTTTGTCGATATAGCCCTGCGTCTTTTCGGAAGTCGCGGGATCCACCACGACCGCGCCCGAAATATCCAGGCCGTTCGCGCCTTTTTTGACCGCCTCCTCGCTTCCCACCAGGACAAGGTTTGCGATGCCCTCTTTTAAGATTTGCGCCGCCGCCTCATACGTCCGCGCGTCCTCCGTCTCCGGAAGCACGATGGTTTTCTTGTCACTTCTCGCCCGTTGTTTGATCTCATCAATAAATCCCATGATGAATTGGCTCCTTTCTCATTCGTTGTCGGGGGCGCTGCCCTCTGCGCCACCCTCTGCCATTATAGACGCATTCTGCCAAATTTTCAATCAGAAAATGATGATGCCAGGGTAGAAAACCCTTTCCCACGACATGCTTGCATGTCTGTGGGAACATGGGCTTGATACCCGCCCGACATGAGGAAAAAGTGGGGAAGGGGTCCCACGATTTCCGAATATCGGGTAGGATTGTGAAAGTGCGAAGCACGGAACAATCCGTAGGCATCATCGCTCACCTCCTCACTCGATACAAATCCTCTCGGACGCCCCATCGCGCCTCGCCACGGTGATGGGGAAATCCCCCGCCCGGTAGGGCGTCTCGCCCTGGTCGATTTCCAGGCGCACGGTCTCGATCGCCAGCTGCTCGTAATTGTTTTCCTGGCTTAAGTGCCCCAGGCATATGTGGCGCATGCCGTCGTGCAGGATGGCATTGAGCAGCCGCCCCGCGTTTTCGTTTGAGAGGTGGCCCCGGTTGCCCAAGATGCGCTGCTGAAGGTAGTAGGGGTAGCTCCCCGCCTGCAGCATGCGCACGTCGTGGTTGGCCTCTAGCAAGATGGCGTCCAGCCCCTGCAGGCGGGCGATGGTGTCGCCGTCGAAAGTGCCAAGGTCTGTCACCACAGCCGCAGACTTGCCGCCGGACTCCATGCGGTAGGCCACAGGATCCGCCGCGTCGTGCGAGGTGCGAAAAGGGCGGATGTGCAAATCGCCCACAGAAAAGGGCACGTCGGGGCGAATCTCCTGGAAAAGCGCACCGTCGATTGCGCCTAAGGAGCGCATGTTTTTGATGGCGCGGATGCTGCCCGCCGTGGCATAGATCGGCACGCCCAATTTCCGCGCGGCGACCCCGATGCCCCGGATGTGGTCGGAATGTTCGTGCGTGACCAAAATGCCCTGGATGTCCGGCAGCGCGCGCCCGATGGACGCAAGCCCCTGCTGCGCCATTTTTGCGCTGACCCCCATGTCAATCAGCACGCACGTGCGCTCTGTGCCGACGTAAATGCAATTTCCGCTGCTCCCACTCGCAAGACTGCACAAATCCATGATTTTGGCTCCTTTCTGCCCTTTCCGCGCTGGAAAGCCCGTCCGCAAGCATCCTATCGGAAACGACAAACGTATGTGACTTCGGCTTTTGGCGCTTGTGTCATCACACGAACCCGTGTTCCCGGACGCCTCTGTCCAGTTGCCGGTAGAGGTCTTGCACGTCGCCCGTCTCATTTTCCACGACGAAGTCACACGCGCTTTGAAACGCCTGGTCTGTCATCTGCGCGCGAAACAGCTGCCGCGCGCGCTCCGCCGAATATCCGCGCGTCTCCCGCATCCGATCAGCGCGCACCGCCTCCCCCGCGCGCACATACCAGATCTCCTGGCAGATCTCGCGGTAATTGTCCTCCAAAAGCAGGGCGGCCTCCAGCGCCAAAAATGGCGCGCCCCCCGCGCGCATTTGCTGCGCGCGCGCGACCCACGCGCGTACCGCGTCCTTTACCCGCGGGTGGACGATGGCATTGAGCCGCTCCCGCGTCTGATCCTGCCGAAAGGACGCCTCATAGAGTTTTGCGCGGTCAATGCGCCCGTCGGGCGCGCACACTTGCCCGAAGGCCTCCAGAATCGGCGCGTAACAGCTCCCACCTGGTTCCATCAGACGGTGCGCCACCTGGTCGAGCGACAGCGTGCGCGCGCCATAGCGCTCCCGCAGATAGGCAAGCGCCGTGCTTTTTCCAGCGCCCGCGCCGCCCGTGATGCCGAGCACTTTCATGCCATTCCCATCTCCCAACAATGATATGATGCCAGGGTAGAAAGCCCTTGCCCACGACATGCTTGCATGTCAGTGGGGACACGGGCTTGATACCCGCCCGATATGAGGAAAAAAGTGGGGAAGGGACCCCACGATTTCCGAATATCGGGTAGGATTGTGGGAGTGCGAAGCACGAAACAATCCGTAGGGCATCTTTTTACCGCGACATCATGATATTACTGCAAAAAAAATGCCGCATCCGCTCAGTGTGCCTCGTACCAGCTTTTCCCGGTGTGCACGTCTGCCACCATGGGCACGGCCAGCTGCGCGGCACTCTCCATTTCTTCCTTTACAATGCCACAGGCGATCGCCTGCTCCGCGGGGTCTGCCTCCACGATCAGTTCGTCGTGCACTTGCAGGATGAGCCGCGCCCGCAGCCCCTCTTTTTTGAGGCGCGCGCTTACGCGCACCATCGCGATCTTGATGATGTCCGCCGCCGTTCCCTGTATGGGGGAATTCATGGCGACGCGCTCGCCAAAGGAACGCGTGGCGAAATTGGCGGACTTCAGCTCCGGCACCGGCCGCCGCCTGTGGAAAACGGTCTGCGCGTACCCTTTTTCCCTGGCGTCCTTCACCGACTGGTCGAGAAAGGCCTTGACCTTTGGGTACGTCTGAAAATAATTTTCAATATAGTCCGCGGCCTCCTTGACGGGGATGCGCAAGTCCTCGCTGAGGCCATAGGCGCTGATGCCATAGACGATGCCAAAGTTGACTGCCTTTGCGTTTCGCCGCTGCTCCTGCGTCACCTCGTCAAAGGGAACGTGGAACACCTGCGAGGCGGTCAGCCTGTGGATATCCGCGCCTTGCAAAAACGCGCCGATCAGAGCCTCGTCGCCTGAGAGCGCCGCAAGAACGCGCAGCTCGATTTGCGAATAATCCGCGTCGACCAGGACTTTGCCCTCGCCCGCGGTGAAGATCTTGCGCAGCTGCCTGCCGAGTTCCGTGCGCACGGGGATGTTTTGCAAGTTTGGCTCCGCGCTGCTGATGCGCCCCGTCGCCGTGATGGTCTGGTGGAACGTGCCGTGGATTCTCCCATCCGCGCGGACGAAGCTGGCAAGCCCGTCCGCGTAGGTGGACTTGAGTTTCGCCATCTGGCGGTACGTGAGGATTTTCTCCACAATCGGCGCGTCCATCTTTTGCAGCACGTCTGCCGCGGTGGAATACCCGCTTTTGGTCTTTTTTGCGCCGGGCAATTTGAGTTTCTCAAACAGAATCACGCCCAGCTGCTTGGGGGAATTGATGTTAAACGCCTCGCCCGCATCCTGGTAAATTTCCTGCTCCAGACGGTCGATTTGCACCTTAAGTTCGTCGCCGTAGGCCCGAAGCGCGGCGGCATTGACGCAAATGCCGGCCTGTTCCATGTCAAAAAGCGTGTAGACAAGGGGTATTTCCACCGTCTCATACAGCGCGTACATCTCGGCCTCGCGCAATTTTTCCCGCATGTTCCCCATGGCAGAATGGGCGGCGCAGGCAAGAGATACCGCATAATGCGCGGCCTTTTGCCCATCCGCGTCCGCGTCCGCCAGGGTCTGCTTTCCGATCAGATCCTGCCTGGAGGGCAGGAAAAGCCCCGCATACGTCTTTGCGATGTCCTCGTAAGGGTACTGCCCCTTTGTGGGGTCGAGCAAATATGCGCCGATCTGCGCGTCGTCGATGAAAGGCAGGGTCTCGCCCGCTCCAAGCTCCTCCCGCGCGCAAATCCAGGGCAGCTGCGCCTTTAAGCCAATGGTGACGGCACGCGCCCCTTTCATGCAGCGGCGCAGCCATTCCCGTAGGTAGGCCTGGCTCAATTCGCCATTTTCGCGAAAGAAGCATCCCTCCCCCGCGCCAAAAACCGCAAGCCCATAAAAAGGCTGCGCATCCTGCCCGCCCGAGGTCTCGCAAAGGACGCAAAACCCAAACGACTGCCCCCGCACAAGGCGGGCCACGATCTCCTCGGCCTCTCCTGCCGTCGCGGGAAACGCAAGGCGCAGCGACGCCGCGTCGGCGCGCGGCTTTTGCGAAAACCGCGCGAGGATGTTTTTGAACTCCAGCCGCCTGCAAATGTCCAATGCCGCGTCGGTGTAGAGATTCCCCACCCGCGCCTGCGCCAAATCGAGCGCAAATGGCACTGCGGTGTCGATCGTTGCCAATTTTTTGGAAAGCTCGGCCAGGTCGTAATGTTCCCCGAGTGATACGCGCGCCTTGTTTGGCTGCACCTCGTCTAAGTGGGCATGGGCATTTTCGACCGTCCCGAACTGGGCGATGATTTTTGCCGCCGTTTTCTCCCCCACCCCTGGGATGCCCGGAATGTTGTCGGACGCATCCCCCATCAGTGCCTTTAGGTCTACAATTTGCGGCGGCGTGACGTGGTAGGCCTCCACGACTTCCCGCCAATGGTAATCCTCGATGTGAGTGCCGTCTTTTTTGGTCTTAGGGATGCGCACGCACACCCGCTCCGTGGCGAGCTGCAGCAAGTCGCGGTCGCCCGAAATCACCGACACCAACAGCCCCGCCCCTTCTGCCTGCCTGGCCACCGTGCCGAGCAAGTCATCCGCCTCGTAGCCCGCAAGCATCATCAAAGGCACGCCCATGGCCGCGAGCAATTCCTGGATGACGGGAACCTGCTGCCGCAACTCCTCCGCCATCGGCTTGCGCGTGCCCTTGTATGCCGCATACATCTGGTGGCGAAACGTCGGCTTGCCCACGTCAAAGGCCACGGCGAGGTACTCCGGCCGCTCCTCGTCCAGGATTTTCAGCAAAATGTTCAAAAAACCATAAACCGCGTTCGTGTGCAGCCCCTCGGAATTGGTCAGATCCGGCACGCCATAAAAGGCGCGGTTCAAAATGCTGTGCCCGTCTATCAAAACAATCTTTTCCTGCATAACGCTCCTTCTACGCCGACGGCTGTGCCTCTGTCTCGGGCGTCGTGATGACCGCCGGCACTCCCCTGCCCGTCTCTATTTCTAAAGCCGCTTTGTCCAAGCCTTCCCTTTCCCGGCTCTCTTGTTCCAGGCGCTCCTCACCAAAGCCCTCTTTTTCCACGTATTCTTTTTCCTGATTTTCCTGCGCAAGCCCCGCCTGTTCCAAGGCGGTCTCCACAGAATCCCCGCCCTGCTTGGCAGTGTCCGCCCGCGTCTGATCCGATGCCCCCTCGGTGGCCTCTGCCTCCTGGCTTTGCCCGTCCTCCTTTAGGAAGATCTGGTAAAAAGTCGTCTGCTTTCCGCTCCCATACCACAAAAACTGCCCCGCCGTAAAAAGCGCCGCGGCGGCAAACACCACGCCGCAGGCCACAAAGACGCGGCGGTAAAATTGCCTCATGTGGTAGCGGCGCAGGGCTTTTTCCGACTGCTGCAAGTCGCGCTCCAAAAGACCCTGGATGTCAAACGTGTCCGTCGCGTCGTTGTCGAGCTTTTCGAGGGCATAGTAAATGGTAAAGTACACCTCCAGCTCCTCGCTGCACTCCTTGCACCCGCGGACATGCGCGATAAAGTCCTCCGCCTCGGCGGGCGAGAGTTTGCGCTCGATATAGGGCATGATTTTCTGCTGTGCCGTTTTACAATCCATCCCGCTGCTTCCCCATGTGTGGAAAATCGCCAAAAGGCGTCCCTTTGCCTGAAAGAAAAGACAAGCCCGAAAACACTGGGAAACCAAGTATTTTCGGGCTTGCTGGATGTTCATCTGCCGGCAGTGGGACTTGAACCCACACGTGGTTGCCCACAACAGATTTTGAGTCTGCCTCGTCTGCCATTCCGACACGCCGGCGTTTCTCTAAGACCTCACCAGTCTACCACACTCTTTTTCCATTTGCAAGTACTTATTTTGAGAATTATTTCGCGGCTCTTATTTTGGGAATGATTTCGTGGCCGTCACTCGTAGAATCCCTGGACGCGGTGCTTCGGGTCTGACAAGTGGTTGTAGGTAAAGAGGTTGTAAGTGCCAAGCAGATCCTCCTTGGCCGCAAGCCCCTCGTCTAAGGGCAGCCGCTCGCCGTCTGCATAGACCATGTTTGCCGTGATGGCTGGGATCTCCTGGCGCAGCTCTTGCAAGTAGGTCTGGTAGGCGCTTAAGGGCACGCCCGCCTTTTCCAGCAAAAGGCCGGACAGGTAGTTGAGGCTGATGGCGTCGACCTGCTCCTGCCCGATGTCAAAATTGGCCCACATCACAAATGGGACAACGTAATTGTCAAAAAAGACCTCCTCATCCGCGCGGCTCTTGCCGAGCAGGCGCAAAAACGTGTTGGTGATGTAGTCGGACGGCTGGTGGTCGCCAAAGAGCAGGACCACCGTGTCCTCCTCATAATGCGAAAAATAACTGACCAATGTCTCAAAGGCGCGGTCCGTCTCCAGCATCAGCGTGAGATATTTCTCCGCCGCGCGCACGGATGTCGTCTTGTCCGGCAGCTGGGTCAGGTGGACCGTTTCATGGAAGTCCTTCGAGTCCTTGCTGTAGCCGCCGTGGTTTTGCATGGTCACCTCAAAGACAAACAGCGGCTCGCCAGGCTCTTTCGCTTCAAACTGCTCCATGATTTTCGCAAATGCGGAATCGTCGCTCACATAGCCGCGCAGAATCCGCGGCGCGTCAAAATCCGGGCGGAACAAGGCCTCGTCAAACCCGAGCATCGGGTAGACTTGGTCGCGAAACCACCCATTTGGCAGATAGGGGTGGATGCCCACGGTGTGGTAGCCCAGGTTTTTCAAGTGATTGGCCACGCTCGGCATCGGCTGCTTGATGTATTGCTGGTAAGGCACGCTGCCGACGGGCAAAAACGCCATCGTGTCGCCCGTCAAAAACTCATACTCGCTGTTGGCGGTATTGCCGCCCTTGACAGACACATAGCAGTTTCCCTTGACGGTATGCTCCGTGAGTGAGCGCAGGAACGGCATGTAATCCATGTCCGTCTCAAACGCGCCAAACACAGACAAATCCGAAAACGCCTCATCCATAATGACGACAATGTTGGGGAGCGCAGCATCCTTCCCATTCTCCGACGCGGCACTCTGCGCATTTTCTGTCGCATTGCCCGATGAAGCGCCCTGCTCGTCTTCTGTCGCGCTGCCCGATGAAGCGCCCTGCTCGTCTTCTGCTGCGCTGCCCGATGAAGCGCCCTGCTCGTCTTCTGCTGCGCTGCCCAATGAGGATGCCTGCGCATGTTCCGCCGCTTCGATGTACGGCGCGGCGGCTTCCATGACGGCCTCGGGCGCGTACCCCTCCGGTTTTTCCACCATCAGATATTTTAAGGTGCCCAGAAAGCCCGCAGCGATGCCATTGTTGCGGTAAAGCACATTGGGCGTAAACAAGGTCGTGTCAAGGCCGACCGCCTCCACCGTTTTTTCCGACCCGATGCTTGCCACATAAAGTGCCATGCCCGCGGCAAAACCGGCAAGCATGGGAATCCGCACGCGCCACTTTTTAATTTTCAGCCTTGTCCTGCTGCCGAGAAATGCCAGCAACAGGAAACCAAGGACCACCCAGACGACGCGCGGCGTGATCTCGTATTCGTAATTGCCCGCCACGGACACCGCCGTGCGGATGGAGTACAGATCCCACGGCAGAATGGGCGAGGATCTGGCGTCCACGACCAGGTAATTGGCCAGCCCAAACAGCATCACGAGCAACGGGGCGACCGCATATCCCCAGGCGCTGCTCCCAAAAAGGCAGGTGAGGATGCCATACAACAGATAATAAAAGAGTAAGTTCAGAAAAAAAATGGGCGGCGTCAGATCCCACGGCACGTGGGTATAAAACTCCAGAAGAAGGAGCGCAAGCACGGGCGACGCCACCAAAAAGGCCGCGTTCGCCACACGTGCCACCGTATTTTTTGTGAAAAACTTTTTCATCGTCCCCCCGCTTTCACATGCTCGTGCGTAAACAGGTGATCCTGGCAATATTCATAGTTGCCGTCACATTTTGAGCAAAAGCGAAACTCCAGGTTTGCCCCGTCTTTTTCCGTGCGCCCGCAGACCGCGCATTTGTGGCGCGCTTCGGATGCCGCCCGCTTCACCCTGGTGGGCGCGACGGCCTTGTGAAACTCCCGCTTGCGCTGCTGCTCCTTGTAGGAATACCGCTTCCAGTCGCGCGTCCCGAGGAAAAATACCAGGAAATTCAAGAGGGAAGCCAGCATCACCACGCGGCTCGGCCACCCGCTTTGCAAGAACGAGAACACCATCAGCACGCCATAAAACACCCCCAGCCATTTCATTTTGATGGGGATGAAAAACATCAGCATCACTTGCATGTCGGGATAGGTGACGGAAAACGCCAGCAAAATCGACATGCTGATGTAATACGTGCTAAACGCGGAGCCCAAAGACGGCACTGCGGGCGCATACATGGCGCGCAGGATGCCATACAGCACAAACGCCCCGATGACCGTAAAAAGGATGCCCGAAAAAATGTACAGGTTATAGCGAAACGCCCCCCAGGTGCGCTCCAGCGCCGTGCCGACGGAATAGTAAAAATACAGCATCAAGATCGTGAACAGATCCAGGCTGTCGGGCGGAATCAGCACCCAGGACACCAGGCGCCAGATCTGCCCGCGCAAAATGTCGCGCGGCTCCAGCGTCAGATAGCCAAAGATCTGCGGGCTTAGAACTTGCATCAAATAGCCCGCCGCGTAAAGCGCGATGATATATGCGGAGAGGTTGTGAATGGCGTACCTCCCATATTTCCGTTCCATTTTCGCAATCCACTTCATGGCGTTCCCCTTTTCCTTTTTCCTGTGTATTCTGTAGTATGATGTTACGTGAAAAAGATGCCCTACGGATTGTTCCGTGCATTTGGCACGATGTTCCATCGTGCCCATCCATCGCGGGAAAGGGCTTTCTACCTTGGCATTACAGTATGACACAAGCGTCTATTGGCGCGAAATCCGTGTGTCTCGGGCGTCAAAATGCTTTTGACGACTACGTCATAGTATGATACCGGGGTAAAAACCCCCGCTCGTTTTGCTAAAAATTTACAGCCTTAAA